>NZ_JAZQNX010000010.1:0-289322 GCF_045627565.1 Lelliottia sp. | reverse complement strand
ATTAAGAATCCATGTCACTTTGAGTGCCCACACAGATTGTCTGATAAATTGTTAAAGAGCAGTGCAACGCGGCTTTCGCTCACCGTTGCGAGGTGGCGTATATTACGCTTTCCTCTTTCAGAGTCAATCCTTTATTTCAGGATTTTTCTCTTCAACCGAACCGGCTGTTTGTGTGAAGTGATTCACATCCGCCGTGTCGATGGAGGCGCATTATAGGGAGCTTCTGAGGAATGACAAGCGGAAAAATACAATTTTATTTCAACCGCTCATTTTTTCATCATTGCGCTTATTTTTACGACTTTTTTAGCGCTTTTGGCAGGTCAGCAAGGCTATTAATGACCAGATCGGCTGCACTTTCGGCTTCTGGTGTCACTGGTTTACCTGTGCGAACTAGCACTTTTGTGCCTACGCCAGCCGCTGCCGCTGCCTGCATGTCTTCCAGTTTATCGCCCACCATATATGAAGCAGCCATATCAATGTGCAGGAACTCTTGTGCAGACAGAAACATTCCGGGATGCGGTTTACGGCAATCACACGTCTGACGATATTCTTCAACTGTGCCTTGCGGATGATGAGGACAATAGTAGATACCATCCAGTTCGACATCCCGATCCGCCAGCGACCAGTCCATCCATTCAGTCAGTGTTTCGAATTGCGCTTCGGTGAATTTACCTCGGGCGATACCAGACTGATTAGTCACCACCACCAGCGCATACCCCATTCCTTTAAGTTCACGCATGGCATCAATGGCGCCGTCAATAAACTCGAACTCATCAATCTCGTGCACATAACCGTGATCGACATTAATAGTGCCATCACGATCGAGAAATATTGCGGGTACTAATTTTGACACTGGCTTGCTCCTGAAAAATGCATGTACGGCTAGTATCTCATGTTTCGTAGCGCAAGAAAGTGCTCATCTCGCACAGTCAGATTGATTTAGACGTCTGGATGCCTTAACATCCGTTTTGTTTACGGTAGACACCCGTATCTGGCAGAAGAAAATGCCACGGCTAACTTAAATACGATAAAAATAATCCAATGATTAAACTTTCCAATATCACCAAAGTGTTCCAGCAAGGAACCCGAACCATCCAGGCGCTGAATAACGTCAGCCTGCATGTTCCGGCTGGACAGATTTATGGCGTGATTGGCGCATCAGGTGCAGGTAAAAGCACGCTTATCCGCTGCGTTAATCTGCTCGAACGTCCAACCGAAGGTAGCGTCCAGGTTGGCGGCCAGGAGTTAACCCAACTTTCCGAAACGGAATTAACCAAATCACGCCGCCAGATTGGCATGATCTTCCAGCACTTCAACCTGCTGGCTTCCCGCACCGTATTTGGTAACGTCGCGTTGCCGCTGGAGCTGGACAATACCCCTAAAGAAGAAATCAAACGTCGGGTGACGGAACTGTTGGATCTGGTGGGTCTGAGCGACAAGCGTGACAGCTATGCAGCCAACCTCTCTGGTGGACAAAAGCAGCGTGTGGCGATCGCGCGTGCGCTGGCAAGCAACCCCAAAGTTCTGCTGTGTGACGAAGCCACTAGCGCACTTGATCCCGCAACCACCCGTTCAATACTCGAATTACTGAAAGACATTAACCGCCGTCTGGGGCTGACTATTCTTCTTATTACGCATGAGATGGATGTGGTTAAGCGCATTTGCGACTGCGTAGCGGTGATCAGCAACGGTGAATTGATCGAACAAGATACCGTGAGTGAAGTGTTCTCACATCCGAAAACGCCGCTGGCCCAGCAGTTTATTCAGTCAACATTGCATCTGGATATCCCTGAAGATTACCTGGCACGTTTAAAAGCAGAACCAACCGAAGCCAGCGTCCCGATGTTGCGTATGGAATTTACTGGCCAATCGGTAGATGCTCCGCTGCTTTCCGAAACAGCACGCCGCTTTAATGTGAACAACAACATAATCAGTGCGCAGATGGATTATGCCGGTGGCGTGAAGTTCGGCATCATGCTGACGGAAATGCACGGTACACAACAAGAAACGCAAGCCGCCATTGCCTGGCTGCAAGAACACCATGTAAAAGTAGAGGTACTGGGTTATGTCTGAGCCGATGATGTGGCTACTGGTTCGCGGCGTATGGGAAACGCTGGCAATGACCTTCGTCTCTGGTTTTTTTGGCTTTGTGATTGGTCTGCCGGTCGGCGTCCTGCTCTACGTCACTCGCCCAGGGCAAATTATCGAGAATGCCAAACTCTATCGCACGCTGTCTGCGCTGGTGAATATCTTCCGCTCGATTCCTTTTATTATCCTACTGGTATGGATGATTCCCTTCACCCGCATCATTGTGGGCACATCGATTGGTCTGCAGGCAGCAATCGTCCCGCTCACCGTCGGAGCCGCTCCCTTTATTGCTCGTATGGTTGAAAACGCCCTGCTGGAAATTCCTACAGGGCTGATCGAAGCATCGCGCGCAATGGGCGCAACCCCGATGCAGATCGTGCGTAAAGTGCTGTTACCCGAAGCACTACCAGGTCTGGTCAATGCCGCCACTATTACGCTCATTACATTAGTGGGATATTCCGCGATGGGCGGTGCCGTCGGCGCTGGCGGTCTTGGCCAGATCGGCTATCAATATGGCTATATTGGATATAACGCTACCGTGATGAATACGGTTCTGGTATTGCTGGTTGTGCTGGTTTATCTCATTCAATTCTCAGGCGATCGTATCGTCCGGGCAGTGACTCACAAATAACGTTACACAACACAAACTCGACGAATTAAGGAAATGACATGACGTTTAAATTGAAAACCTTTGCCGCAGTCGGCGCGCTGATTGGATCTCTGGCTCTGGTCGGTTGTGGTCAGGACGAGAAAGACCCAAACCACATTAAAGTGGGTGTCATCGTTGGCGCGGAACAACAAGTTGCTGAAGTAGCGCAAAAAGTAGCAAAAGAAAAATACGGCCTGGACGTTGAGCTGGTGACCTTTAATGATTACGTTCTGCCAAACGAAGCGCTGAGCAAAGGCGATATCGATGTCAACGCCTTCCAGCACAAACCGTATCTTGATCAGCAGATTAAAGATCGCGGTTACAAACTGGTTTCCGTAGGCAATACATTTGTATACCCGATTGCTGGCTACTCCAAAAAAATCAAATCGCTGGAAGAGCTGCAGCCAGGTTCGCAGGTGGCAGTACCGAATGACCCAACCAACCTTGGCCGTTCCCTGCTGCTGTTACAGAAAGTGGGCTTAATCAAACTGAAAGACGGCGTTGGTTTACTGCCAACTGTGCTGGATGTTGCTGAGAATTCAAAAAATCTGAAAATTGTTGAACTGGAAGCGCCACAACTTCCGCGCTCTCTGGACGATGCACAAATTGCGCTGGCGGTAATCAACACCACTTACGCTAGCCAGATCGGCCTGACGCCAGCGAAAGACGGCATCTTCGTTGAAGAAAAAGACTCTCCTTACGTCAACATGATCGTTAGCCGTGAAGATAACAAAGACGCGGAAAACGTGAAAAAATTCGTTCAGGCTTACCAGTCTGAAGAAGTTTACCAGGAAGCCAATAAAGTGTTTAACGGCGGCGCTGTTAAAGGCTGGTAATCTTACCTTTATGTAATATCATCAGGGCGGGCGAAAGCCCGTCTTGTCATTTATACAGGCAACTGATTCAATAACTGACGATTTGATTATTCATTGAGGAAATATTATGCGGGCTTTACCGATCTGTCTTTTAGCACTCATGCTGAGCGGCTGTTCAATGCTAAGCAGATCTCCTGTTGAACCTGTTAAAAGCACTGCAACTCCGCCAAAAGTGGAACCAGCCAAACCGAAGGCACCGCGTCCAGCGCCGGTAAAAATTTACACCAATGCCGAAGATCTTATCGGTAAGCCTTTCCGAGATTTGGGCGAAGTCACTGGCGAATCATGCCAGGCAAGCAACCAGGATTCACCGCCAAATATCCCAACAGCGCGCAAGCGTCTGCAGATCAACGCAGCCAAAATGAAGGCTAACGCCGTACTGCTGCATAGCTGTGAAGTCACCAGCGGCACGCCGGGATGCTATCGCCAGGCCGTGTGCATGGGCAACGCTCTTAACGTCTCGGCTAAATGAGTGTATTTGAGTTCGAGCAGATAGGAGTTATCCGCTCGCCTTATAAAGAGAAGTTTGCCGTTCCGCGTCAACCAGGTCTGGTCAAAAGCTGTGGCGGTGAACTTCACTTAATTGCGCCCTTTAATCAGGCCGATGCCGTTCGTGGGCTGGAAGCATTCAGTCATCTGTGGATTCTGTTCATCTTTCATCAAACGATGGAAGGAGGCTGGCGCCCTACCGTTCGCCCTCCACGTCTGGGCGGCAATGCAAGAATGGGTGTTTTCGCGACGCGTTCGACATACCGACCCAATCCGATTGGCATGTCGCTCGTTGAATTAAACGGTATCCGCTGCCAAAAAGATCAGGTGATTCTCGAACTCGGGAGCCTGGACCTGGTAGACGGAACGCCGGTTGTAGATATCAAACCGTATCTGCCCTTCGCCGAAGCCCTACCCGATGCCGTGGCGAGCTATGCCCAGCAGGCGCCGGTGGCAGATATGCCGGTTGGCTTCACTGCCGATGTCTTCTTACAGCTTCAGCAGCTTGAAAAGCGGTATCCTCGACTGAAAGATTTTATCGTCGACGTTCTGGCTCAGGATCCGCGTCCAGCTTATCGAAAGGAAGAAGAGGTAGGGAAAAACTACGCCGTCTGGTTGCTGGATTTTAACGTTCGCTGGCGTGTAACCGAAGCGGGTTTTGAAGTGTTTGCACTGGAAGTGCGCTAATTTTATTGTCCTCTCTTTTGGCATCTTTGCCACACTGGTAAACTAAACCACTTTTTTTGTGTCAGGTTGACGAATCAGCCTGGTCCAATCGTCGAAATGGAACCGTAACAACATGCGTACTAGCCAATATCTGCTCTCCACACTGAAGGAGACACCAGCCGACGCCGAAGTCATCAGCCACCAGTTGATGCTCCGCGCCGGGATGATCCGCAAGCTGGCCTCTGGGTTGTACACCTGGTTGCCGACCGGTCTGCGCGTCCTGAAAAAAGTCGAAAACATCGTGCGTGAAGAGATGAACAACGCCGGTGCAATCGAGGTGTCTATGCCTGTGGTTCAGCCTGCTGACCTGTGGGTAGAAAGTGGTCGCTGGGAGCAGTACGGCCCGGAGCTGCTGCGTTTTGTTGATCGCGGCGAACGTTCGTTTGTGCTCGGCCCAACGCATGAAGAAGTCATCACGGATCTGATCCGCAACGAGCTGAATTCCTACAAACAGCTGCCGCTGAACTTCTTCCAGATCCAGACCAAGTTCCGTGACGAAGTCCGTCCACGTTTCGGCGTCATGCGTTCTCGCGAATTCCTGATGAAAGATTCTTACTCTTTCCATACCTCTCAGGAATCTCTGCAAGAGACGTATGACAAGATGTATGAAGCGTACAGCAAAATCTTCTCCCGCATGGGTCTGGATTTCCGCGCGGTGCAGGCTGACACCGGTTCTATCGGTGGCAGCGCTTCTCATGAATTCCAGGTACTGGCACAGAGCGGCGAAGACGATGTGATCTTCTCCGATACTTCAGACTACGCAGCTAACATCGAATTTGCAGAAGCGTTAGCCCCGTCAGCACCCCGTGCTGCTGCATCAGAAGAGATGAAGCTGGTCGATACGCCAAACGCAAAAACCATCGCCGAACTGGTTGAGCAGTTCAATCTGCCAATCGAAAAAACGGTGAAAACCCTGCTGGTTAAAGCCGTTGAAGGTAGCGCTTATCCACTGGTTGCGCTGCTGGTGCGTGGCGATCACGAACTGAATGAAGTCAAAGCGGAGAAACTGGCGCAGGTTGCCAGCCCACTGACTTTTGCGACCGAAGCGGAAATCCGCTCGGTGGTTAACGCAGGTCCAGGCTCTCTGGGTCCAGTGAACATGCCTATTCCAGTGGTTATCGACCGCACCGTAGCTGCGATGAGTGATTTCTCCGCTGGCGCGAACATCGATGGTCAGCATTACTTTGGTATCAACTGGGATCGTGACGTTGCGACGCCAGAAGTGGCCGATATCCGTAACGTGGTGGCAGGCGATCCAAGCCCAGACGGCCAGGGTACGTTGATGATCAAACGCGGGATCGAAGTCGGTCACATCTTCCAGCTCGGCACCAAATATTCCGAGGCGCTTAACGCTTCCGTTCAGGGTGAAGATGGCCGTAACCAGATCCTGACGATGGGTTGTTATGGTATCGGGGTCACGCGCGTTGTGGCTGCTGCAATTGAGCAGAACCACGACGAGCGCGGCATCGTATGGCCAGATAATCTGGCACCGTTCCAGGTCGCCATCCTGCCGATGAACATGCACAAATCTTACCGTGTGCAGGAGCTGGCGGAGAAGCTGTACAGCGAACTGCGCGCTCAGGGTATTGAAGTGCTGATGGACGATCGTAAAGAACGTCCAGGCGTGATGTTTGCTGATATGGAACTGATCGGCATTCCGCACACCGTGGTTATCGGCGATCGTAACCTCGACAGTGACGACATTGAGTACAAATACCGTCGTAGCGGCGAGAAGCAGATGATCAAGACCGGCGACATCCTTGATTACCTTGTGAAAGCCATCAAAGGCTAAGTCACTAAGCAACAAAAAGCCCCGCAAATGCGGGGCTTTTTATTATCAGCGTTTACATCCGTTTATTGAGTTTCGCAGCCTTTACCCGCCACAAACTTAGCGCCTTTATCCGCTACCAGCGTTTTAACCCTCTCGCCGCTATCCGGATTAGGTTCCAGAGTGAAATGGCCATCCACGGTCAAAAGAACCGGTTTACTGTCATTTCCACGCGCCACGGCATAATCACGTTCCAGCTGCGCATTGTTGGCGACACTGACTTTCTTGCCCGTCGCACAATCGGTAAACACCGCAGCATCCGCCATATAGAAATACATGCCGCGCATCGGCATCGGAGTCGATGGCAGCGCCACGTTTACCGGTGCCAGCGTATAATTGAGCTGAGATTCAATCGGAAGACCTTCCCGATCAAGCATCTCCATTCCTTCGCCCTTCGGGCGGAAATAGGTTTTCTCACCTTCAGCATCCGTCAGGATCAGCTTTTCAGCTGTGCGCACCCACTTACCGTAAGTCGCGAAAGACGAAGGCTCTTTCGCGCCTTGATAGCGCTGATTCATTACCCATGAACCGTCCTTTTCCAGGAACAGGGTAGTTTCAATTCCTTCACAGTCGGCGCAGGGTAGAACACCTTGCCAGCTCTGCTGCATCGGCTGCAGCGCTTCCGACTCCGTCGGTTGCAGCGCCTGAGTTTCTGTACGGTTATTACAGCCAATAAGTGCAAAAAGCGTAGAGGCGGCGAGCACTGACAATATCGCTGTTTTCACGATGAATTCCTTATAAATTGGGTGTCCCGGTTCGTTAATCAGAAGACCGTTGAATTTTACCGCGTAGTGACTTCACTGTGGACTTTTGCGCTTTCGATGACAACCGACGCTCTTTTGACGCGCGAGTCGGCCGGGTTGCCCGGCGGCTTTTCTGCACGACGGTTAACTCTTTAATCAGCGCCACCAACCGAGCAAGGGCAGCTTCGCGATTGAGCTCCTGGCTGCGATACTCTTGCGCCTTAATAATGATCACGCCATCACTGGTGATGAGGTGATGACTGGCGGCAAGCAGAGCGTCTTTGTATGACTCTGGCAGGCTTGAGGCCCGAATGTCAAAGCGCAGATGGATAGCGGTTGAGGCTTTATTGACATGTTGCCCACCCGCGCCCTGCGCGCGAATCGCCGTAATCTCAAACTCGCTGTCAGGAATGCTAACGGTGCGGGACAATTCGATCATGACGGGGACTGCCACGCGGTGAGATGAATTTCCAGATTATTCTGGGAATCAGACAACCAGATCGCCCCGTCCTGGATCGTGGCCTGCAAAGCCATTGTTCTTCCGGCAAAATCACTCAGCTGCGCCAGCTGTTCATCATCCAGATACCACACAGAAAGATGCGAATACTGTGCGCATTTGCGCTGGTTCTGCTGCCACCAAATCTCAGCTGCACGCTGATTATACGCAAATATCGCCACCTCAGCGGACTGCGTGCAGGCCTTCTTGATACGACGTTCATCGGGCAGACCAAGTTCGATCCACAAGTCGATGCCCAGATGATCGTTCTTCAGCCAGGCTTCTGGCTCTTCTTCGGCACTTAATCCTCGCGTGAACTGTAACCGCTCGTTGGCATATTTAATCCACGCCAGCAGGCGCAGCATCATGCGTTCCTGGGTTTCGGAAGGGTGACGCGCCAGCGTGAGCGACGCATCGAGAAACTGGTTGCGGTCAAGATCGGCTACATTGACTACCGCTTTATAAATTGTCGCTTTCAGCGCCATGACTAAACTCCATTCTTATAAGGTGGCCATTGTAGCGAAATTATGGCCAAAAGACTGGTCCGGGTGGTGAAAGTCCACAATATCAAGGCGCTGATATTGCCAGGATGAGTATGTTATAGTCACCTTGATAAACCGTGTTTATCTTCGTAGGCTTAAGTATCTCACAGTAACGTCAGTGCGCTGGCAGGAGGGGATGTGGAAATTTATTGTGAGTTAATTCGCAAAAGGTATGCGGAAATCGCCAGCGGAGATCTGGGTTATATCCCGGATGCGTTGGGCTGTGTGTTGAAAGTGCTGAATGAAGTGGCGACGGATAACAGCCTTTCAGAATCGATCAGGGAAAAAGCGGCGTATGCTGCTGCGAATTTACTGGTGAGCGATTATGTCAATGAATGATACCTATCAACCCATCAACTGTGATGACTATGACAACCTGGAACTTGCCTGCCAGAACCATTTGATCCTGGCGCTGGCGTTAAAAGATGGCGAAGAGCTGAAGGCAAAAGCCAGCGATCTGGTTATGCGTAAGAACGTTGAATACCTTGTCGTCGAAGACGCAGGTTCAACGCGTGAGTTTCGTCTCGATAAGATTGCCAGCTTCAGTCATCCGGACATCGGCACCGTTGTGGTGAGCGAATCCTGAATGTCCCTAACGGGCAGTCACCTGCCCGTTACGCTTTCCACTCCAACTGCACGCCCTTTTCTATCCAACCTTCCTTCGTGACAAAAACACCCGCAGCCGCGATCAGCGTTTCCCCATAAAACAGCAGCGGAGTCGTATCGCGTAACCAGGGAGGAATGTTGTACTCCTGCCAGATTTTCTTCAGTTTTCGTCCGCCGTGACGCCCAACAATATGCAGTATTCCGCAGGCTTTGAAACGGATTGTGACTTGTTCATCAGGGTTCGGCAGGCGAATGTGGCCGCCTTTCGCAAAACAAATGCTCCCCTGAGGCAACATCAGAGACACCGACGGATCGCGCCACTCGATAATCTGGTCAGTCATGGAGGACTGATATTTAACCCACCAAAGCTCGCCTTTGTAGCGCCGGACCTCAAAGCCACCGAGATACAAACGCGGCGTGGCATCTTCACGCGCTAAAGCGACCTCTTCCCAGATGCGGTTTAACATTGTGCGCGAAGGCATTTGGGCATGATGAGCCGCCAGCCAGCGGCGTATTAGCGCAGCACGACGCACGGGGCTCATCGCTTCAAGAGGTTCAATTCTGAGCCCGCCTTCCGTCGAAATCACACTGGCCAATTCTTCAGTCAGCAGCTCATCCAGCAGGCTCTCTTGCTCGGCGCACAACGCCGCGCTTCTCGCCGTCGCATCTGCAAAATGCGGCCAACGTTCAGAGAGCAAAGGCAATACGCGCAGTCGCAGGAAATTACGATCGTAGCGGTCATCCTGATTGCTTTCGTCGTCGATCCAGCCCAGGTTATAGTCCTGCGCCCACTTTTCGAGTGAGGTACGCGTTTCACCCAGAAGTGGACGAATCAACTGCGTGCTAGCAAATTCAGTGCGCAAAGGCATGGCGGATAATCCCGCCGGGCCGCTTCCCCGTTTAAGAGCCAGTAAAAACGTTTCACACTGATCGTCGAGATGCTGCGCCGTGACGAGCGCCTCCCCCGCCTGAAGCGCTTTTTCGAACGCTAAATAGCGCGCTTTTCGCGCCTGCGCTTCTGTCCCCAAACCTTCATCATCAAGCGTCACACGTTCAACGATCAGCGGAATATGCCACGCTTTACAGAGCGATTCGCAGTGCGCAACCCAGTGATCAGCATTCGAACTCAAACCATGGTGCACATGAACAGCACGTATCTGAACATCTGGTTCCTGCTCGCGCCAAAGCATTAATCGATGAAGTAAAACGGTCGAATCCAGCCCACCGCTAAATCCCACCAGCAGTTGGCGGTACGGAGAAACAGACTGGGCGATAACGGATGAGGTCATAAGACGTCTTATAGAGAGCCAATGCCCGGAAAATTACCGAGCATTGGCGATGATGGCAAGCATTACTGCTGGTAGAGCTCCAGCGGTAAGCCATCCGGATCGTTAAAAAACGTAAAATGTTTGTCGGTAAACGGGTCGACGCGAATTGATTCACACTTCACGCCGTGCGCTTCAAGATGTTCAACAGCCCGATCGATATCGTCGACGCTGAACGCGAGATGACGAAGCCCACATGCTTCGGGACGAGACGGACGTGCAGGCGGAAATGGAAACGAGAACAGTTCGATCACATAATGACCGTTAAGCGCCAGGTCACCTTTCCAGGAGTCACGCTCAGAACGATAGGCTTCGCTCAACAGCGTAAACCCGAGAACGTCGCAATAAAAAGCCTTACTTCTGGCGTAGTCCGCAGCGATAATCGCAATATGGTGAACCTGTTTTAAACCCAGCATAGCGTCTCCTTTTTATCATGCCTGCACGTTACAACTGAAAACCCTACACACGCAAGGGATCAACACGCTTTTAAGACTCGTACCCGGTAGACGCCATTCTCATCGCGTTTTGCACCGTGAATGTCCGTCTCAAACCCAGGATAATGGCGGCCAATAGAACAGAGCATCAGCAGAAAATCGAGCACTGACCGGCTTTGTTCAGTGATCATTTCTCCCGGCATCAAAAGCGGGACGCCCGGTGGATAAGGGAGAACCATATTTGCGGATACGCGCCCAATGAGATTTTCCAGCTCAATGGTTTCGACTTCACCTTTGACCTGCTGCTGCCAGGCCTTGTGCGGCGTGAGTTTCATTTCAGGCAATACGTCAAACGCCTGGAGCATCAGTCGAGGAAGATCGTGCTGGCGGATCAGCTTATGGATCCCTTGCGCCAGATCCTGAATACGCATATTTCGGTAATAGTCAGGATCTTCGGCATACAGATCCGGGAGCATATTTTTGACTCGCAGATTGAGATCGTAAGCGCGCTTAAATTCCATGAGTCCGCGTAACAGGCCCATCGCTCGGGTCTTATCGATACCTATGCTGAACAGGAAAAGCAGATTGTAAGGGCCGGTTTTTTCCACCACGACGCCGCGTTCGTCGAGGAATTTTGCCACCAGCGCGGCCGGAATCCCTTCATCACTCATCGTTCCCTGCTCATCCATCCCCGGCGTCAGAATGGTGACTTTGACCGGATCAAGAAACATATGATCCGCGTCAGCCTCTCTGAAACCGTGCCAGCTCTCGCCTGGCGCGACAGACCAGCATTCCGCCTCATCAATCTCTTCCGGTTGCCAGATATCGAAGAACCAGCCGTCGGCTTCCTCTTTCAGGCGCTGAACTTCCTTACGGAAATGGAGTGCCCGTTCCACCGAACGGTTTATCAGTCGTTTACCCGGATTGCCGCGCAGCATGGCCGCTGCCGTTTCGATTGATGCGACTAATGGATAACTCGGTGATGTGGTGGTGTGCATCATATAAGCTTCGTTGAACGTCTCTTCGTCGTATTCCCCCTTAATATGGATTAACGACGCCTGAGATAAAGCGGCCAGCATTTTGTGCGTCGATTGCGTCTCGAAGAACACTTTTCCCGGTACGCGCTCACCACTCATACCGCTTTTACCGGCGTAAATAGGGTGGAAATTGGTATAGGGTACCCATGCAGAATCGAAATGAATCGAAGGAACATCAAGAGTCTGCTTGATCCAGTTGGTGTTATACAGCAGGCCATCATACGTCGAGTTAGTAATCACCGCGTGAATCGGCCAGCTTGCGTCAGGGATCGCTGCGACTTTATGTTCAATGGCGGCGCGGGAGAATTCACGGCGTGGGATCCCGCCCAGAATCCCCAGCGCATTTCGTGTTGGCGAGAGCCAGAGCGGTACAACATCACTCATCATCAGTAAATGCGCCAGTGATTTGTGGCAGTTACGGTCAATCAGCAGCGTACTTCCAGCCGGGGCGGCATACATCCCAACAATCTTGTTAGAAGTCGAGGTACCGTTAGTCACCATATAACTTTGCTCCGCACCAAAAGTACGTGCAATGTACTCTTCGGCCTCCAGGTGTGGGCCGGTGTGATCAAGCAGCGAGCCCAGCTCCGTCACCGAAATCGACACATCAGCTTTGAGCGTATTCCCACCAAAAAAATCGTAAAACAGGCAACCCACAGGGCTTTTCTGATAGGCGGTTCCCGCCATATGACCCGGCGTGCAAAACGTGTATTTACCTTCCTGAACGTAGGTGAAAAGCGCGCGGGTAAATGGCGGGGTAATATTGTCGAGGTATTCGCGCGTGTATTGCTGAATGCGGGTCGCAATATCTTCTGCAGCACCCAATGCGTATTCAAAAAACCACAGCGCCATACGCATATCGTGGGCACTGACATCCATCGTCGAATGCGTGTTGATGAAAGCGTAGAGCGGCAGGTATTCATTCAGCTGATTGATATCGCTGCACAGTTCAAGATCGTACTCATCCCAGTCAAAAATCACGCCACAGATTCGCGGGTTGTGTTCGATAAACTTCAGCAGATCGGCATTATTATGCGGCCAGATAAGTTGATACCCGCGCGCCTGCAATGCCTGTTCCAGCTCCTTGATGGGCTCATCTTTATAAAAGACGCCGTGCGGCCCCATAATTGCAATAATATTCACGGTATACCTCCTTAAAAAACATGCGTTAAGGATAGTTGAGGTAAATGGCTGACATAAAAAAAGCCGCAACAATGTGCGGCTTTTAAGACAAATGTGAAGCTTATGCGTAACCGTAGTTCATCAGACGTTGATAACGACGGTTGAGCAGGTCTTCTTTGCTCAGCACATCGAGATCGGCCAGATCGGCCAGTAGCTGCGCTTTAAGGGAAGCGGCGATCACTTCCGGCTTACGGTGCGCACCACCCAACGGTTCAGGGATCACGGTGTCGATCAGTTTCAATTCTTTCAGACGCGGCGCAGTGATACCCATCGCTTCAGCGGCCAACGGCGCTTTATCGGCGCTTTTCCACAGAATAGACGCACAGCCTTCAGGGGAGATAACGGAATAGGTGCTGTACTGCAGCATATTCACTTTATCGCCCACGCCGATCGCCAGTGCACCACCGGAACCGCCTTCACCAATCACAGTACAGATAACCGGTACCGTCAGGCGAGACATTTCACGCAGGTTGCGAGCGATGGCTTCAGACTGGCCGCGTTCTTCTGCACCGACTCCTGGGTATGCACCCGGCGTGTCGATAAAGGTCACGATCGGCATGTTGAAGCGCTCAGCCATTTCCATCAGGCGCAGCGCCTTACGGTAACCTTCTGGCGCTGGCATACCAAAGTTGCGACGGATTTTCTCTTTGGTCTCACGGCCTTTCTGATGACCAATGATCATCACCGGGCGACCATCAAGACGCGCTATGCCGCCGACAATGGCTTTGTCGTCAGCATAAGCACGATCGCCAGCCAGTTCGTCAAATTCATCAAACGCCAGGCGGACATAATCCAGGGTGTACGGACGCTGTGGATGACGTGCCAACTGGGCAATCTGCCATGCGCCGAGATCGGCAAAGATTTTGCGCGTCAGTTCTACGCTTTTTTCACGCAGACGATGCACTTCTTCGTCGATGTTAATATCCAGTTTTTCATCCTGACGGCTCACCGCGGTCAGAGAATCGATTTTCGCTTCCAGCTCCGCAATCGGCTGTTCGAAATCAAGGAAATTCAGACTCATAGTATTCCTGTATTAGTCAAACTCCAGTTCCACCTGCTCCGAACCAATAAGGCCACGGAGATCGTTGAGTAAACGATCGCTCGGAGAGACACGCCACGTTGCACCAAAGCGCAACCGCGCGCGTGCATCCGCCCTCTGATAATAGAGATGTACTGGAATGGTCCCCGAACGATGGGGTTCCAGAGACTGACGGAGTCGGTTTAAAAGCTGGTCATCAATTTGCCTGTCCGTCAGCGAGATAGCAAGCCCGCGAGCATATTTTTCACGGGCTTCGTCAATATCCATCACTTCACGGGCCATCATTTTAAGCCCGCCGCTGAAGTCATCAAAGCTGACCTGTCCGCTGACGATAAGTATGCGGTCGTTTTCCAGCAAATGCTGGTATTTTTCCAGCGCTTCGGTGAATAACATCACCTCCAGCCGCCCGGAACGGTCATCCAACGTACAGATGCCGATGCGATTACCGCGCTTGGTGACCATAACCCGCGCTGCAATGACGAGCCCCGCTGCCGTGGTCATTTTACCACGTTCAGTTGGATGCATGTCTTTTAGCCTATTGCCGCCGACATAGCGCTCAATTTCTTTTAGATACTGGTTGATCGGGTGTCCCGTCAGATACAAGCCTAACGTTTCACGCTCCCCTTCCAGCACCGTATGTTCTGGCCACGGCTGGCAATTGGCATACGATTGTTCGATTTGTTCAGGCTCATCCGCCAGCACCCCAAACATATCGGCCTGACCAATTGCTTCCGCTTTAGCGTGCTGATCGGCTGCTTTCAACGCCTCGCCGAGCGAATTCATGAGCGCTGCGCGATGCGGCCCGAGGCGGTCAAATGCCCCGGACATGATCAGTTTTTCCAGCACACGGCGGTTCAGCTTTTTGGTGTCAGTCCGTGCACAGAGATCGAAAAGCTCACGGAAGTAGCCGCCATTATTACGCGCTTCCAGAATCGCTTCGATAGGACCTTCGCCCACACCTTTAATCGCCCCAATGCCGTAAACAATTTCACCGTCATCATTAACGTGGAAATGGTACATCCCGGCATTAATATCCGGCGGCAGAATTTTTAGCCCCATTCGCCAGCATTCATCCACCAGACCGACAACCTTCTCGGTATTATCCATGTCGGCAGTCATTACGGCCGCCATAAATTCTGCCGGGTAGTGCGCTTTCAGCCACAGCGTTTGATAGGACACCAGGGCATAAGCCGCTGAGTGCGATTTGTTAAATCCGTAACCCGCGAATTTCTCCACCAGGTCAAAGATTTTTATCGCCAGTTCACCATCAATGCCGTTTTTCTTCGCGCCATCTTCAAAGGTGCCACGCTGCTTGGCCATCTCTTCCGGTTTTTTCTTACCCATCGCACGACGCAACATATCGGCGCCGCCAAGGGTATAGCCCGAAAGTTCCTGCGCAATTTGCATAACCTGTTCCTGATACAGGATAATGCCGTAGGTAGGCTCAAGCACCGGTTTCAGGCAATCATGCTGCCACTGCACATCAGGGTAGGAAATCGCTTCACGCCCGTGCTTACGGTCAATAAAGTTATCAACCATGCCCGACTGCAATGGGCCGGGGCGGAACAGCGCCACAAGCGCGATCATATCTTCGAAACAGTCGGGCTGAAGGCGTTTAATCAAGTCTTTCATGCCGCGCGATTCAAGCTGGAATACCGCCGTGGTTTCCGAGCGCTGCAGCATGTCGAAACTTTTCTTGTCATCAAGCGGAATAGCAGCGATGTCAATCGGCTCCAGGCCCTGTTTGGCCCGACGCGGGTTGATCATCTTCAACGCCCAGTCAATGATAGTGAGTGTTCGCAAACCAAGGAAGTCAAACTTCACCAGGCCGGCGTACTCCACGTCATTCTTGTCGAACTGTGTGACCGGATGCTGTCCAGATTCATCACAATATAACGGCGCAAAATCGGTAATTTTGGTCGGTGCGATAACCACACCGCCTGCGTGTTTACCGGCGTTACGCGTGACGCCTTCAAGCTTGCGCGCCATGTCGATAAGCGCTTTAACTTCTTCGTCCGCTTCGTAGATTTCCGGCAATTGCGGCTCGGCTTCAAACGCTTTTGCCAGCGTCATGCCCGGATCCGGTGGCACCAGTTTTGAGATGCGATCCACAAAGCCATACGGGTGACCCAGCACGCGGCCCACGTCGCGGATAACCGCTTTCGCCGCCATCGTACCGAAAGTAATGATCTGCGATACCGCATCACGTCCGTACATTTCTGCAACGTGATCAATAACCTGGTCGCGTTTCTCCATGCAGAAGTCAACGTCAAAGTCAGGCATAGAGACACGTTCCGGGTTAAGGAAACGTTCGAACAGCAGGTCGAATTCCAGCGGGTCAAGGTCGGTAATTTTCAGCGCGTAAGCCACGAGCGAACCTGCGCCTGAACCACGGCCCGGCCCCACCGGCACACCGTTGTCCTTCGACCATTGGATAAATTCCATCACGATCAGGAAGTAGCCTGGAAACCCCATCTGGTTGATAACCTGAAGTTCAATGTCCAGGCGCTCATCATAAGGCGGGCGTTTCTCGTTACGCTCGGCTTCATCCGGGAATAAAAACTCCAGACGATCTTCCAGACCCTCTTTTGATTTGAGGACCAGGAAATCTTCCGTACTCATCTCGCCGGTTGGGAACTGCGGCAAGAAATATTCACCCAGACGGACGGTAACGTTGCAGCGTCTGGCAATCTCGACACTGTTTTCCAGTGCTTCCGGAATATCAGCAAACAGCTCGCACATCTCATCTTCGGAGCGCATATATTGCTGCGTGGAGTAATTGCGCGGGCGTTTTGGATCGTCGAGCGTAAAGCCGTCATGAATGGCAACACGGATTTCGTGCGCATCAAAGTCTTCAGCGTTAATAAACCGTACGTCATTGGTCGCGACAACCGGCAGACCACGCTGCTCTGCAAGCGCCACAGCCGCATGAAGGTAGTTTTCTTCATCGGGACGACCTGTGCGAATCAGCTCCAGATAAAAACGATCCGGGAAATGTTCTTCATAAAATGCAACGCACTGCTCGACCAAAACATTGTTGCCGCGTATCAGACTTTTGCCCACGTCACCCATGCAACCGCCAGAAATCAGCAGCAAACCTTCATTGAGTTCTGCAAGCCAGTCCCTGTCGATCCACGGCCCTGCAGCGCCATAGCCACGCTGATAGGCGCGGGAAATCAGCAGCGTCAGATTCTGATAGCCGGTGTTGTTCATCGCCAGCACGGAAATTTGCGTCATTTCATCGCCGAGCAGCTCGCTCTGGACGTGAAAATCCGCACCGATAATCGGCTTTAGGCCCGCGCCATGCGCCGCTCCATAGAACTTAACCAGACCACACAGGTTGGTAAAATCGGTGATCGCCAGCGCAGGCATGCCAAGAGCCGCTGCCTTTTTTACCAGCGGCCCGGTCTTCGCCAGCCCATCAATCATGGAGTAGTCGCTATGCACCCGCAGGTGTACGAAACGTGGTTCAGCCATCTTCAGATTCCGCGTGACTTAGTTGCTTACGTATTGATTCAGCACACCAGTCCCAGTGCGCGTTTCACCGGACCAAAACTGCGTCGATGATGTTCAGTTGGGCCATGCTCAGACAGTCTTTCCAGATGGAAAGCGGTTGGATATCCCTTGTGCTGGGCGAAACCATACTGAGGATATGAAAGGTCCAGCGCCGCCATTTCGGCATCGCGTGTCACTTTGGCAATGATAGACGCTGCGCTGATCTCAGCCACACGGCTATCACCTTTTACGACCGCCAAGGAGCGCATCGGCAGTGCAGGACAGCGGTTACCGTCAATCAACACATATTCTGGTACGATTTTTAGGCCAGCGACAGCACGCTGCATCGCCAACATGGTGGCGTGCAGAATGTTCAGCTCGTCAATCTCTTCGGGCTCTGCGCGGCCTAAACTCCAGGCCAGCGCTTTTTCTTTGATTTCCTCAAAGAGCGCAAGACGGCGTTTTTCAGACAGTTTCTTCGAATCATTCAGCCCTACAATCGGGCGAGCGGGATCAAGGATGACGGCCGCCGTGACGACAGCACCGACCAACGGCCCGCGTCCGACTTCGTCCACACCCGCCACAAGATGCGTGTGTGGGTAAACAAACTCAATCATTGCGCTAACTCCATCACGGCATCTGCTGCTTGCTCATCGGCGTAACAGCGGATCTGCTGATGCAGTTCCCGGAAGGTGTCGTGCATTTGATGACGGGTTTTACCGTCTGCCAGTAAAGGCAACAGCGCATCGGCTAATGCCTGCGGCTGACACTCATCCTGCAACAGCTCTTTGACTAGCTCACGGCCTGCCAGCAGATTGGGCAATGAAACATAATCCGTTTTAACCAGACGCTTCGCCAGCCAGAAGGTAAATGGCTTCATGCGATAGCCCACAACCATTGGGCATTTTGCCAGCATGCATTCCAGCGCAGCCGTGCCGGACGCCAACAATGCGGCATCACTCGCCACCATCGCTTCACGTCCCTTGCCATCCAGAAGATGAATGTGCAGATCAGGCGCGACTTCCGCTTTAATACGTTCAAACTGCTCACGGCGTTTGGCATTCACCAGCGGCACCACCACTTCCAGATCGGGATACGTCTGCCGAAGAATTTGCGCGGTTCTCAGGAAATCCGCGCTAAGCATTTCGACTTCTGCACCACGGCTACCCGGCAAAAGAGCCAAACAGTGAGCGTCATGCGGAATACCAAGACTATCTCGCGCAGCATTTTTATCCGGATCAAGCGGCATGGCATCGGCCATGGTATGCCCGATAAAACGGCAGGGAACATTGAATCTGTCATAAAACGCTTTTTCGAAAGGCAGAAAAGCCAGCACCATATCGGTGGATCTGCCTATTTTGAAAACACGTTTCTGTCGCCATGCCCAGACGGACGGGCTGACGTAGTGAATCGTTTTAATACCCTGTTTTTTCAGGTTGCCTTCGAGGGAGATATTAAAATCAGGCGCATCAATGCCCACAAAGACATCGGGCTTCAGATCGGTAAAACGACGTGTGAGATCGGCGCGAATATGCAGTAAACGGCGTAAACGCCCCAGCACTTCAACGATGCCCATCACCGCGAGCTCTTCCATTTCGTACCAGGCTTCACAGCCTTCGGCCTGCATTAGCGGGCCAGCAACACCCACAAAGCGAGCATTCGGTACGCGGGCCTTGAGCGCCCGGATGAGACCTGCACCAAGAATATCGCCGGAGGTTTCTCCGGCGACCAGGGCAATCGTTAGTGGACGGTTGTCGACCATTAACGAATCAGACCTCGAGTAGAGCGCTCAAAGAACTCAGTGAACGCTTTTACTTCCGGGTGCTGCTCTGCCAACGCTGCCACTTCTGGCTTGGCCTCTTCCAGCGTTTTGCCGCTACGGTACATCAGTTTGTACGCGTTGCGGATCGCTGTAATGGCTTCGCGGCTAAAGCCACGACGCTTGAGGCCTTCAATGTTAACGCCAAAAGGTGTTGCGTGGTTACCCTGCGCAATCACATACGGTGGCACGTCTTGCGCGACACCGGAGCAACCGCCGACCATGACGTGCGCACCAATAATGCAGAACTGATGGACCGCCGTCATGCCGCCAATGATCGCGAAATCATCAACCGATACGTGTCCCGCCAGCGTTGCGTTGTTGGCGAGGATACAACGGCTCCCCACTGTACAGTCGTGCGCAATATGCGCATTGACCATAAAGAGGTTATCGCTGCCCACCTTCGTCAATCCACCACCCTGTACTGTGCCACGATGAATGGTGACGCTTTCGCGAATGCGGTTACGATCGCCGATTTCCAGACGGGTCGGCTCACCAGCATACTTAAGATCCTGGTTGACTTCGCCGATGGAGGCGAACTGATAGATCTCATTATCGCGGCCTATGGTCGTATGACCATTCACGACGACGTGAGATTTCAGTACGGTACCCTCACCAATTACGACATGGGGTCCAACAATACAGAATGGGCCAATGTGAGCGTTGGCACCAATTACGGCACCCTCTTCCACAATGGCAGTTGGATGAATAAAGGCAGTTTTATCAATCACGTATCAGGCCTCCCGGCTACGCGCACACATCATTGTAGCTTCACAAACAACTTTGCCGTCAACTGAAGCAACGCCTTTGAAGCGCGTCAATCCACGGCGCGTTTTTTCAAAAGTCACTTCCATGATCATCTGATCACCAGGTACGACTGGGCGCTTAAAGCGCGCTTCATCAATACCCGCGAAGTAATACAACTCGCCAGGCTCAAGTTTACCCACGCTTTTAAACGCGAGAATACCCGTTGCCTGTGCCATTGCTTCCAGGATCAAAACACCCGGGAAGATAGGCTTACCAGGGAAATGTCCCTGGAAGAATGGCTCATTTACTGAAACATTTTTCACTGCGCGCAGAAAACGACCTTCTTCAAAATCCAGCACACGATCTACCAGCAAAAACGGGTAGCGGTGCGGCAGAAGTTCTAAAATCTCTTCAATATGCAGAGTATGAGTGTCGGTAGTCAAAATACTCTTCCTGTCAAAATGTACTGAATAGCAATAATAACACGGCCTGCCGGATTATAAGAAAGCCGACAGGCCGGGAAATTTAGCGTTAAAGGATGAACGCTTAGTCTTGTTGATTGATTTTGCGCTCAATAGACTTGAGGCGCTTACTCATATCATCAATATTCATCACCAGAGCTGCGGTTTTACGCCACATCTTATTCGGTTGCAGCGGAATACCGGAGGAGTAAACACCTGGTTCAGTAATAGGACGCATCACCATACCCATGCCCGTCACCGTGACTTTGTCGCATATTTCCATATGGCCATTGATCACGCTGGCTCCACCGATCATGCAGTAGCGGCCAATTTTCAAGCTGCCTGCCATGATTACGCCGCCCGCAACTGCGGTATTGTCGCCAATCACGACGTTATGCGCAATCTGACATTGGTTATCGATGATAACACCATTACCAATAAGGGTGTCGTCGAGCGCACCGCGGTCGATCGTCGTACATGCACCGATCTCAACACGATCGCCGATAATCACGCGCCCCAACTGAGGGATCTTGATCCAATTACCACGATCGTTGGCATAGCCAAAACCATCCGAACCGATCACGGTACTGGACTGGATCAGGCAGTGTTCACCGATCTCAATTTCATGATAAACGGTCACATTGGCCCACAAGCGAGTGCCTGCACCAATTTTAGTGTGTTTTCCAACGAAGCAACCCGCACCGATCACCACGTTATCACCCAAAACAACATCGGATTCGATAACGGCGTTCGCACCAATTGATACGTTGCTACCCAGCTTTGCCGTTGAATCGATCACTGCACTTGGTGCAATGTTCTGTGCCGGCTGCGGCGTGGTATCTAAAATTTGAGCCATGCGCGCGTAAGTCAGGTAGGGATTTTTCACTACCAGCGCGGCGCCTGTGGCAAAAGGAAGGTCGTCCTGTGTTAAAACCACAGCAGACGCCTGGCATTGTGCCAGGTGTTCACGGTATTTAGGACTTACGATGAACGTAATATTGCCTGTTTTAGCAGATTGCATGGACGCAACAGCGGTGATGACGATATCGCCATCACCGTGTAATTCTGCATCCAACTGCTGAGCTAGATCAGCCAGTCGAATAGAAGGCATTACTTATTTAACCTGTTTCAGTACATCTGCAGTGATGTCTTTAACATCTTTGCTATTGAAAGCAACGGCATTCGCGTCAACAACCAGATCGATACTCTGATCGGCTGCCACGGATTTCACCGCAGACTGGATACGAGTGACCAGTTTGCCACGTTCTTCGTTAGAGCGACGCTGACGATCCTGCTCGAAAGCCTGCGCTTTCTGGGAGAAGGTCTGGCGCTGTGCCATCACGTCTTTTTCCAACTTGCTGCGATCGCTTGCTTTCATGGTAGAACCATCACGCTGCAGACGCTGCATTTTAGACTGAAGGTCGCTTTCCATACCTTGCAGTTCGCTAGCACGGCCTTTGAATTCATTTTCCAGCGTTGCAGAAACACCGGTTTTCTGTGCAACTTGCTGGAACAGGTTGCCCATGTTGACGATTGCAATTTTGTCCGCTGCCTGAGCAGAAGTCACCATCGCCAAACCAAGACCTGCCGCTAATAACCACTTTTTCACAATAAACTCCTTACCATCCCATTGGCACCCGAAGGTACCGTTCTTTGCGTGGCAAGGCGATCGTCTATGCGATCGCCGGTTGTCAGCGCTACACTGCAAACGCATTCCATCGCAACGGATTATTACCAAGTTTTACCAATGTTAAACTGGAATTGCTCCGCTTTGTCTCCATCGTATTTCTTAAACGGTTGGGCGTAAGAGAAGACCAACGGCCCCAACGGTGACATCCATTGTAATGCTATACCTGCAGACATGCGAATGTTGCTCGGATCGCTGTAGTCTGGCACACCAGCCGCTTTCATCTGGGCAGTATTTTCCCAGTTGGTATCCCATACCGTACCCGCATCCCAGAAGAACGAAGTACGCACTGAGTTCGCATACTTGTCGCTGATAAACGGCGTAGGTGTGATGATTTCCAGGCTGGCGACACCCATGGCGTTACCGCCTACTGCGTCATCAGAACTACATACTTCGCTGGAAGATGTCTTATTACAGTTATCTTTGTCGTTACCGCCGTAATACACCGCTTTCGGACCAATGTTATTGGACTGGAAGCCACGCACTGTACTAGAACCACCGGCATAGAAGTTTTCGTAGAATGGCAACTCTTTGCCACCTAACCCGTCACCATAACCCCAACGCGTACGACCCAGAACCACCCATTTATGATCATCATCGATCGGGAAATAGGATGCGGTATCAAGCGTCAATTTATAGAACTCGTTGTCGGAACCCGGCACGGTCACTTTACCGTTCAGGTTGACACGAGAACCTTCGGTCGGGAAGAAACCACGGTCGAGACGGTTATACGTCCAGCCATAGTTAAAGGTGAAGTCATCTGCAGCAAAACCATTGTTATCGCTGGATTTGCTGGCTGCTTGACCAATTGAGTCCAGATAACGCCACATCGCAACCTGCGGTTGCATATTGGACAGGTCGTTATGCACGTAACCTAAGCCAGCACGCAGGGTGTTATACTCGTTAATCGGGAAGCCAAGCGTTCCGTCTAAACCATAGCTTTTGTTAGTATAGGAAGATAGGTCCGCATCGTCAGCTTTAAAGTCGTTATAGAAAATACGACCGCCGAGACTCACACCATCAACAGTAAAGTATGGGTTAGTGACCGAGAATTCGGAATATGTCTGGTAATCGTTTTTGGTGCCGTTGATACCAACGGAATAGCCAGTACCTAACCAGTTATCCTGCTGAACGCCAACCTGGAAGCTAACACCACTCTCAGTACCGTAACCGACACCGAAGTTGAAGCTACCGGTGTTACGTTCTTTGACTTTGTAGACAACGTCTACCTGATCAGGACTGCCCGCAACACGCTGGGTATCCGTATCAACCGTTTCGAAATAGCCCAAACGGTTCAGACGTTCTTTACCCTGATCGACCAGATCGCTACCCAACCACGCGCCTTCCATCTGGCGCATTTCGCGGCGCAGTACGGAATCTTTGGAGGTATCGTTACCTTCAAAGCGAATTTTACGCACGTAGAAACGGTTACCCGCATCGACGTTCACGCGGAGTTTAACAGTTTTGTCGGTATCGTTGATTTCAGGCTGAGTCTGTACGCGCGGATAAGCATAACCATAACGGCCGAGCAGCTTTTTAATGCCGTCTTCCATTTTGGTGACTTTTGCACCGCTATACAGCTCACCCGGCTGAAGTTTGGTCAGACTCTCAATTTCAGCGGAATGACCCGCCAGGTTTCCACTCACTTCAACACCTGAAAGCTTATATTGATCGCCTTCAGTAATGTTTACCGTAATGTAGATACCTTTCTTGTCCGGAGTCAGACTGACCTGAGTGGAATCGATATTGAAACGGGCGTAACCGCGATCCAGATAGTAGCTACGCAGGGTTTCAAGATCGCCTGCCAGCTTTTGTTTCTGATATTTACGATCGCCAACCACGTTCCACCACGGCACTTCGTCGCGGAGCTGGAACGTAGAGATCAATTCGTCCGTAGTGAACGCGTGGTTACCCACGATATTGATCTGCTGAATTTTTGCAGAAACGCCTTCCTGGAAGACGAGCTTCAGATCCACACGGTTACGCGGCAACGGTGTGACAACGGCTTTTACGCTCGCGCTGTATTTACCGACGCTATAGTAGAAATCTTCCAGTCCTTTTTCGATATCAGACAGGGTTGTGCGGTCAAGAGATTCACCGACACGAACACCCGATGCTTCAAGGTTTTGCTTGAGCATATCGTCTTTAACCGACTTATTACCGGAGAAAGTGATACTGGCAATCGTTGGGCGTTCCTTCACCTGTACCAGCAGCGTATCACCATCGCGAAGGACGCGGACATCCTCAAAGTTGCCAGTGGCAAACAATGCGCGAATGGTATTACTGATATCTTCATCATTAACCGTGTCGCCCTGGCGAACTGGCATGCTGAGGAGGGCCGCACCAACGGCGACACGCTGAAGACCTTCGAAATGAATATCCTTCACTACGAAACCTTCAGCACCGTATACGGTCGCGCTGCTAAACAGCAGCGACGCTATGAGCAACTTTTTCATCGCCATCGTTATTATGCGTTCTTCCTAACACTCTCTCTTACAACCGAGAGAAATCATTGAAAAGTGCAAGCCCCATTAACAACACTAGCAATATCGAGCCAATGCGATAACTAAAGTCTTGAACTCGCTCGGATACTGGTCCGCCTTTTAGCTTTTCAATCGCTAAAAACAGCAGATGCCCCCCATCTAAAACAGGAAGCGGGAACAGGTTGATTATCCCGAGGTTCACGCTTATGAGCGCGAGAAACATGAGATAGTAGATCACCCCGAATTCCGCTGACATCCCAGCCCCTTGGGCGATAGAAATCGGCCCACTGAGGTTGTTCAGTTTTACGTCACCAGTTATCAATTTCCCCAACATAGTGACCGTAAGCTTCATCAATTGCCATGTTTTATCCGTGGCTTCAACGATTGCGCTAAACGGCCCATACTGGCGTATTGTCTTGTACTCATCTGGCAGTGGGATCACTTTTGGCACGACGCCAGCAAACCCCTCAGCCTTGCCACCGCCCGGTTTGGTATCCGGAATCAGCGTCAAAGAGAGCGGACTCCCCTGCCTTTCAACTTCCAGCGCTAACGGTGTGCCTGGATTATCGCGCACCAGATTAACAAAGGTCATCCATTGCGTTAAAGGCTGACCATCGACTTTAACGATCCTGTCGCCCGCTTGCAAACCTGCTTTACGTGCCGCTGAATCATTTTGCACTTCGGCTAACACTGGCTCAATCTGCGCACCACGTGGGCGAATCCCCAACGCGGCAACGGGATCTTCTTTGTCTGGCTCAAAAGCCCACTGACGCAAATCTAGAGTTTTTTCCTGGCGCTGACTCTCACCCACCGGCGATACGCTAACTGATGCTTTTTCATCACCAATCTTAGAGACCAATTGCAGCCTTACGGCATCCCAATCAGGGGTTTCGATGCCATCGATCGCTTTAAGTTCCATGCCTGGCGTAATTTGCGCTGTTGCAGCGATGGAGTTGGCGGTAATTTCGCCAACAACCGGACGAACACCAGGGACACCGATGATAAACACCAGCCAATAAGCGAAGACAGCAAAGATGAAGTTGGCTACCGGACCGGCAGCGATGATAGCGGCGCGTTGGCCCACTGTTTTGTTGTTGAACGCGTAGTGTCGCATTTCAGGCACGACAGATTCTACGCGTTCATCCAGCATTTTGACGTAGCCGCCAAGAGGGATCAGCGCGATGACAAACTCAGTGCCATAACGATCGGTACGACGCCACAGCGATTTGCCAAAGCCAATAGAAAAACGCTCGACCCGCACTCCGCAGCGCCGGGCAACCCAGAAGTGGCCAAATTCATGCACGGTAATCAGTACACCCAGTGCAACTATGAACGCCGCCAGATTCCAGAGAATGCTCAGCATAAAACCTTCCGTTAAATCGTCCCGAACACCAGAAACAACAGGCATGCAAACACAGGAACCGCAGCCGTCAGGCTATCAATACGGTCCAATATTCCACCATGTCCTGGAATGAGGTGACCACTGTCTTTAATCCCTGCTTCACGCTTGAACATACTTTCGGTCAAATCACCTAATACGGATGCCAACGCAGCAAAAATAGAACAAATGAGCAGCGTTGTCGGCGCGACGTCCAGATTCGCCCAGAAGCCATATCCCCAGGAGATAATCGCTGCTGTGAACAGACCACCGATGAACCCCTGCCAGGTCTTACCAGGCGAAACTTTTGGCGCCAGTTTATGTTTGCCAAACAGTTTACCAAACATATAGGCACCTGAGTCAGCCCCCCAGACGAGAATCATCACATAAAGCAGCCACAACGCGCCGCTGTAGTGGTTTTCGTCATAATGCCAGGCGCGCAACACGAGCATACCCCAGAAAAATGGAATAATAGTGAGCAGGCCAAAAATCAGACGCAGCGTTTTAGAGTTGCGCCAGATAGCCGCTGACTCAGGATAGAAAAGAACCAGCAGCAACGCGGCAATCCACCAACCCAGTGAGGCCCATAGCGAACCTGCCACCAACGGCTGATGAATATCGTGATGATACTCGGGCAACATAAACAGCATCAGGGCCAATAACAGACCACAGAGCACCGCCAGCCATACTCGCTGAGTGCGCGAGGTAAAGCCGCTAAGCTGTCCCCATTCCCACGCGGCAAGCATACACACCACCAGCGTGACAATAGCAAATCCCACCGGGGGCAGTAAAAACAGCGCCGCAATGACGATGGGTATTAATACAAAAGCGGAAATCAGGCGATACTTCAGCAAAAGCTACCCCCATCAGACTTTTTCGGCGCCTGGCTCAGTACCGCCGAAGCGACGCTCACGATTGGCAAAGGCATACAGCGCACCTTCAAAGTCTTGTTCATCAAAATCGGGCCAGAGCACATCCGTAAAGTAAAGTTCGGCGTAGGCAATTTGCCAAAGCAAAAAGTTACTAATGCGGTGTTCTCCCCCTGTCCTAATTACCAAATCCACGGGTGCGAGTTCATTCATGCAGATTTGCTGACCCAGCGCCTCTTCATCAATTTGGTCGGGTCTTAATAGCCCTTCCTGAACTTGCTCGGCGAGATGCCGAACGCCCTGGATAATATCCCAGCGTCCGCCGTAGTTCGCAGCGATATTGAGCGTCAGACCTGTATTATTTTCGGTCACCGCTTCCGCTTTGCGAATACGTTCCTGCAAACGTGAGTTAAAACGACTGGTATCGCCAATAATGCGCAAGCGAACGTTGTGGCGGTGCAGGCTTTTTACTTCGCTGTCGAGCGCCCACACAAACAGCTCCATCAACGCAGTCACTTCCTGCGGAGGTCGATTCCAGTTTTCACTGCTAAAAGCATAGAGCGTTAACGCATCAATGCCGTTATTGGCGGCAAATGAAACGGCGCGACGAACAGATTTCGCCCCAGCTTTATGCCCAAAGGCTCGTATCTTCCCTTGTCTTTTCGCCCAGCGGCCATTGCCATCCATAATGATTGCTACATGGCGGCAGCCATGAGCTGGCAAGTTTTCGCTTATTGGTTGATTCGCAGACAACATAACGCGTTTTTAGTCCCTGAAAGGATTTTACGGTACTCAGGAATACTGAAGCCATTACATAAAAAAGCCGTGTCTAACCACGGCTTACCTGACCACTTAAAGCCAAATACCTGCGATCAGGTGGCGCAGACTATATCACTGAAGCCTAACGCTAACAAACAACACAAGCACGAGTCGGTGGATTATCACCAGCTTGCGAGATGCGTCACCGCTTTACGCGCCGCCATGCGAGCTTGTGAATCGACAGCCAGCACTTCTTCAACGCTCTGCGGTTCCCGTAAATCCATCTCTTCGAGAACCGACAGATTGAGCGCCGCAATATCCGTAAAGCGGATCTGCTGTTTCAGAAATGCCTCAACCGTTATTTCGTTAGCTGCATTCAGTGCTGTCGTTGCCGCTTGTCCCTGATCAAAAGCGTTCATCGCCAGCTTCAGACAAGGGTAACGGTCGTAGTCAGGTTCGCTGAAAGTGAGTGCACTCAGCGCGCAAAAATCGAGTGGTTTAGCTCCCGACATTACCCGGTTGGGCCACGCCATCGAATGCGCGATTGGCGTACGCATATCCGGTTCACCCAACTGCGCAATTACGCTGCCATCTTGATAGCGCACCATGGAGTGAATCACCGACTGTGGGTGAATCAACACTTCCATCTGTTTTGCAGACGCGTTAAATAACCAGCGAGCTTCAATGTATTCCAGACCTTTATTCATCATGGTGGCTGAGTCGACAGAGATTTTTCGCCCCATCGACCAGTTCGGATGACGGCATGCCTGATCGGGCGTCATTGAGACCAGTTCAGACAATGGCGTTTCACGGAACGGGCCACCAGACCCGGTGAGCAAAACGGACACAACGCCATTTTGCTCAAGGGAAGCGTACCCTAGGTTTTCCTGAAAAGGTTGCGGTAAACTCTGAAAAATCGCGTTATGTTCGCTATCTACCGGTAAAAGTCGCGCGCCTCGCTGTTTTACAGCGTCCATAAAAAGGCGCCCGCATGTCACGAGTGCCTCTTTATTTGCCAGTAAAACGGTTTTCCCGGCGTCAATTGCCGCGAGCGTGGGCAAAAGCCCTGCTGCGCCAACAATGGCCGCCATCACCTGATCGACGTCATCCAGCGCAGCCATATCACAAGCGGCTTTTCGCCCACTCATGACTTCCGTACGACTTCCCCGATCTGCCAGCAACGCTTTAACCTGGCGAGCACTTTCCTCGTCATCCATCACCGCATAACGGGGAGAGAACTCAAGACATTGTTCAACCATGCGCTGCACGTTTTTCCCGGCCACAAGGGCGGTCACCGTGTAGTCTTCAGGATTGTGGCGAACAACGTCGAGAGTGCTGCAACCAATAGAGCCGGTCGAGCCGAGGAGAGTTAAATGCTTCATGAGATGCCCGGGATAGTTAAACCATATAAAAGCAAAACGCCGCCAGCAAAGTCATAAGGACTTTCTGAACGGCGTTTATCAGATTACGTCAGAAATCAGAACTGCATCAGTTCCGCTTCTTTATCTGCCAGCGCCGCATCAAGTTTTTTGATGGCTGCGTCTGTCAGTTTCTGCACGTCGTCCTGAGAACGGCGATCGTCATCTTCGCTGATTTCTTTATCTTTCAGCAGTGCTTTCACTTTGTCGTTCGCATCACGACGGACATTACGTACCGCAACGCGCGCGCCTTCTGCTTCACCACGAACCACTTTGATCAGCTCTTTACGACGTTCTTCTGTCAGCGCTGGAAGCGGAACGCGAATGTCGGTACCTGCTGAGCTTGGGTTCAGACCCAAATCAGAAGCCATAATCGCTTTTTCTACAGCCGGGCCCAAAGAACGGTCAAAGACGTTGATTTTCAGCGTACGGGTATCTTCTACCGTGACGCTCGCCAGCTGACGCAGCGGTGTTGGCGTACCGTAATATTCTACGATAATGCCATCCAGCAGGCTTGGAGAAGCGCGGCCAGTGCGCACTTTGCTAATTTGGTTTTTGAAGGCTTCTACGCATTTTTCCATGCGCACTTCAGCATCTTTTCTGATATCGCTAATCACGTTACGAATCCTTGAAAACTTGTTTCAGGCAGACTATCCGCCAACACAGCCACTTTAGGTGTGCTAAGTATAGTCGCGTTTAAATCATGACAACGCCTGAGGCGCGTCGAGGTAAGAAATCACTACAAAGTAAAGCGGAATCTTACCTGTATTTATCGTCAACGGAAATTATTCCGTGATCAAAGTGCCTTCTTTTTCGCCCATCACTACGCGACGCAGTGCTCCGGGCTTATTCATGTTAAAAACACGAATCGGTAATTTGTGGTCACGAGCCAGCGTAAAGGCAGCAAGATCCATGACTTTCAGCTCTTGATCCAGTACTTCGTTGTAGCTCAGCTGTTCGTACATCGTTGCGGAAGGATCTTTTGCTGGATCGGCGGTAAACACGCCATCTACTTTGGTCGCTTTCAACACCACGTCGGCTTCGATTTCAATACCACGCAGACACGCTGCAGAATCGGTCGTAAAGAAAGGATTACCGGTACCCGCGGAAAGAATCACCACGCGGTTATTGCGCAGCAGGCTGATAGCTTCTGCCCAGCTGTAGTTATCGCACACGCCATTCAGCGGAATAGCGGACATCAGGCGAGCGTTCACATAGGCACGATGAAGTGCATCACGCATTGCCAGACCATTCATCACGGTAGCCAGCATACCCATGTGGTCACCCACAACACGGTTCATACCCGCTTTCGCCAGACCAGCGCCACGGAAAAGGTTACCACCGCCAATTACCACGCCAACCTGGATACCCAGTTCAACCAGTTCTTTGATTTCCTGTGCCATACGGTCAAGAATGCTTGCGTCGATACCGAAGCCTTCTGTTCCCTGCAGCGCTTCGCCACTAAGCTTAAGCAGAATGCGTTTGTACACGGGTTTTGCATTGGTAGCCATGTTTCTTTCCTGAGACTGTCAACGATTGAGATGGGGGTTAATTCTGGCGACATAGTACGTCGCATATCAGTGCAGAAACTACGGGCTTCTGTCTGATTTTTACATGACGGGCAAAAAGAAGCCGCCCTCAGGCGGCTCCTTCGCAATCCTTAAGACTGCTTGGACATTGCAGCGACTTCTGCTGCGAAGTCAGTTTCAACTTTCTCGATGCCTTCGCCCACTTCGAAGCGGATGAAACCAGTCACGTCAGCATTGTGCTCTTTCAGCAACTGAGCAACAGACTTGGTTGGATCCATAACGAATGGCTGACCCGTCAGAGAAACTTCGCCGGTGAATTTCTTCATGCGGCCTTCAACCATTTTCTCTGCGATTTCTTTCGGCTTGCCAGACTGCATAGCGATGTCGAGCTGAACCTGGTACTCTTTTTCTACAACTTCAGCAGACACGTCTTCTGGCTTAACGAATTCTGGTTTGCTTGCCGCGATGTGCATAGCCAGCTGTTTAACCAGCTCTTCGTCAGCGCCTTTAGCAGCAACCAGAACACCGATACGTGCACCGTGCTGATAAGAACCCAGAACGTCTCCTTCGATGGAAGCAACACGACGGATGTTGATGTTCTCACCGATTTTAGCAACCAGCGCAACACGTTCTTCTTCGAACTGTGCTTTCAGAACGTCAACGTCAGTGATTTTGCCAGCGATAGCAGCGTCAAGAACTTTGTTAGCAAATGCCTGGAAACCACCGTCTTTTGCTACGAAGTCAGTCTGGCAGTTAACTTCCAGAATGATGCCGTAGGTGCCGTCGATTTTGGTCAGGATTACGCCGTCAGCAGCAACGTTGCCTGCTTTTTTCGCCGCTTTGATCGCGCCGGATTTACGCATGTTTTCGATTGCCAGCTCGATGTCGCCGTTAGCTTCAACCAGTGCTTTTTTGCAATCCATCATGCCTGCGCCAGTACGTTCGCGCAGCTCTTTTACCAGGGATGCGGTAATTTCAGCCATTCTTAAATCCTCGGGAGAGATGACCTGCTCGGCTCATTGAACCAAACAGGTTTAAAAGTGAAAAAGGGGCCATTAAGAGGCCCCTATCCATACACGGTACTAATAAGGGGTAGAACCTTATTATTCAGCTTCTACGAAGCTTTCTTCCGCTTGAGAAGCCAGATCCTGAGAACGGCCTTCACGTACGGTAGCCGCTACAGCACCCAGGTACAGAGTAACAGCACGGATTGCATCGTCGTTACCCGGGATAACGAAGTCAACACCGTCCGGATCGGAGTTGGTATCAACGATAGCAAATACCGGGATACCTAGGTTGTTAGCTTCTTTGATTGCGATGTGCTCGTGGTCTGCATCGATAACGAACAGAGCGTCTGGCAGACCACCCATGTCTTTGATACCGCCCAGGCTGTTTTCCAGCTTGGCCAGCTCACGAGTGCGCATCAGGGCTTCTTTTTTGGTCAGCTTATCGAAAGTACCGTCCTGAGACTGGATTTCCAGATCTTTCAGGCGCTTGATGGACTGACGAACAGTTTTCCAGTTAGTCAGCATACCGCCCAACCAGCGATGGTTCACGAAGAACTGGTCGCAGTTGTTAGCAGCATCTTTCACAGCTTCGCTTGCAGCGCGTTTAGTACCAACAAACAGAATCTTACCTTTACGGGAAGAGATCTTGCTCAGCTCAGCCAGGGCTTCGTTGAACATTGGTACAGTTTTCTCAAGGTTGATGATGTGAACTTTGTTACGCGCGCCGAAGATGAAAGGCTTCATTTTCGGGTTCCAGTAACGGGTCTGGTGACCAAAGTGAACACCAGCCTTGAGCATGTCGCGCATGGAAACAGTTGCCATGGTAAAAACCTCTATATTAAATGTTGGGGTTATGCCTCCACGTATCCCATATCACCGACCCCTAGGGGCACCCCGGAATATGTGCCGATACGTGTGTGTAATTACACAAAGTGAGATTTGTCGCTTCTGGTCCATCTTGTGTATACGAAATGGATCGGAAGTCCGGCGCGCTTTATACCACAAAACACCAGCAGAAACCAATTATTGTTGGCCTGATGTGCTGTTACTGATTCTCAATTTGGCAGCGAGTGCGAGGGACTGATACCATTGACAACACTTAGACTAGTATCGTCGAAATAATCGACACTGATGGACAGATTACATGGCTATCTCTATTAAGACCCCTGAAGAAATTGAAAAGATGCGCGTCGCCGGTCGTCTGGCCGCCGAAGTGCTGGAAATGATCGAGCCGTTCATTAAACCGGGCGTGAGCACCGGCGAGCTGGATCGCATCTGTAATGACTATATCGTCAATGAGCAGCACGCAATCTCCGCCTGCCTGGGCTATCACGGCTTCCCGAAATCCGTCTGTATCTCTATTAATGAAGTCGTCTGCCACGGCATCCCCGATGATGAGAAACTGCTGAAGGACGGTGATATTGTCAACATCGACGTGACCGTCATTAAAGACGAATATCACGGCGACACCTCAAAAATGTTTATCGTTGGTAAACCAACCATTCTGGGCGAGCGCCTGTGTCGTGTGACGCAAGAAAGCCTCTATCTGGCGTTGAAGATGGTGAAACCAGGCATTCGTCTGCGTACCCTGGGTGCCGCCATTCAGAAATTTGTCGAAGCGGAAGGTTTCTCCGTAGTTCGCGAATACTGCGGTCACGGCATTGGTCGCGTCTTCCACGAAGAACCGCAGGTCTTGCATTACGATGCAGATGACGGCGGCGTGGTTCTGCAAAAAGGCATGACCTTCACTATCGAACCGATGGTGAACTCCGGCGACTACCGCATCCGCACCATGAAAGATGGCTGGACGGTAAAAACCAAAGACAGAAGCTTGTCTGCGCAGTACGAGCATACTATTGTGGTCACAGACAACGGCTGCGAAATTATGACGTTGCGAAAGGATGACACCATCCCGGCGATACTCTCGCACAACGAATAATAAGAAGCCGGCGAATGCCGGCTTTTTTAATGGCGATAGCTTTTACTTATGGGTGACGTAGATGAATAACCTTTTACCCGAACAGTATGCCAACACGGCACTCCCCACCCTGCCCGATCAGCCGGACAATCCGGGAGTGTGGCCGCAGCGTGAGCTGACATGTGCGGATATCAAAGCGCACATTGAAGTCTTTCAGCGTTGGCTGGGTAAAGCCTTTGACGAAGGCATTTCTGCGGAAGCGCTGATCGAAGCGCGCACCGAGTTTATCGACCAAATGCTGCAACGGCTGTGGATTGATTATGGCTTTGGGCAAATCAGCGACGTCGCGCTGGTCGCCGTCGGGGGGTATGGACGCGGCGAGTTACACCCGTTGTCCGATATCGACCTGCTCGTCCTGAGCCGTAAAAAGCTGTCGGACGAACAGGCGCAGAAAGTGGGCGAACTGCTGACGCTGCTGTGGGACGTCAAGCTGGAAGTGGGCCACAGCGTTCGCACGCTGGAAGAGTGTCTGCTCGAAGGGCTATCCGATCTCACCGTCGCCACCAATCTGATTGAAACACGTTTGCTGATTGGCGATGTCGCGCTGTTTCTTGAACTGCAGAAGCACATTTTCAGCGAAGGCTTTTGGCCTACCGAAAAATTCTTTGCCGCCAAGGTCGAAGAACAAAATGTGCGCCACCAGCGCTATCACGGCACCAGCTATAATCTTGAGCCGGATATCAAAAGCAGTCCGGGTGGTTTGCGTGACATCCACACGCTTCAGTGGGTTGCCCGTCGCCATTTTGGCGCGACATCCCTTGATGAGATGGTCGGCTTTGGCTTTTTAACCGAAGCCGAACGCAACGAACTCAACGAATGTCTGCATCTGCTGTGGCGGATCCGTTTTGCGCTGCATCTTGAAGTCACCCGCTATGACAACCGTCTGCTGTTCGACAGGCAGTTGAGCGTCGCCCAGCGCCTGAACTACAGCGGCGAAGGCAACGAACCGGTTGAACATATGATGAAGGATTTCTTCCGCGTCACTCGTCGCGTGAGTGAACTCAATCAGATGCTTTTGCAACTTTTCGATGAAGCGATCCTGGCGCTGACGCCGGATGAAAAGCCGCGCCCGATTGATGACGAATTCCAGCTGCGTGGCACCTTGATCGACCTGCGCGACGAAACGCTCTTTATGCGCGAGCCGGAAGCGATCCTGCGTATGTTTTACACCATGGTTCGCAACAGCACGATCTCCGGGATCTACTCCACGACGTTGCGCCATTTGCGCCACGCACGTCGCCATCTGAAGCAGCCACTGTGCTACATACCGGAAGCCCGCTCGCTGTTTCTGAGCATGCTGCGCCATCCGGGCGCGGTCAAACGTGGTCTGTTGCCGATGCACCGGCACAGTGTGTTATGGGCCTATATGCCTCAGTGGTCGCACATTGTCGGCCAAATGCAGTTTGACCTTTTTCACGCCTACACGGTGGATGAACATACCATCCGCGTGATGCTGAAACTGGAAAGTTTCGCGAACGAAGAGACGCGCTCCATGCATCCATTATGCGTGGATTTGTGGCCGCGCCTCAGCCATCCGGAGCTGATCCTGATCGCTGCGCTGTTCCACGATATCGCCAAAGGGCGTGGCGGCGATCACTCCGTGCTCGGCGCGCAGGATGTGCTGAAATTTGCCGAGCTGCACGGACTCAATTCGCGGGAAACCCAGCTGGTCGCCTGGCTGGTGCGACATCATTTGTTGATGTCCGTGACCGCGCAGCGGCGTGATATTCAGGATCCGGAAGTCATCAAGCAGTTCGCCGAAATCGTCCAGACGGAAAACCGGCTACGTTTTCTGGTGTGTCTCACAGTGGCGGATATCTGCGCCACCAACGAAACGCTGTGGAATAGCTGGAAGCAAAGCCTGTTGCGCGAGCTCTATTTTGCCACTGAAAAGCAGCTGCGCCGTGGGATGCAAAACACGCCCGATATGCGCGAGCGCGTGCGCCACCATCAGCTTCAGGCGTTGGCGCTGCTGCGGATGGACAACATTGATGAAGAGGCCCTGCATCAGATCTGGTCGCGCTGTCGGGCAAACTATTTTGTGCGTCACAGCCCACATCAACTTGCCTGGCATGCGCGCCATCTTCTCGACCACGATCTGTCGAAACCGATGATCCTGCTGAGTCCACAGGCCACACGCGGCGGGACCGAAATTTTCATCTGGAGTCCTGACAGAGCCTATCTGTTTGCCGCAGTGTGTGCCGAACTGGACAGGCGAAATCTCAGCGTCCACGACGCGCAGATTTTCACCACGCGCGACGGCATGGCGATGGACACCTTTATTGTGCTGGAGCCAGACGGAAGCCCGCTTTCTGCCGATCGCCACGAAGCCATCCGCTTCGGTCTGGAACAGGCTATCAATCAGCACAGCTGGCAGCCGCCGCAACCGCGTCGCCAACCGTCAAAACTGCGCCATTTTACCGTCGATACCGAGGTCAATTTCCTGCCGACCCACACCGATCGTAAATCATTCCTCGAACTGATCGCCCTCGACCAGCCGGGACTGCTCGCACGTGTCGGCCAGGTCTTTGCGGACCTGGGAATTTCCCTGCATGGCGCCAGAATTACAACCATTGGCGAGCGAGTAGAAGATTTATTCATAATCGCTACTGCCGACAGGCGTGCGCTTAATAATGAGCTGCAACTTGAGGTGCAACAACGGTTGACAGCGGCCCTCAATCCAAACGATAAAGGGTGACGTGTTTTTTAGTGAAATGGAAAGTGTAAACAATGCAGCAGTTACAGAACGTTATTGAGTCCGCCTTTGAGCGTCGCGCCGATATTACTCCGGCAAATGTGGATACCGTAACCCGCGAAGCGGTGAATCAGGTGATTTCTCTGCTTGATTCCGGCGCGCTGCGTGTAGCAGAAAAAATTGACGGCCAGTGGGTCACGCATCAGTGGCTGAAAAAAGCCGTGCTGCTCTCTTTCCGTATTAACGATAACCAGGTTATCGACGGTGCAGAAAGCCGCTACTTCGATAAAGTGCCGATGAAATTCGCGGATTATGACGAAGCGCGTTTCGTGAAAGAAGGTTTCCGCGTCGTGCCACCTGCGGCCGTTCGTCAGGGTGCATTTATCGCACGCAATACCGTGCTGATGCCTTCTTATGTGAACATCGGTGCTTACGTTGACGAAGGCTCAATGGTGGATACCTGGGCGACCGTCGGTTCTTGTGCGCAGATTGGTAAAAACGTTCACCTGTCCGGCGGCGTCGGCATCGGTGGCGTTCTGGAGCCATTGCAGGCAAACCCAACCATCATTGAAGACAACTGCTTCATCGGCGCACGTTCCGAAGTGGTTGAGGGCGTGATCGTTGAAGAAGGCTCCGTGATTTCCATGGGCGTTTACATCGGTCAGAGCACCCGTATTTACGATCGTGAAACGGGCGAAGTGCATTATGGCCGCGTCCCCGCAGGCTCCGTTGTCGTTTCCGGTAACTTGCCGTCGAAAGATGGCAAATACAGCCTGTATTGCGCGGTTATCGTGAAAAAAGTCGATGCCAAAACCCGCAGTAAAGTCGGTATCAACGAGTTGCTGCGCACCATCGATTAATCAGGTACAACAAAAAGCGGGGCTACCCCGCTTTTTTTACATCTGAAGGTGGCGAAAATAGATTTTTTCGTTAATTATTCATGGGTTATGTTGAGATCAAGGGTACCGCTATGTACGATAATCTGAAAAGTCTGGGCATTACCAATCCTGATGAAATTGATCGTTACAGCCTCCGCCAGGAAGCGAACAACGATATTTTGAAAATCTATTTTCACAAGGACAAAGGAGAGTTTTTCGCGAAGAGCGTGAAGTTCAAATACCCACGTCAACGTAAAACCGTCGTCGCTGATGGTGTCGGCCAGGGGTATAAAGAAGTTCAGGAAATCAGCCCTAACCTGCGCTACGTGATCGATGAACTCGATCAGATCTGCCAGCGCGACCGCACCGAAGTCGATCTTAAACGTAAGATCCTCGATGACCTTCGTCACCTTGAAAGCGTTGTGACTCACAAGATCAGCGAAATCGAAGCCGATCTTGAGAAATTGACCCGCAATAAGTAAAAACAAAAACGGCAACCTTGAGTTGCCGTTTTTAGTTTTTCTCACTCTCCCCGTGGGAGAGTGCATCAGGCCGCACGCCACATCATCTCTGCTCATCCAGCTGCAACGCGACGTACAACAATAACCTGTCATCGAAATTACCCAAATCCAGCCCTGTTAATTCCGAAATACGGTTGAGACGATATTCCAGCGTATTCCGGTGGATAAACAATGCCTTCGACGTCGCCAGCGGCTGAACGTTATGGCGAAACCACGCCTGCAGCGTCCGACGCAGTAATCCATTATTATCCATTGCCTTAAGGCGCACTAATGGCCGCGCCAGCTCGTTGGCCTGCCAGCCACCGCGCAAGCTGTCGAGCAGCACAGGCAGCATCAAATCCTGATAAAAATATCCCCTGCTTTCCGGCATGCGCTGCTTGCCGACCATCATGGTAGTGCGCGCCGTTCGCCATGAACGGGCGATGCTGCCGGGGCCGGTAAAATAGTTGCCCAGCGCGACGCGAAAACGCAGCTGCCCGTTCTCTTTCATTCGCGCGATCAACTGCTCAACCCGACGGCGGTGATCTTCAGCATCCCAGCGACCAAACTGATTCAGCGCGGGCTTCAGCACCACCATTTCAGTCAACGAAACAATCGCGACCAGGTTGTTACGCTCCGGTGTCGCTAGCGCGTTTTGCAGTTGTTGTAATTCCGCCATCGCGCTGTCCACGCCAAGCTGGCCGCTATCGACTTCGATAACCGCCACGACACGCGGCTGATTGAGGTCAATTCCCAGACGCTGCGCCCATTCTGTCAGCGCAGGGGTATGCTCTTCGGCCTGTATCAGGTTCATCACCAGCTCTTCGCGCAGGCGGCTGTCCTGTGCCAGAAGATGCATCAGACGCGATTGTTCCAGCATCATCTCGGCGGTCATACACACCAGCTCACCATATTTACGCAGGGATTCTGGCTCGCCCGTCAGGCCAATGACGCCAACGATTTCGCCTTCCAGACGCAGCGGTAGATTGATGCCCTGACGCACTCCATGCAGATGCCGCGCGACGGCGTCGTCAATATCCACGACGCGGCCCTGGGAAAGTACCAGCAGCGCGCCTTCGTGCAATTCACCAATTCGCTCACGATCGCCGCTGCCAATGATTCGCCCACGGGCATCCATTACGTTGATATTGGTATCGATGATGCGCATGGTGCGCGCCACGATTTCCTGCGCCATTTTGGTATCAAGATGCCAGCCAGCCATGTAATCCTCCCGTGAGCAGAGCTCAAGCATAGGGAAGTTCAATGAAGGCCGCATTGTGCGAATGCACAAAGTCAGGGGAAGAAGTATGGACTTGTGGGAAGGGTCACAGAAAAGGAGACGCTCCAGCCTGATGTCAGGCTGGAGCGCAGGAGATTACTGCATCAACAGGTACAGAGTGGTATCACCACGCTGAATATTCAACGCCAGCACGTTAGGTTTGCTGTCGAGAATTTTACGCAGTTCAGCAATGTTTTTCACTGGCTGCTGGTTAGCGCCAATAATCACATCACCTTTTTTCAGGCCGATACGGGCCGCTGGGCTGTTGGCTTTAACCTCACTCACCGCCACCCCTTTATCAGCCCCTTTGTTGCTCATATCCGCACCTTCAATACCGCTGAAGATAGAGCTGGAATCGACCTGAGTCTGGCTGCTCTGCTGCAGTTCAAGGTTAACGCTGACAGGTTTACCGTCGCGCAGCAGACCCAACGTCACTTTGCTACCCACCGGCATTGAGCCGACTTCGGCACGCAGCGCCGCAAAGCTGCTGATTGGCTTACCGTTCAGGGTGGTAATCACATCACCCGCCTTGATACCCGCTTTCGCCGCAGAGGAATTTGGCATCACCTGGCTGACAAAGGCCCCGCGCTGCGCGTCAACTTTCATTGCCTTCGCCAGTTCGGAGTTCAGTTCCGTACCCAGAATACCCAGTTCACCGCGTTTGACCTGGCCGAATTCAACCATCTGGCTGGTCAGGTTTTTCACCATATTACTTGGAATCGCAAAACCGATACCGATGTTGCCGCCGTCCGGTGCCAGAATCGCGGTGTTGATACCGATCAGCTCACCGTTCAGGTTAACCAGCGCACCGCCGGAGTTACCTCGGTTAATGGCCGCATCCGTCTGGATAAAGTTTTCATAGTTTTCCGCATTCAGGCCGCTACGACCCAGCGCAGAAACGATACCGGATGTCACCGTTTCACCCAGGCCAAACGGGTTACCGATGGCTACGGTATAATCGCCGACGCGCAGGGCATCGGAATCAGCCAGCTTAATAGCCGTCAGGTTTTTTGGATCCTGAATCTGAATCAGAGCAATGTCAGAGCGCGGGTCTTTACCCACCACTTTGGCATCAAATTTACGGCCATCGCTCAGCTGTACTTTGATGGTGCTGGCATTATCCACAACGTGGTTGTTGGTGACGACGTAGCCTTTCGCCGCGTCAATAATCACGCCCGATCCCAACGCCATGAATTTTTGCTGCTGACCGCCACCGTTACCGCCAGGGCTGTCATCGCCCGCACCACCGCCCTGACAGAACGGTGAGCTCTGGAATGGCGAGCCGTCCTGGCAGAACGGTGAATTATCGCCAAAGAACTGCTGGAAGTTGCGCGGCATGCGCGGCGTATTAACGGTTGTGCTTCCCTCAACGTTAATACTCACCACCGATGGCATCACTTTCTCAAGCATCGGGGCCAGGCTTGGCATCTGCTGCGCGGTTGTGGCCGAAGACGCGGTCTCGGCTGCGCTTGCAGACAGAGGAGACAACGCTAAACCTAAACTCAATGCGAGTGCACTCATTGCTAATGTTGTTTTTTTCATGTTCTCAATCTCGATTAACAGATTACGCAAAATTGCTGTGTACATCAGATTCGTTTTCAGCGCCTAAGTTCCGGGATTAAGTTTCTGGAAAAAGTAAAAATTTATTGGCCGTCTTTACAAAACTCATCAGTTATTCCACAGCCATCAGACGACGGTATTCATCCCAGGCATACAAATCTGTCATCCCGCTGATATAGTCCTGAATAAGCCGACAGCGATAATAATATTCCATCACTGGCCACTGTAAATTGGTGCGATCAATTTTACTCACAGCCTCTACATAGGCAAGACGATGGCGGGTCGAGAGTTTATGTAATAGCCGCGTTTCAATCGGCAGGCGTTTCATTCGATCTGTTTCGACCAGCTCAGTAAATTCCTCGACGGATAATTTCAGTAACGGCTGATAAATATCCAGCAGACCGCTGATCACCCGGTAGCCTTGTAATTCCAGCTGTTCCACATCCGGGTGGCTAAACACATGGCGGATAGCGACATTCTTATACAACTCAAGCAGTTGACTGAAACTGCTGTCGTCCTCCAGCAACGCATGATTAAAGTCGCCAGAGAAAATTGCGGGCAGATTGTCGATAAAACGCGCAGCGGAATACGGCACCAGTTTATTTAACGTGTTAACGCGCAAATACATAAAGAACTGATCTTCGGTACTGCGACTGAGGGTATTCGAGCGCGATTTATCCCAGGCGTTTTCCACCACCTGAGAAAACAATGAGCCTTTTTCGTGGGTGCCCCAGGCATCATAAAGATGCTGATAAAGTTCCTCGACGCTGAATATTCTTTTCTCTACGGCATCTTCCAGATCGGCTACGCAATAGGAAATGTCATCGGCAGCTTCCATAATCCAGGTCAATGGAAAACGGCCATGAGGCGTCAGTGAAAGTTCCTTACGCAGTCGTTCAATATAGGCCTCTTCAGACAAATAATAGCCGGGCTTTTTCATTAAATAACTGTGAGACGCGGGCGGTTCCCCCATCCACCATGCCGGACGGGTGTATTTCAGGATGCAGCCCACCTGTGCCCAGGTCAGGTTCATCCGCATCAGGGAATGCACCAGCCTGATCCCCTGCGCATTGCCTTCGAACTGGCACAGATCCTGACGCACTTTGCGCCGCAGATCGTTTAGTGGCTCTTCGCCCTCGCGCAACCGTAAATCCCGGACGATGCAGCGATCGTCGCTAAACGGCTGGCTGGCAGCGTCCAACGGGTACAAACGCTGTTTAAACCAGTCGTTAATCGCCGCCTCACCAAAGTGACCAAACGGCGGGTTGCCGATGTCGTGCATCAGACACGCCATCTCAACGATGCTCTCGAACGGGCCGGTCAACTCATCCAGACCGTACGTTTCCAGCAGGCGCTGTTCTTTAAGGCGGCTTAAAATTTCTTTGGCGATATACCGCCCCACCTGCTGAACTTCCATGGAATGGGTCAGACGCGTGCGGACGGCAGCATTACGCTCAAGCGGGAATACCTGGGTTTTTTGCTGTAAGCGGCGGATGGCAGGAGAGTTAATGATGCGCCCACGATCGCTTTCGAAGATCCGCAGGATCTCATGCTCGCTCTTGATCCCCTGTGGGGATCGGAATCGACGATGCCAGTTAATTTTGTTGCGAAAATCGATTAGTGCCATGTGCTCCCCCGCGTGAGAATGCGTTTCCCCTTAAGCGCATGATAGACTATGCATCTTAACAAGGCACATCGCGAGTAAATCTATGAAAATCGGCATTATTGGTGCAATGGAAGAAGAAGTTACGCTGCTGCGTGACAAAATTGAGAACTGTCAGACTCTGTCCCTGGGCGGCTGTGAAATCTATACCGGCCAACTGAACGGGACTGACGTGGCTCTGCTGAAATCAGGCATCGGTAAAGTCGCTGCAGCGCTGGGCGCGACGCTGCTGCTGGAGCGCTGCAAACCTGACGTGATCATCAACACCGGTTCTGCGGGCGGTCTGGCTCCGTCCCTGAAAGTGGGTGACATCGTGGTCTCTGATGAAGCACGCTATCACGACGCCGATGTGACCGCGTTTGGCTACGAATACGGCCAGCTTCCGGGCTGCCCGGCCGGTTTTAAAGCCGACGACAAACTGATTGCCGCCGCTGAAAGCTGCATTGCGGAACTGAACCTGAACGCCGTACGCGGCCTGATTGTCAGCGGCGACGCTTTCATCAACGGCTCCGTGGGCCTGGCGAAAATACGTCACAACTTCCCGAATGCCATTGCAGTGGAAATGGAAGCGACGGCCATTGCGCACGTCTGCCATAACTTCAGCGTGCCGTTCGTCGTCGTTCGCGCCATCTCTGATGTGGCCGATCAACAGTCTCATCTGAGCTTTGACGAGTTCCTGGCCGTTGCGGCTAAGCAGTCCACTATTATGGTCGAAACCCTGGTGCAGAAACTGGCGCGTGGCTAAGTTTTTAGGGGCGCTGGTCGCCCTGTGTCTGCTCTCACCGGCGTGGCTTCTGGCCGCGCCGCGTGTGATTACCCTCTCCCCTGCTAATACTGAACTGGCTTTTGCCGCGGGGATCACCCCCGTCGCGGTCAGCAGTTTTTCTGACTATCCCCCCGAAGCAAAAAAACTCGAGCAGATCTCCACCTGGCAAGGCATGAAGCTTGAACGCATCGTCGCGCTGAAGCCGGATCTGGTCCTCGCATGGCGCGGCGGAAACGCAGAGCGGCAGGTCAATCAACTCGCGTCACTTGGCATAAAGGTGATGTGGATTGATGCCATCAGCATTGAGCAGGTCGCTCAGGCGCTACAGGATCTTGCGCCTTACAGCCCGACACCTCAAAAAGCCAAGCAGGCCGCGCAACAGTTGCTGAAAGAGTATGCGGCTCTGAAAGCCCGCTATGACACGACCGTCAAAAAACGCGTGTTCCTCCAGTTTGGCAATCAGCCGCTGTTCACCACCGGAAAAGGCTCGATTCAAAATCAGGTGCTGGAAGTGTGTGGCGGTGAAAATATCTTTGCAGCGAGCCGCGTTCCCTGGCCGCAGGTGAGCCGTGAACAGGTGCTGGCGCGTCATCCGCAGGCCATCGTCGTGGCAGGCAATGCGAGCGAGATCCCTAAAATTGAACAATTCTGGCAAAGCCAGCTAAAAATTCCGGTTATCGCCCTGCACAGTGACTGGTTTGAACGCGCAAGCCCGCGTATTATCCTCGCCGCAAAACAACTCTGCTCTGCGTTGTCGCAGAGCCATTAATTTAGCCCCTGGTCATTTTAGGACTCGACGATGCTCGTTTATTGGCTGGATATCCTTGGCACCGCCGTCTTTGCTATCTCTGGCGTGCTGCTTGCAGGCAAACTGCGCATGGACCCGTTTGGCGTGCTGGTGCTCGGTGTGGTGACGGCGGTAGGCGGTGGAACAATCCGCGATATGGCGCTCGATCACGGCCCGGTGTTTTGGGTGAGAGATCCCACCGATCTGGTGGTGGCGATGGTCACCTGTCTGCTAACCATCGTGCTGGTGCGTCAGCCTCGCCGTTTACCCAAGTGGATCCTACCGGTACTGGATGCCGTCGGATTGGCGGTGTTTGTGGGGATTGGTGTTAATAAGGCATTTATGGCGGGTACGGGTCCGATGGTCGCAATTTGTATGGGCGTATTGACGGGCGTCGGTGGAGGGATTATCCGCGATATCCTGGCGCGTGAAGTGCCGATGATTCTGCGCACCGAAATCTACGCCACAGCCTGCATTATCGGCGGGATCGTCCACGCCACGGCGTTTTATACCTTCGGCGTTGAGCTCGAAACCGCAGCGATGATCGGCATGGTGGTAACGTTGGCGATTCGTCTGGCGGCGATACGCTGGCACTTAAAATTACCGACGTTTGCACTCGATGAGAACGGAAGGTAAAAGCAAAACGGCAACCCACGGTTGCCATTTTTAATGTTTTCTTCTTCTCCCTGTGGGAGAGGGTCGGGGTGATGGCATCAGACCGCACCCCGAAGCAAAACCATTAGATGCTGAAGGAAGAACCGCAGCCGCAGGTACTTTTCGCATTCGGGTTCGTCACCACAAAGCGTGAACCTTCCAGCCCTTCGGTGTAATCCACCGCGCCGCCCACCAGATATTGCAGGCTCATTGGATCAACAACCAGCGCAACGCCCTGCTTCTCGATGGTCATATCCCCATCGTTGATCTGATCGTCAAAGGTAAAACCGTACTGGAAGCCGCTGCAACCACCGCCAGTAATATAAACTCGCAGTTTCAGCTCCGGATTATTTTCATCGGCAATCAGGACTTTCACTTTTTTGGCTGCTGCTTCAGTAAATTGCAACGGCAGCGCTACGTCATCACTCATTTTTTGCTCCCATGAATACTGCTATTGAGTAAAAATCACCCAATTCATATTTTCATTATCTAATACCCTGGTAATTCATTCAAGTATTCTGCTTCACGGCAAGCTCTGCCTCCTGCTTCGCCAGGGTGCGGGCAAGAATCGTGGAGTATAGCGGCTTTCCGCCCAGGAATTGGGCTAATAGTGTCGCGCCGAGGCAGGTAATGATCATTGGCAAAATGAGCTGATAATTGTCCGTCATTTCCAGAACCAGCAAAATGCCGGTCAACGGTGCCCGCAATGACGCGGCCAGCAGCGCCCCCATTCCGGCGATGGCAAACGTACCCGCTTCAAGATGATAAGCCGGGAAACCCACTGCCGCCGCCATGCCAAACGCCGTACCGAGCAGAGTCCCTAATGCCAGCATAGGCGCGAAAATCCCGCCCGGTGCACCAGACGAAAAGCATAGCAGCGTGGTTATCACGCGAGTGAAAAACAGAAATAGCAGCATCCCGATGCTGAAATTCCCTGCCGCCGCGATGGGAATCAAACTGAATCCGCCGCCAGACGTCTCGGGTTCGATAACGCCCAACACGCCGCACATCCCGCCGAGCAGTCCACCCACCAGCACCCACTTTGTCATATTGCCGCCGTGAATACGCTGGAACAGATCCTGAGTGCGCAGAATCAGCGTGTTGAATAACGGTCCGACAACGCCAAAAATCATGCCCAGAATCAGATACAGCCAGAGCGTGTTGACCGGCGCATTGGTGAATTTCCCCACCTCAATCACTGCGCCTTCGCCGTTAAAAATGCGAAACACGATGCTCGACATGATCACACCCGTGAAGACCGCTTTAATCGAGATAAGGTTGTAGCGAAACTGCGGGCGCATCTCTTCGATAATAAACAAGATCCCGGCCAGCGGCGCGTTAAACGCGGCAGAAAGACCCGCCGCAGCCCCCGTCGCAAGCAGCGTGTGCTGCGCTTCGCCGCTGCGCATACGGAAAATATCCGCCACCATGCGCCCGATATTGCCGCCCAGTTGCACCGTTGGGCCTTCGCGTCCTAGCACCATTCCTGCGCCGAGCGTGCCCATCCCGCCAAGGAATTTGACCGGGATAACCCGCCACCAGCGAACCGGGCGCAGCTCTTCCAGCGCGCCCTCGATTTCCGGAATCCCGGAGCCGCCCGCTTCCGGCGCAAATTTCCGCACCAGAAAATAGCCCACCATCGCCAGCAGCGCCGACAATCCAAAAGCCAGCGGCCACACCAGCCACGGGTGATCCGCTGTTGCCGCCAACGTGCCGATACGCCAGTTAAGTATGACGTTAACGGCTTTCTCAAACGCAATACCCACCAGCCCCGCGAGCGTGCCAACGACCGCCGCCATAATCAGGATCATCAGCGGCGTTTTGTCACGATTGAGCAGGCGTCGGACGCTTATCCGGCGGCGCACGCGAGCCAATTGCTGTTCTTCAAATGAGGAGTTGTTTGCTGTCATCACCAATTCTTATATTGATCATACAAATATTTGAGGGGATTTTAATGCGCCTGACACCGCACGTCGCCTGAAAAATCCTTAACGTTTGTTCTGTATCATTTGGGCAAAAATTTTATAACTATCCGCGAATCACTTAGAATAGCTGGCTTACCCTTTTTCTACGAACCAGGAACACGCTATGAGCAAGTCTGAAAACCTGTACAGCGCAGCACGTGAGCTTATCCCGGGCGGCGTAAACTCTCCCGTTCGCGCCTTTACCGGCGTCGGTGGAACGCCGCTGTTTATTGAACGTGCAGACGGCGCGTTTCTGTACGATGTCGATGGCAAAGCCTATATCGATTATGTCGGTTCCTGGGGTCCGATGGTGCTCGGCCACAACCACCCCACCATCCGCAACGCAGTGATTGAAGCCGCGCAGCGCGGGTTAAGTTTCGGGGCGCCTACCGAAATGGAAGTCAAAATGGCGGAACTGGTGACGGAACTGGTCCCGACCATGGATATGGTGCGCATGGTGAACTCCGGTACGGAGGCGACCATGAGCGCCATCCGTCTGGCGCGTGGTTTTACCGGACGCGACAAAATCATCAAGTTTGAAGGCTGCTATCACGGCCACGCTGACTGTCTGCTGGTCAAAGCCGGTTCTGGTGCTCTGACGCTGGGCCAGCCGAACTCGCCGGGCGTCCCGGCGGATTTCGCGAAGCACACACTCACCTGCACCTATAACGATCTCGACACCGTGCGCGCGGCGTTTAAGCAGTATCCGCAAGAGGTGGCCTGCATCATCGTTGAGCCTGTCGCGGGCAACATGAACTGTATTCCACCGCAACCAGAGTTCCTGCCGGGCCTGCGTGCGCTGTGTGACGAATTCGGTGCGCTGCTGATTATCGACGAAGTGATGACCGGTTTCCGCGTCGCGCTGGCGGGTGCACAGTCTTATTACGATGTGGTGCCTGACCTGACTTGCCTTGGAAAAATCATCGGCGGCGGTATGCCAGTGGGCGCATTTGGCGGACGTAAAGATGTGATGGAAGCGCTGGCACCGACCGGTCCGGTTTATCAGGCCGGTACGCTGTCCGGTAACCCTATCGCCATGGCCGCCGGTTTTGCCTGTCTGACCGAAGTCGCGCAGCCTGGCATTCACGAAACCCTGACCGATCTGACCACCCAACTGGCCAACGGCCTGCTGGAAGCGGCGGAAGAAACGGGGGTTCCGCTGGTGGTGAACCACGTTGGCGGCATGTTCGGGATCTTCTTCACCGATGCGAAAACCGTGACCTGCTATCAGGACGTAGTGAAATGCGACGTTGAGCGCTTCAAGCGCTTCTTCCATCTGATGCTGGAAGAAGGAGTGTATCTGGCGCCATCCGCGTTCGAAGCGGGCTTTATGTCCGTGGCGCACAGCGTGGAAGACATCAATAAAACCATCGACGCAGCGCGTAAGGTGTTTGCGAAGCTTTAAGCTGTGTGCGGCTTGATGCCATCACCCCAACCCTCTCCCACAGGAAGAGGGCGCAAAGACCAAAACGGCAACCCAGAGGTTGCCGTTTGCTTTTATTACCGACTCTGCTTTCTCAACAAATAAATAAAGTACGGCGCGCCGATAAAGGTCGACAGCAGCCCTGCGGGAATCTGATACGGGAACAGCACCATTCTGCCCAGCCAGTCCGCGATGACCAGCATCATCCCCCCCGTTAGCGCCGACATTACGATAAACGGCATCGTGCGACGGAAGCCCATCATGCGCGCAATATGCGGTGCCATCAGGCCAATAAAACTCAACGGGCCGATTGTCATGGTCGCGACCGCCGTCAGACAAGCCGCCAGCAACAGCAGCCCCACGCGCGACGGCGTCAGCGCGACGCCCACGGCACGCGCGGTTTCACCGCCCAGCGGCAAAATGGTCATCCAGCGACGACACAGCGGCGTCACCGCCAGCAGCAAGAGCATCGCCATACCGGAATGCACCACCTGAGCGCCCGTGGCGTTATACGTCGAACCTGAAATCCATGTCAGGATCTGCGCCATGCGCGGATCGCCGCTGGCCTGCAGCATCATCAGCAGCATGGTAAACGCGGTACTCAGCGCCATCCCCGCCAACAGCATACGATGTGGCGAAAAACCGCCACGCCCCGCCGCGATCATGATAATGAAAAGCGTCGCCGCAGCGCCGAGACTGCCCGCCGGCATCAACCAGCCAAAGGCATCGCCCGGCACAAAGAACAGCATCAACACCACACCAAACGCCGCGCCGGAGCTGATCCCCAGCACTTCCGGGCTCGCCATCGGGTTGCCGGTTAAGCGCTGAATAATACAGCCCGCCACAGCCAGCATGACGCCCGCAATCAGCGCGGAGGAGATGCGCGGCCAGCGCCACTGCGCCAGTTCGTTGAGCAGTGAACCGCTTGCCCAATGCCAGCCGCTGGCATTGCGCCCCAGAGACAGCGCCAGCCAGCAGACGAGAATCAGCACGCCGACACCCGCCAGGGAAAACCACAGGATGTGCTGGCGCTCAGCATACACTTTGTCCCCGGCATCCATCGCCGGCGCGCTCATGCTGCGAAGACGCGGCAGCAGCCAGAGCAGAAGCGGTGCACCAATCAGCGCCGTGACGGACCCGGTCGAAACTTCCATCCAGACACGTGCCAGCCAAAGAATAATTTGGTCAGAAAGCCAGAGGATCAGCGCCCCAATCAGCGGAGCCAGTATCAGTCGCGCCAGCAATCGGCGCGCACCGAGCATTTTCGCCAGCAGCGGCGCAAACAGCCCGATAAAGCCGATAATTCCGACGGCGTTGACCAGCAGCGCACTGATCACAATCGCCAGCGTCAGTGCCCCCAGACGAGCCAGCGACAGCGCCAGGCCGAGATTGCGCGCCACGCCGTCATCCAGCCCCATCAGCGTCAACGGACGTAGCAGCAGCAAGGTCAGCAGCACGCCGCCGAGCAGCTGTGGCCACAGGCGTTGCACGATGCTCCAGTCGGTTTGCGTCAGCGTTCCAGTGCTCCAGAGGAACATGCTTTGCAGCTGATCGTGATGAAACAGCACCAGCAGTTGATTGATCGCCCCGCAGTACAGACTCACGACCAGGCCCGCCAGAATCAGCGTGACCGGAGAGAGACGTTTACCCCAGGCGACGCCAAATACCAGCGCACCCACGATGCATGCGCCCGCCAGCGCGGCAAACTGGCTGGTTAACGCGCCAGGCAGCGCCCAGAGCGAGGTGATCGTGATCCCGAGCTGCGCGCCGGTGGCGACGCCAAGCGTGGTCGGCTCGGCCAGCGGATTGCGTAATACCTGCTGGAAAAGCACGCCGACAAGACCCAGTCCTGCGCCCACCAGCAACGAAATCGCCAGCCTCGGCAGCAGGCTGTAGTGGAAAATCATCTGCTGGATGTTGTCGATATCCGGAACGGAAATCGCCTGACCCCACTGCCCGCGCGGCAGCGCAATTGACAGATTTTCCCCCGTCAGAAGCAGCGCGGCAATGAAAACGACGCCCAGCAGGATCGCCGGGAAAAGCGCGAAACGTGATTTCATGCTTTGCCTCCGAGCGCGTCGTCAAGCACGCGGGCGAAGTGCATCGCAGAGAGCGTTGCGCCGTAGAACCACACCGCTGGCACGCGCTGGAAACGCTGCTCGCGCACAAACGGCATCGCCTGCCACAGCGGCGTCGCCATCAGGGTTTGCATTTCACGCTCATTACCATGATCAAAACAGAGCACGTCCACATCGCGGAACTGCGCCAGACGATCGATACCGATCGCGGTACTGCCCCAGAAGGTCATCTCGCCTTCCCACGCATTCGGAATCCCGTAACGATCGAGCACTTCCTGGAACAGGCAGTTTTTGCCAAACACCAGCATATGCCGCGCGTCCAGCAGGGTGACCATCAGCAATGGCCGATCGCCACGACTGGCAAAGCGCGGTTTTAAGGCGTCGATAGTGCTGTCGAAATGATCGAGATGCGCTTTCGCCGCCGTCTCTAAATTCAGAAGCTGCGCCATTTCGGACAGGGAGTGACGCGCCATGGTCAGCGGTTTTTTACCGTCGCTGAACGCGAAACCGCGACCCGGCGCAATGCGTGCCAGCGTCTCAGGAGACGGACCGTAGCCCGCAGACCAAACCAAATAAGAGGGTTTCATCTGGGTCAGCAGTTCAAGATTAGGTTCGGTTCGCAAACCGATATCGATCACCGAGTCCGGAATTTTCGGCTCGTTGACCCACAGATTGTAATTGGGGATGTCCGCTACGCCGTACGGCGTAATTCCCAGCGCCAGCATCAGCTCAACCGGCAACCATTCGAGCGCCACGATTCGGTGCGGGTTGATGGCAGCGGCGCGGGCGGTGCCCATTCTCAGCAGCAGTGGCGAAAGCGCCATGGCCGTCAGTAAGCGACGGCGACTTATCATAGGATCCCGCATCAGTACACAAAGCTCACCGGTGCAGCGCCTGCCGGATGCGGCAGAATACCCATCGGAATGCCGTAAATCAGCTCCAGCGTTTCGCTGCACATCAGCTCAGATGGCGTGCCTTGGGCGATCATTTCCCCGCCACGCAGCGCCACCAGATAGTCGCAGTAGCGCGCAGCCATATTGATATCATGCAGAACCGCAATCACCGTCAGACCTTTTTGCTGGCTGAGGCGATGGATTAACGCCAGGACATCCACCTGATGCGCGATATCCAGCGCGGAAGTCGGTTCATCAAGCAGCAGACAGTTGCTGTCCTGCGCCACCAACATCGCGATCCACGCGCGCTGACGTTCGCCGCCGGACAAACTATCAACCAGACGATGCGCGAGCGGTTTTAAGCCCACGAGCGTGATCGCCTCTTCCACTTTTTCTCTGTCGGCCACGCCGAAACGCCCGAGCGCGCCGTGCCACGGATAACGCCCAATCGCCACCAGCTCGCGCACGGTCATCCCTTCGGCCTGCGGCAGTTGCTGCGGTAGATAGGCCACTTTGCGGGCAAACGCCTTGCTGTTCCAGCTATCGAGCGGCTGTCCATCAAGCAGGATATCCCCTTCTGATGGCGGCTGATGGCGACCCAGCATTTTGAGCAATGTGGATTTACCCGAACCGTTGTGGCCGATAAGGCCGGTCACTTTACCAACAGGGAACGTCAGGGAGAGCGGATGCAGCAACGTGCGTCCGGGTACGCGGAAGGAGGTGTTATCGAGCGTAAAGGTGGTCTCGGATTGCGAGTTTTTATCCTGCATTGTGGCCAACGTCAACGTGTTAAAGGGCACGGCGAACCGTGCCCGAAGAGAGATTAGAAGCGGAAGGTCGCGGTAGCAACAACCTGACGTTCAGCACCCCAGAAACAGCCGTAGGTGTTAAAGCAGCTGGCGACGTATTCACGATCGAGCAGGTTGTTCACGTGAAGCGCCACGTTCGAGCCTGCCATACCCACGCGCGCCAGATCGTATCGGATCAACGCATCCACCACGGTATAGCTACCCACTTTGAAGGAGTTCGCCGGATCGCCATAGCTTGAGCCAGTTAAGCGTCCGCCAGTACCCAACGTCAGGCCAGACAATGCGCCATCATAGAAGGTGTAATCACCCCACAGGGACGCCATGTGTTTCGGCACCTGCGCTGGCGTATTGCCTTTATAGTTGGTGTCGGTGGTGTACTCGGCATCGGTGTAGGTATAAGAACCGACCACATTCACGCTCGCAGACAGTGCCGCTTTCGCTTCCAGCTCTACACCACGGGAACGGATTTCACCGCCTTCAACCGAGAAGAATGAACCCGCAGGATCACCCATCAGGTTGTTGGTTTTGGTGAGCTGATACACCGCACCGGTCAGCACAATCGGACGATCTTCAGGTACGTACTTCACGCCAGCTTCGTACTGTTTACCCTTAGAAGGTGAGAACAGTTTACCTTGAGCATCGGTCTGAGAAGCGGGTTCGAACGATTCGCTGTAGCTGAAGTAAGGGGTTACGCCGTTATCAAACAGGTAGTTAACGCCGCCACGCCAGGTGAACTGGGTGTCATCACGTGTGGAGGTGGTGTTCGTTACACGGTTATAGGAGTCCTGATCGGCCCAGTCATAGCGACCGCCCAGCGTCACCAGCACCTTATCCCACTGCGCCTGATCCTGAACATACAGACCCGTCTGTTTTTGACGGTTAAGGATTTGATAAGCGCCAGAGTTTGCCGGATCTTTTGAGCCAAAATCAAAATCGCTGCTTACCGGATTGTAGAGATCCAGCAACGGCACGGAGTCGTCGTAGCCGAACCAGGAGTTGATATCGTTACGCATACGCATAAAGTCAACGCCGGTCAGCAGGACGTGATCTACCGCACCGGTAGAGAATTTGCTCTGCAGCTGAGTATCAACGGTAAAGTTTTGCAGTTTTTCATTATCAACGACGTATTTACGTGCCAGATAATGCCCTTTGTCTGCTGGGGCTAAGGCCGCACACTGTTTGCTGCCGGCATTCGCCGGATCGGTGCAGACACCGTAACCATAAACGCTGTTTTGCGAGGTTTTGTTCTCGGCAAAACGCAGGTTCTGACGAACGGTAAAGGTATCGTTGAATTCGTGGTCGAAGCTATATCCCACCATTTTCTGGTTACGGGAATAGGTATTGTTCTTCGCACCTTCGTTGAAGTCCGTCGGCAGACGATCGCCGTTTGGCAGCGGATCAACCGTTCCCTCTTTTGGCAACCAGCCGTAGTAGCCCGTTTCAGGCTCGTTCTGGAAGTAGGAGAGGAACGTGAATGTCGTTTTATCGTCCGGACGCCAGGAGAAAGATGGCGCGATGGCATAACGCTGTTCTCCTTTATTCTCCTGCTGCGCATTGTTGGAACGCGCCACGCCCGTTAAGCGATAAGAGTAAACACCGTCATCGTCAATCGCATCGCTGAAGTCAAAACCGGTCTGGAACAGGCTGTCGGTGCCCATTTTGAACTGGATCTCTTTCAGCGGCTCGGTTGTTGGACGCTTACTCACCATGTTCAGCAAGCCACCTGGGCTGCTTTTTCCATACAGCACAGAAACCGGACCGCGCATAATTTCAGCACGCTCCAGCATATAAGGGTCAATCACCGCGTCGTTATAGAAGTTGCCCTGCATCTTCATACCGTCGAGGTAGTTATTCTGAGTCTGACCATCGGCGGCAAAACCGCGAATAACCAGGTAGTCGTAGGTATTTGAAGCACCACGGGTACCCACCGCAACACCTGGCGTATAGCTCAGCGCTTCTTTAACTGATCTAGGCTGATGCAGCGCCATCTCTTCGGCGGTCACGACAGAAATAGACTGCGGCACCTTTTGAATAGGAGTGTCCGTTTTGGTCCCAGTCGCCGATTGTCTTGCCGCGATCGTCGCCGCAGGACCCCAGGCGCTTTCCTGCGCAGCGGGTGCCGCCGTGACGGTGATGGTTTCTTCTTTAGGGGTATCTGCTGCATGTGCAAAAACAGACATGCCACTTACCGCTGTGGCTACAACGACTGCGATTTTACGCAGCGAAGCATTCATTGGCTGAGCAGTTTTAAGCGCCATTGGTATATCTCTGATGAAAGAGTGAATGATAACGTAAACGAGAATTATTATTATGACCGCAGAATAATAGGCGAAACGCTGGCGGCATAGCAAGCAATATGCGGCCCTACAAGAATTGAGGGTTTAAGAATTAAACAAGTAGAAACGCGGGGTTAAACTGAGATGAAAATCAGGTTAGAAGAATGTATGACGGAAGTGAAAAATCCCCCTCACTGCGGAGGGGGATGAGTGAGACTAGTTGCTGCCGAACATATCTTTGATCCAGCCTGCGACGCCGTCGCTGTCTTTCTTCTCATTCTGCTGCTGCGGCTGTTGTTGCTGCGGCTGCTGCTGAGGTTGAGAAGACTGCTCAAACGGATTGCCCGTCGGTTGCTGCGTTGGGCTTTGCTGGCACAGCGAATCCGGGTCAGCCGTCCAGACAGGCAAGGTACGCACCCCGCCGCCACACACGAAGTTACCGGAATCATCCACGCCCATATCGACGATATCTTCTGGTGCCGTCAGGTTCAGCGGAACCGGAGACTGATTAGCCAGATAGCGCTGATAAATCGACATCGCCCCGCTTGCACCGTATAGCTTGGTCGGCTGATTGTTATCGCGGCCAACCCAGGTGATCACCACTTCGCGCCCGTCAATCCCGGCAAACCAGGTATCGACGTTATTGTTGGTGGTTCCGGTTTTACCCGCCAGATGCAGACCCGGATATTTCGCGCCAAGCTGGCGACCCGTACCGCGCTGCACAACCTGCTGCATGGTCCACAGCGTCATATATGCGGCCTGTGCAGGCACCGCGCGCTCCGCCTGCGGGAAGCTCTGATACAGCACCGAACCGTCTTCTGCGATCACCGAACGCAGCGAAGAGAGCTGAGCGCGGTTACCACCGCTGGCGATGGTCTGGAACGCCTGCGCTACTTCGATTGGCGTCAGGTTCAACGCGCCCAGAATCATCGCAGGAACCGGATGCAGCTGATCTTTCGCCACGCCCAGCTTCTGCCAGGTGTCCGTAATCGCAGGCAGACCCAGCGCCATACCAAGGTTAACGGTTGGCACGTTCATGGAACGGGTCAGCGCATCCACCAGCATCACCTGACCGCTGAACTGTTTATCATCGTTCTGCGGCGACCACACCTGGCCGTTAGGCTGGCGCAGGGCAATCGGTGCATCGGCAATCCAGGTATTCAGTCGATACTGATTCGGCTGGCTCAGCGCGGTCAGATAGGTCGCTGGTTTTGCCAGAGAACCAATCGAACGACGCGCCTGCATCGCGCGGTTGTAGCCCGCATATTGCGGTTCCGCGCCACCGACCATCGCACGAACTTCACCGGAATTACGATCGACCACCACCATCGCGGTTTCCAGATCGCTCAGCTTACGCTGCTTTTTCAGCACCGGAATGCCGTCAACGGCGGCTTTCTCAGCGGCATCCTGCGCCACCGAGTCGAACGTGGTAAAGATCTTCACGCCGGAGAGATCTTTCACCTTATCGCCAAGCTTGGTTTGCAGCTCCTGACGCACCATCTGCATAAACGCAGGCTGCGGAGAGATTACCCCACCGCGCGGCTGAACGCCCAGCGGACGCGCACTCAGCATCTCGTAAAGTTCCTGATCGATAACCTGCTGCTGTTGCAGTAAACGCAGGACCAGATTACGACGCTCAAGCGCCAGCTTCGGGTTGCGCCACGGGTTATAGATTGACGCGCCTTTCACCATGCCCACCAGCAACGCTTGCTGATCGAGACTCAGCTCTTCCACCGGGCGACCAAAGTAATACAGGCTCGCCAGCGGGAAACCGCGAATCTCGTTATCGCCGCTCTGACCGAGATACACCTCGTTCATATACAGCTCAAGAATACGATCTTTGCTGTAGCGAGCGTCCATCAGCACGGCCATGTACGCTTCGTTGGCCTTACGCCAGTAAGAGCGCTCGCTGGAGAGGAACAGGTTTTTAACCAGCTGCTGCGTCAGGGTACTCGCCCCCTGCACCGTACGTCCGGCCGTCAGGTTCGCCAGCACCGCACGACCGATGGAGTACAAACTCACGCCGTCGTGTTCGTAGAAATGACGGTCTTCCGTCGCCAGCAGCGTATCGACCAGCAGATCCGGGAAGCCATTACGCGCCACAAACAGGCGCTGCTCGCCGTTTGGTGAAGAGAGCATGGTGATCAGGCGCGGATCGAGGCGGAAGAAACCGAACTGGCGGTTACTTTCCAGGTTCTCGATTGTTTCGAGACGATCGGCGTCAAAGGTCAGACGCGCACGCACCTGCCCTTCTTTACTGTCCGGAAAATCAAACGGACGACGGATCATCTCGATGCTTTTCGCCTGCACGGTAAACTCGCCGGGACGCGTCATTTTCGTCACCTGACGATACTGTGTCGCTTCCAGCAGTTTGACCATTTCGTTCTTGCTGATGGACATATCTGGCTCAAGGTTCACCATGCGGCCATATACCGCCGCAGGCAACTGCCAGACTTTACCGTCGATACGGCTGCGGATTTTTTGATCCAGGTACACACCGTAAATCGCCATCAGGGCAACAAATACAATAAACAGCTTCAGCAGCAGCCAGAACCAGCCGCGTCGTCCACGAGGCTTCCGCCCTTTGCCTTTACCTTTACGCGGCATGGGTTCTTGATCCTCATCATCGTCTTCATAGTCATCGTCATAATCCTCATCACTGAGGCGACGACGGCTCACTTTTTCCTTCGCCGGACGCGCAGGTTTACCCTTACGTCCAATTGGCTCGCGGTCATTCCCCGCCATGCTTTTTCTCCGCAACTGTCAGGCGCAAGGGCCCGATTCTCTTTTCTTCCACCAGGCGGTGAAAGAAGAAATCTCTCAAAATAAACAGCAAGGCTTTCTTATCAAGAAAGCTTTTAGTGTTTCCTCCCTCTCCCAGTGGGAGAGGGCCCGGGTGAGGGCATCAGGCCGCACCACTCCGCACAAACTACGAATACTTCTTCGTACGCCGTGTCGGCGCGGTATTTGCCGGATCGTCCGGCCAAACGTGCTTTGGATACCGCCCTTTCATCTCTTTTTGCACTTCGCGATAGCTTCCGGCCCAGAACGCGCTTAAATCACGCGTAATTTGCAGCGGACGATGCGCAGGTGATAATAGCTCAAGTACCAGCGGAACACGCCCTTCCGCGATAGATGGCGTGGCAGATTCTCCAAACATCTCCTGCATCCGCACAGCCAGCGCCGGTGGATTATCTTGATGATAACGAATGGCAATCCGACTTCCGGTCGGCACAGTGTAATGCCCAGGAAGCTCTCTATCCAGACGTTGGCGCAATGACCAGTCGAGTAAATTCTGTAACGCTGTCTTCACATCCAGAGATTTAAGCGCTTTGAGCGAATGCACACCGCTCATTTCCGGCAGCAACCACTTCTCCAGCGAGGCCAGCAGCGTTTCATCATCAACCGCAGGCCAGTCATATTCCGGCAACCACTGCGCCGCGCAGTGTAAACGCAGCCGATACTGTTCAGCCTCCGGCGTCCAGCTCAGGACGTTCAGGCCTTTATCACGAATACCGTTCAGCATTGCCTGGTGCAATTCGTCCTCTGACGGCTTTGCCAGCGGTTTAACGCTTACCGCGAGTCGACCAATCTGGCTGCGGCGAAACGCCTTCAATGTGCCTTGCGCGTCATCCCACTCGACGGTATCAGACTGCTGCAAAAGCTGCGGGCAGCGGTGCGTTAGCGCGTCAATATCCACCGCCACCGCCTGCAAAATGCGCGCATCGGGAGACTGGCTGCCCTGCAACAGCAGCGGCGCGATAAGCCACTCATGGCGCGTTAAGGCGTCGTCGCTGTCCAGCATCGCGCCCATTCCGTTTGCAAGCTGATAGCGCCCGTCCAGGCCGCGCCGACGGGCAATACGGTCCGGAAAAGCCTGCGCCAGCAGTTCGGCGATTTTATCGCTGTCCAGCGCCCCGCCACGGCTGTTAAGCCGCTGACAAAACCGCTGCGCGCGCTGCTGCCAGTTCGGCTGATTGCGGGAGAAAGCCGAAGCCAGATCGCTGCTCGCCCCGCGCGGCGGCTCTTCCAGAATCGCGGCGAGTTTTGCTGCCGTGGCAATCTCATCATCCCCTTTCGCGGCAATCAGCATCGCCGCCAGGCGCGGATCATTTCCCAGTGCAGCCATTTTCTGGCCGGCTGGCGTTAACCGCTCGCCGTCCAGTGCGCCTAACAGCGCTAACAAGCGACGTGCCGCCGTCAGATTCACCGCAGGTGGCCGATCGAGCCAGCAGAGCTGCGCCGGATCGGGGCATCCCCACTGCAACAGTTCCATGAGCAATCCGGAAAGATCGCTTTGCAGAATTTCTGGCGTACTTTGCGCGGCGGCGCGATCGGCCTGTTCAACGCTTGTGAGATGCAAACAGATCCCCGGCTCCAGACGCCCGGCACGACCCGCACGCTGCGTCATGGACGCCTGGCTGATACGCTGCGTCAGCAGTTTGGTCAGGCCGGTGCGCGGATCGAAACTTGCCACCCGCTCCTGTGCCGTGTCGACCACCAGACGGATGCCTTCAATCGTTAAGCTGGTCTCGGCGATATTGGTCGCCAGCACCACTTTGCGCTGCCCGGCGGGCGGCGGAAGAATCGCCTTGCGTTGTTCATTCAGGGAAAGCGCGCCGTACAGCGGACACAGCACAACATCGCTGCCCACGCGCGCAGCCAGCTTTTCCTGAACGCGCTGAATTTCGCCCACGCCGGGTAAAAACAGCAGCAATGATCCGGATTCGTGGCGCAGTAATTCAGCAGTCGCGATAGCAACCGCCTCGTCGAAGCGCTGATGGGAGGGCAACGTCTGATAGCGACGGTCAACCGGAAACGCGCGGCCTTCGGAGGAAATGACCGGCGCCTCGGGCAGGATCTGTCGCAACCGTTCGTTGTCGAGCGTGGCGGACATGATCAGCAGCTTGAGATCCTCGCGAAGCCCTTGTTGCACGTCGAGCAGCAGCGCCAGTGCCAGATCGGCTTGCAGGCTGCGCTCGTGGAATTCATCGAGGATCACCAGCCCCACGCCGTTCAGCTCGGGATCGTTTTGCAGCATCCGGGTCAGGATCCCTTCGGTCACCACTTCCAGCCGCGTCGTCGCGCCGACGCAGGTTTCAGCGCGCATACGATAACCGACGGTTTCACCGGTTTTTTCCCCGAGCAGTTCGGCCAGGCGTTGCGCCACGTTACGCGCCGCCAGCCTGCGCGGTTCCAGCAGAATGATTTTCCCGGAAATATCGCCCTCTTTGAGGATCTGTAGCGGCAACCACGTCGATTTACCCGCCCCGGTAGGCGCGTTCAGTAGGACGTGAGGGGCATGGCGTAAGGCGGCAAGAAGCTCGGGAAGTACGGCGGCGACCGGCAATGAGGACACTAACTGCTCCAGAGGGTTAACATTCGTCGGCGTACATTGTAGCATCGGCGCATATCATTACCGAGTCCCCCGTATGTCTGAGTCGAAACGCCTGTTTTTCGCTATTGAACCGCCCGCCAGAATACAGCGGCAAATCGTCCGCTGGCGCGCCGAACATTTCCAGCCGGAAGCCGGACGTCCGGTTGCCGCGGCGAATTTACATCTGACGCTGGCCTTTTTGGGTGACGTCAGCACGGATAAACAACAGGCGCTGGTTAAGCTTGCCGGACGTATCCTTCAGCCGGGCTTTACCCTGAATCTCGATGACGCCGGTCAGTGGCTGCGTTCCCGCGTCGTGTGGCTGGGAACGCGTCAGCCGCCGCGTGGATTACTGCAGTTGGCCAATCTTCTGCGAGCGCAGGCGGCACGCAGCGGGTGCTATCAAAGCCCGCAGCCGTTTCATCCTCATATCACCCTGCTGCGAAATACCAGCCATGCTGTCGCCATCCCGCCGCCAGGCTTTCACTGGACGTTTTCGGTCACAGAATTCGTGCTTTACGAATCGGTTTTCTCAAACGGACGCACACGATACACGCCGCTTCAGCGCTTTGCGTTGAGCGAACAACCAAGGATTTCCGATGAAGTTTAGCCCCGCCCTGCAATCCGCCACGCTTATCCAGCGCTATAAACGTTTTCTGGCGGATGTCGTGACGCCTGCGGGTGAACATTTGACGCTGCACTGCCCAAATACTGGCGCGATGACCGGGTGCGCAACCCCTGGCGATACGGTGTGGTACTCCACGTCAGAAAATCTGAAACGCAAATATGCGCACACCTGGGAAATCACCGAGACCCAACAAGGGGCGTTTATTTGTGTGAATACCCAACGCGCGAATCAGCTGGTCAAAGAAGCCATCACCACCCATACGATCCCGGAGTTAACCGGCTACGGTTCCATTAAAGGCGAAGTGAAATATGGCGAGGAAGGCAGCAGAATTGATTTTATGTTGCAGGCGGACGATCGCCCTGAGTGCTATATTGAAGTCAAATCAGTGACGTTAGCAGACAGGGATAATGGCTACTTTCCGGATGCGGTGACGCTACGCGGCCAAAAGCATCTGCGAGAGTTAATGAGTGTTGCGGCGACGGGGAAGCGCGCCGTATTGTTGTTTGCGGTTTTGCATTCAGCCATTGAACGATTTTCCCCGGCCCGTCATATTGACCCGAAGTACGCACAATTGTTGAATGAGGCACAAAAGCAGGGGGTAGAAATTTTAGCTTATAAAGCTGAACTTTCTGCCGATAATATGAGTCTGAAGTCGACTCTCCCCGTTGTGTTATAAGGGGTTAGAAGATGGCGATTTGGTGTTCTGGCCGCGTGCGCAAATACGCTTTTCCTCACAGGCTTGTCAAGTGTTACGTTTAGATAATTGCCTTACGGAAAAGCATCTGCTATTTATAGCGACCTGATTTTTCCCCCACACGGGGATCGATAGTGCGTGTTAAGGAGAAGCAACATGCAAGAAGGGCAAAACCGTAAAACATCGTCCCTGAGTATTCTCGCCATCGCTGGGGTGGAGCCATATCAAGAGAAGCCGGGCGAAGAGTATATGAATGAAGCCCAGCTGTCTCACTTCAAGCGTATTCTTGAAGCATGGCGTAATCAACTTAGGGATGAAGTCGATCGCACCGTTACCCACATGCAGGACGAAGCAGCAAACTTCCCGGACCCGGTTGACCGTGCCGCTCAGGAAGAAGAGTTCAGCCTCGAACTGCGTAACCGTGACCGCGAACGCAAGCTGATCAAGAAGATTGAGAAGACGCTGAAGAAGGTTGAAGACGAAGATTTCGGCTTCTGCGAATCCTGCGGTGTGGAAATTGGTATTCGTCGCCTTGAAGCGCGTCCGACTGCCGATCTGTGCATCGACTGCAAAACGCTGGCTGAAATCCGCGAAAAGCAGATGGCCGGTTAATTCCAGCCCTGTTATCACGATCATAAAGGCGGGAGTCTCTCCCGCCTTGTTACTTTTTGTCTGCCATGAATATGCCTCAATCAGACTATATCGGGCGCTTTGCGCCATCCCCCTCCGGTGAGCTTCACTTCGGATCGCTTATTGCCGCACTGGGCAGCTACCTGCAAGCGCGGGCAAATAACGGCATCTGGCGCGTTCGTATCGAAGATATTGATCCCCCGCGTGAAGTTCCCGGTGCTGCAGAAACCATTCTGCATCAACTGGAACATTACGGCTTGAACTGGGATGGAGATGTTCTCTGGCAATCCCAGCGCCATGACGCTTATCGCGAACACCTGGCGTGGCTGCACGCACAAGGTTTGTCATATTACTGTACCTGTACGCGCGCACGCATTCAGAACGCAGGCGGCGTGTACGATGGCCATTGCCGACACCTGAATCACGGTCCGGAAAATGCCGCTGTCCGTTTATTACAGCATTCACCCGTGACGCATTTTAACGATTTGCTGCTCGGTGAAATTCACGCCGATAAACGCCTGGCGAATGAAGATTTTATTATTCACCGCCGCGATGGTTTATTTGCATATAACCTGGCCGTAGTGGTGGATGACCATTTCCAGGGCGTGACGGAAATTGTGCGCGGCGCCGATCTGATTGAGCCGACGGTGCGTCAAATTTCACTGTATAACGTCTTCGGCTGGGACGTGCCGGATTATATTCATCTGCCGCTGGCATTGAATGCGCAAGGGAATAAACTCTCGAAACAAAATCACGCGCCGGCACTGCCAAATGGCGATCCGCGGCCAGTTTTGATCGACGCATTGCGATTTCTAAATCAGAATGTCACAAGCGAATGGCAGGATTTAGGTCTTGATGAATTACTGAAAACAGCCATGGATAATTGGGTGCTTTCGGCGGTGCCTAAAATCCAGCATTCTCAAACGCATCTTGCTGAGCTATGATTAGCCGCTTTTTTCATAACAAAACACACTACGAGGTGTACTATTTTTACTCGAGTTGCTAATTTTTGCCGTAAGGTGCTAAGCCGCGATGAAAGCGTAGCGAATGACGCTATTGCTCAATCCCATATGTCGGTTATTCCGCGCGAGCAGCACACTATTTCCCGCAAAGATATCAGTGAAAATGCCCTCAAGGTGCTCTATCGTCTGAATAAAGCAGGCTATGAGGCCTATCTCGTGGGCGGTGGGGTTCGCGATTTACTGCTCGGCCAAAAACCAAAAGATTTTGACGTGACGACCAGCGCCACGCCTGAACAGGTGCGCAAGTTATTCCGTAACTGCCGTCTGGTGGGCCGCCGTTTCCGTCTGGCTCACGTCATGTTTGGCCCCGAAATCATCGAAGTGGCGACCTTCCGTGGTCATCACGAAGCAGGCGCGCCAGCGGATCGCACCACCTCGCAGCGCGGCCAGAACGGCATGCTGCTGCGCGACAATATCTTTGGTTCTATCGAAGAAGATGCCCAGCGTCGCGATTTCACCATCAACAGCCTTTACTACAGCGTGGCCGATTTTTCGGTGCGTGATTTCGTGGGTGGCGTACAGGATCTGAAAGAGGGCGTGATTCGTCTGATTGGTAATCCTGAAACGCGCTACCGCGAAGATCCGGTGCGCATGCTGCGTGCCGTGCGTTTCGCCGCCAAGCTGAATATGCAAATCAGCGCCGAAACGGCAGAACCGATCCCACGTCTGGCGACGCTCATCAACGATGTGCCTCCTGCGCGTTTGTTTGAAGAAGTGCTGAAGTTACTCCAGGCGGGTTATGGTTACGAAACCTATAAACTGCTGCGTGAAAATAGCCTGTTCCAGCCGCTGTTCCCGTCCATCGTTCGCTACTTTACCGAAAGCGGTGATAGCCCGATGGAGCGCATGATTGCTCAGGTGCTGAAAAATACTGACACCCGCCTTCACAATGATATGCGCGTCAACCCGGCGTTCCTGTTTGCGGCCATGTTCTGGTATCCGCTGCTGGAAACCGCGCAGAAAATTGCCCAGGAAAGCGGGCTGGCTTATTACGATGCCTTTGCGCTTGCCGCGAATGATGTGCTCGACGAAGCCTGTCGTACTCTGGCGATCCCGAAACGCATTACAACGCTGGTGCGTGATATCTGGCAGCTGCAGTTGCGTATGTCTCGCCGTCAGGGCAAGCGCGCCTGGAAGCTGATGGAGCACCCTAAATTCCGCGCCGCGTACGATCTGCTGGCGCTGCGTGCTGAGATCGAAAATAACAAAGAGCTGCAAAGTCTGGTGCAGTGGTGGGGTGAGTTCCAGGTCTCCGCGCCGCCGGAACAAAAAGGGATGCTCACCAATCTCGACGAAGAGCCGGAACCACGCCGTCGTCATCGCCGCCCACGCAAGCGCGCACCGCGCCAGGGCAGTGCATGACCCTCGCTTACATCGCCATCGGTAGCAATCTGGCCTCTCCGCTGGAGCAGGTCAACGCTGCCGTTCAGGCGCTGGCGGATATCCCACAGAGCCGCGTGATGGCGGTTTCTGCGTATTACCGCACGCCGCCGCTCGGCCCACAGGATCAACCCGATTACCTGAATGCGGCCGTGGTGCTGGACACCGCCCTTGACGCCGAAACGCTGCTGGATAACACCCAGCGCATTGAGCTACAGCAGGGGCGTGTCCGTAAAGATGAACGTTGGGGACCGCGCACGCTGGATCTCGACATCATGCTTTTTGGCGATGAGATCATCCAGACCGAACGCCTGACCGTCCCGCATTACGACATGAAAAATCGTGGATTTATGCTCTGGCCGCTGTTTGAAGTCGCCCCCGCCCTCACCTTCCCCGACGGCACCTCATTACAGTGCGTATTGCAGCAGCTCAACGCCAAAAAACCCGCGCTCTGGTAATCCTCTTTTTCTGCCGATTCGCCATCCTGAGTTTGTGATTAATCGGTTGCCTAAAATCATTGTTCCCCCGAATGTTACTGTTAGAATGCGCAAAGAATCGCTTTGGGCCATCAGGAAACATTATGAAACCAACCACCATCTCCTTACTGCAGAAATGCAAACAGGAAAAAAAACGCTTCGCCACAATCACGGCCTACGACTTCAGCTTTGCAAAACTGTTTGCTGAAGAAGGGATAAACGTCATGCTGGTCGGCGATTCGTTAGGGATGACGGTACAGGGACATGATTCCACTCTGCCAGTGACGGTAGACGATATTGCTTATCACACTCGCGCCGTGCGTCGCGGTGCGCCTCACTGCCTGCTGCTGTCTGATTTGCCGTTTATGGCCTACGCCACGCCAGAGCAGGCATTCGAGAACGCTGCTGCCGTGATGCGCGCCGGGGCTAATATGGTCAAAATTGAAGGCGGCGCGTGGCTGGTTGATACCGTCAAAATGCTGACCGAACGTGCCGTACCCGTGTGCGGACATCTGGGGCTCACGCCGCAGTCGGTGAACATATTTGGTGGCTATAAAGTTCAGGGCCGTGGCGATGCGGGACAGATCCTGCTTGATGACGCGCTGGCGCTGGAAGCCGCAGGCATTCAGCTGTTAGTGCTGGAATGCGTGCCGGTTGAGCTAGCAAAACGCGTGACCGACGCGCTCACGATTCCGGTCATCGGGATTGGCGCAGGTAACGTTACCGACGGGCAGATTCTGGTGATGCATGACGCCTTTGGCATTACCGGCGGTCACATTCCCAAATTCGCGAAGAATTTCCTCAGTGAGGCGGGCGACATGCGCGCCGCAGTCAGGCAGTATATTGCCGACGTCGAATCCGGTGTTTACCCGGGTGAAGAACACAGTTTCCATTAAGGAGTCTCGTTGTGCTAATCATTGAAACCCTGCCGCTGTTGCGCCAGCACATTCGTCGCCTGCGTCAGGAAGGTAAACGCATCGCCCTGGTCCCTACCATGGGCAATCTCCACGACGGCCATATGAAACTGGTCGACGAAGCACGAGCCCGTGCGGATGTGGTCGTGGTGAGTATTTTCGTTAACCCGATGCAGTTTGACCGTGCCGACGATCTGGCGCGCTATCCGCGCACGCTACAGGAAGATTGCGAGAAGCTGAAAAAACGCCACGTTGATTTCGTCTTCTCCCCTGCGCCTTCGGATATCTATCCACAAGGGACAGAAGGCGCAACCTATGTCGACGTCCCGGGGATCTCGACCATGCTTGAGGGTGCCAGCCGCCCTGGGCATTTCCGTGGCGTTTCAACGATTGTCAGCAAGCTGTTCAATCTGGTCCAGCCGGACATCGCCTGCTTTGGCGAAAAAGATTTTCAGCAGTTGGCGCTGATCCGCAAAATGGTAACTGATATGGGTTACGACATTGAGATCGTGGGCGTGCCAATTGTTCGCGCCAAAGACGGTCTGGCGCTTAGCTCGCGCAATGGTTATCTGACTGCGGACCAGCGTAAAATCGCGCCGGGTCTTTGCAAAGTGATGAACGCGATGGCGGAACAACTGAAGGCGAAAGAGCTGACGGCGGAAGAGATTGTCGCGCTGGCCGAGCAAGAGTTGAACGACAAAGGTTTGCGCGCTGACGATATTCAAATCCGCGACGCCGATACGCTGCTGGAGCTTTCAGACACCAGCAAACGCGCGGTGATTCTGGTCGCAGCGTGGCTCGGCCAGGCACGACTCATAGACAATAAAGTGGTTGAGCTGGCGGAGTAGACACCGACTAAAAATCGGGCAATACTGCGCCGATATTTGCCTGGGAAATATCCCTTCACCCTGCCCTCTCGGCCTTGAGAGGGTAAAGCATGATGATTAAAGGTAGACGTAATGATTCGCAAAATGCTGCAAGGTAAGCTTCACCGCGTAAAAGTCACTCAGGCCGATCTGCACTATGAAGGCTCCTGTGCGATTGATCAGGATTTTCTCGACGCAGCCGGAATTCTTGAGAACGAAGCGATTGATATCTGGAACGTCACCAACGGCAACCGCTTCTCAACCTATGCGATTGCAGGCGAGCGCGGCTCCAAAATCATCTCTGTCAACGGTGCGGCAGCACACTGCGCGTCCGTGGGTGACATTGTGATCATCGCCAGCTTTGTCATGATGTCTGACGAAGAAGCGCGTCGCTGGCAGCCAAAAGTGGCCTATTTCGAAGGCGACAATGAAATGAAACGTACGGCAAAAGCCATTCCCGTTCAGGTTGCCTGATTTACCCTTGCGGCTGGTTACTGATCAGCCGCGACATAGTCTCTAAAGAATCCGTCCTCAGAATATACAAGCGTTTCAGTAGGAATGGATTATCGCCCGGCTTCACCTTCCCTTTCACCGTCGTCACTGCCATATGGAAACCCGCATCATTCGCGGCTTTCACCGCTTTGTCATCATAGCCGCCGAACGGATATGAGACGTAAAGGACGCGGGGGTTGAACTGTGCCAGCGCGCGTCGTGAGCGTTCAAAATCGAACAAAATGACGTGATAGCTGCGGCTCAATAAAATCGGGTGTTTATTGGCATCCACGCGGTGCAAGAAATGGGTGTGGGACTGAATATCAAACACATCCTGAATCTCTTTCAGTTCCGATACGCTCATAAACTGAAGCGATTTCGGATCCCATTTCTGGGGATGGCCTTTAATCCGCGATGAAATAATAAACGCCGTTGCTTTAAAGCCGTACTCCTTCAGGATCGGCCAGGCATAACGACTGACTGACTTCAAACCGTCGTCGAAGGTAATTACCACCGCACGTGCCGGGAGGTTCATTTTGTTACGCACATACCCTTCGAGCTGGTACATCGTCAACGTGGTATAGCCCTGATCGCGCAGCCAGGTCATCTGGTTGCTGAACGCACGCACGCTGGTGGTGGTTGAGGTGTGGCGGAAGCGGGTATTTTCTTCATCATGCAGAATATGGTGATACGTGATAACCGGAATGCCGCTGTCTTCCTGCGCATCCAGACTACTCACCCACGCCAGCCGATTGCCGATGCGGATTTGAAACCAGGTTTGGTTCAGCCGGTCTTTGAGTTTATTCAGGATGGGATAGCGCAGATTGTCGCTGAGCGTCCCGAAAGGCGCACTGCCGTTGTTCGGGGCGTTGTACACCGGCGTGTCTTTCCAGGTGATTAAATTCTGATTACTCAGGGGCTTATTCAGATCGCCGAGGCTATCTTCAACGCGCTGTTTGCCCTGCACTTTTTCGAGATGGCCTTTATCAATAAACCCCGTCCCAAAGCCAAAACGAAATTCGTAGTAATCGGCATTGGTCGGCACCACGGCGATAATCTGTCCTGCACGAACGTTGCCGACATTAATGACATTATTCCCCACCTGCGCCCAGATCGCCGCATCTTCGGTGGTTTGCATGTACTGAGCGGGTAAGCCTTGCTGGCTTAATAAACTGGCAGAAACGCCGCCGGAGACCAGCAGCAAAAGCAGGAAAATGATACGCGTGAGCATGAAGTTTGTGTCGAAGCTGAAAACTGACGTTATTGTAACAAAAGCGGCATCAATACCAATGTTTAATTCTTATACAGGTCGTGCAGCAGGACAAAAGGCGGGTTTTTCTGTTGCTGATGCCAAAGACTACTCACTCCGGGGATCTCCTGCCCGACAATCATATCTCGAAATTCAGCGCTGCTGAGCGTTTCTCGCAGCGGATACATCATTTCGAGTAGCGCATAATTGATGCCGGAAATGACTTCGCAATTCTCATGCTTATGGCTCAACAATGCCGCCGCACGATAGGGGGCCGCACCGGATTTGTCGGTGAGGAAAATCACGCCTTCCCCCGTATCCGTTTGATGCTGCGCATCACACATCATACGACTGAGCATATTGGTGCTTAGCCCACGCCAGTAGTTCACCGCCAGACATTGCGGCAGCGGACCAAGGTTCTTCTCCAGGCGTTCGAGAATAGCCTGAGCATTGTCATCGTGACAGGTAATCACCCAACCCAGCATAGCGTCTCCTTAGCAGGCAAGTAGTTTAGCGGAGTGATGGTGAGTTTACGGTGATAACAGTCAAGAAAATGTCCCGGCAGACGCAGTGTTGCCGGGACATCGAGCTTAGGTACGCAGTCCGCGTCCACGCTGGATGAGATACCAGCACAGCATGTAAAAGGCGATAATAAAGACGCCCAGCACCATCACGGTAGTAAAGAGCGGTACGTCGGATATGCCCAGGAAACCAAAGCGGAAGCCGCTGATCATGTAGACAATCGGGTTCAGGTGCGACAGCGCCTGCCAGAACGGCGGTAGCAGCGTCAGCGAATAGAACACCCCGCCGAGATAGGTCAGCGGTGTTAACACGAAGGTGGGGATCAGGCTGATATCATCAAACGTGGTCGCAAACACGGCGTTCAACAGCCCCGCTAACGAGAACAGAATCGCCGTCAGCAGCAGCGTTAACGCGACGAACAGCCACGAATGCACCTGGAACGGCACAAAGAACAGCGAAATGGCCGTTACCAGAATCCCGACGCACAGGCCACGCGCCACGCCACCGCCAACATATCCGGCAATAATCACGTGCGTAGGAACCGGTGCGACCAGCAGCTCTTCAATGTTGCGCTGGAATTTGGCGCTAAAGAAAGACGATGCCACGTTCGCGTATGCGTTGGTGATCACCGCCATCATGATCAAACCCGGAACAATAAATTGCATATAGGTAAAGCCATGCATTTCACCAATGCGGGAACCAATCAGATTACCGAAAATGATGAAATACAGCGTCATGGTGATGACGGGCGGTACCAGCGTTTGGATCCAGATGCGCATAAAGCGGTTAATTTCTTTCGCCCAGATACTTTTCAGCGCCACCCAGTAAAGATGCGTCATGCCTGCTCTCCTCTTTTATCATGGACCAGCGAGACGAACAGTTCTTCCAGTCGGTTGGCTTTGTTACGCATACTCAATACCTGCACGCCCTGCGCGCTCAGCTGTGAAAACACGCTGTTAATGCCCTGCTCACGCAGGACTTCCACTTCCAGCGTCGACGTATCCACCAGACGATACTGGTAGCCCTCCAGCTTGGGCAGCGGGCTTTTCGATGCCAAATCGAGAATAAAGGTTTCCGACTTCAGCTTGGACAGCAGATTCTTCATTGAGGTGTTTTCCACCAGTTCACCGTGCTGGATGATACCGATGTTACGACACAGCATTTCGGCTTCTTCAAGGTAGTGCGTCGTCAGAATGATCGTGGTGCCTTTGTCGTTTAAATCCTTCAAAAAGCCCCACATTGAGCGACGAAGTTCGATATCCACGCCTGCTGTCGGCTCATCCAGAATCAATAGTTTTGGTTCGTGCATCAGCGCACGTGCGATCATCAAACGGCGCTTCATCCCGCCGGATAACATCCGCGCACGTTCGTCGCGTTTTTCCCACAGATCGAGCTGTTTAAGATACTTTTCGCCGCGCGCGATAGCTTCTTGACGTTCGACGCCATAATACCCCGCCTGATTGACCACAATCTGCTGCACGGTTTCAAAGGGGTTGAAGTTAAACTCCTGCGGCACCAGCCCCAGTTGGCGCTTGGCGTTGACCACGTCTTTTTCCAGGTCATAGCCAAATACCGCGACCTTGCCGGAGGATTTGTTCACCAGCGAACTGATAATTCCGATGGTGGTAGATTTCCCCGCGCCGTTCGGTCCCAGCAGGGCATAAAAATCCCCGGCCTCCACTTTCAGATCGATACCGCGTAGCGCCTGAACGCCACCCGGATAGACTTTTTTAAGCTGCTCAAGCTCCAGTGCAATTGTCATGAAATACGCTTACCTATAGTTCTGACACACGTTGTGTGGTTTCAATAAAAGTCGAGTTACCCTATATTAGCGCAACGCTATTACTCGGTTACAGGTCGTTAACCTCTATGAATGACATAGATACACTCATCAGCAACAATGCACTATGGTCAAAAATGCTGGTAGAAGAGGATCCGGGATTTTTCGAAAAACTGGCGCAAGCGCAAAACCCGCGCTTTCTATGGATTGGATGTTCCGACAGCCGCGTCCCGGCAGAACGCCTGACAGGTCTTGAACCCGGTGAACTGTTCGTTCACCGTAACGTTGCAAACCTGGTGATTCACACCGATCTCAACTGCCTGTCCGTTGTTCAGTACGCGGTGGACGTTCTGGAAGTTGAACACATCATTATTTGCGGCCACTACGGCTGCGGTGGCGTACAGGCCGCAATCGAAAATCCGGAACTGGGTTTAATCGATAACTGGCTGCTGCACATTCGCGATATCTGGTTCAAACATAGTTCACTGCTGGGCGAAATGCCGCAGGAACGTCGTCTGGATACACTCTGTGAACTTAACGTGATGGAACAAGTGTACAACCTGGGGCACTCGACCATCATGCGTTCAGCGTGGAAACGCGGGCAGAAGGTGTCAGTTCATGGCTGGGCGTACGGTATTCATGACGGGTTGCTGCGCAATCTGGAAGTGACCGCGACTAACCGCGAAACGCTTGAACAGCGCTATCGTCAGGGCGTGTCTAACCTGACAAAAAAACACGTCAATCATAAGTAAGTGTGCAAAAACCGGGCTTGACCCGGCTTTTACCTTTCTCGTCTACTCGTCCAGCAACACAACTTTGCCGACATACGGCAGATGGCGATAACGCTGTGCATAATCGATGCCGTAACCCACCACGAACTCATCCGGAATCGAGAAGCCGATAAATTCAACCGGAACGTCAACTTCACGACGCGAAGGCTTATCCAGCAGGGTGCAAATCGCCAGCGATTTTGGCCCACGCAGGCTCAGGATTTCGCGCACTTTAGACAGGGTGTTACCGGAGTCGATAATGTCCTCAACGATTAACACATCTTTGCCACGAATATCTTCATCCAGGTCTTTCAGGATTTTCACATCACGCGTGGTCGACATGCCGCTGCCGTAGCTGGAGGCGGTCATAAAATCGACTTCGTGGGATACCTGCACTTCGCGGCACAGGTCTGCCATGAACATGAAGGAGCCGCGCAGCAGACCCACCAGCACCATTTCGCTGCCGCTGTCCTGATAACGCTCGGTGATTTGACGACCCAATTCAGCGATACGCGCTTTGATCTCCGCTTCCGGGATCATCACTTCAACAGTATGTTTCATTTTACTAACCGTATGATTTTAAAACCAATCCATCAATGAGGATGCTCTGGCGTCCGACATTGATTCACAAGCCCTGCAGTATACCAGCAAATGGATTGGCCTGGCGCATGAGTTGTTAAAAGCTCAATTTGTGATTCCGATCACACTTGTTAATACCTATAATTAATTGCTATCAAAATTTTAACAAAACTGAAGAGTACTTTTCTATGGCTGAAACAAAAACTCAACAGTCACGTCTACTGGTGACATTAACAGCAGCGTTCGCAGCGTTTTGCGCACTCTATCTGTTGATCGGTGGCGTCTGGCTGGTCGCATTAGGCGGCTCCTGGTATTACCCGATTGCGGGTCTGGTTATGGTTGGCGTAACCGTTCTGCTTTTAAAGGGTAAACGATCCGCACTGTGGCTCTACGCTGCACTGCTTCTTGTCACAATGTTTTGGGGGGTCTGGGAAGTTGGCTTCGACTTCTGGGCGCTGACACCGCGCAGCGACATCCTGGTCTTCTTTGGGATCTGGCTGATCCTGCCGTTCGTCTGGCGTCGTCTGAGGGTTCCTTCTAGCGGTGCAGTTGCGGCGCTGGTGGTTTCCCTGCTGATTACCGGCGGCATGCTAACCTGGGCTGGATTTAACGATCCGCAGGAAGTGAAAGGCACGCTGAGCGCAGATTCCACACCCGCTGCGGCGATCTCTGACGTTGCAGACGGTGACTGGCCGGCTTATGGTCGCAACCAGGAAGGCCAACGTTATTCTCCGCTGAAGCAAATCAACGCGGATAATGTTAAAAACCTGAAGGAAGCCTGGGTGTTCCGCACCGGCGACCTGAAGCAGCCAAACGATCCGGGCGAACTGACCAACGAAGTGACGCCAATCAAAGTGGGCAACATGCTCTATCTGTGCACCGCGCACCAGCGTCTGTTTGCGCTTGATGCGGCGACCGGTAAAGAGAAATGGCACTTCGACCCGCAGTTGAATTCTAATCCGTCGTTCCAGCACATTACCTGCCGTGGCGTGTCCTATCACGAAGCGCGCACGGATAATGCCAGCCCGGAAGTGGTGGCTAATTGCCCGCGTCGCATCATGCTGCCGGTCAACGATGGTCGACTGTTCGCCATCAACGCCGAAACCGGCAAACTGTGCGAAACCTTTGGCAACAAAGGCATTCTGAATCTGCAGACCAATATGCCGGATACCACCCCGGGTCTGTATGAGCCGACCTCCCCGCCGATTATCACCGATAAAACAATTGTGATTGCCGGTTCGGTCACGGATAACTTCTCGACTCGCGAAACGTCCGGCGTTATCCGTGGTTTCGACGTAAACACGGGCAAATTGCTGTGGGCCTTCGATCCGGGCGCGAAAGATCCTAACGCGATTCCGTCGGATGAACACACCTTCACCTTCAACTCGCCAAACTCATGGGCGCCTGCGGCGTATGACGCGAAGCTAGACCTGGTGTATCTGCCGATGGGTGTGACCACGCCAGATATCTGGGGCGGAAACCGCACGCCAGAGCAAGAGCGTTACGCCAGCGCTATTGTGGCGCTGAATGCGACGACCGGGAAACTGGCCTGGAGCTATCAGACCGTACACCACGACCTGTGGGATATGGATATGCCATCGCAGCCGACGCTGGCGGATATCACCGTTAACGGTAAAACCGTTCCGGTAATTTATGCCCCAGCGAAAACCGGCAACATCTTTGTACTCGACCGTACCAACGGCAAACTGGTGGTTCCGGCACCGGAAAAACCGGTTCCGCAAGGTGCAGCCAAAGGCGACTATGTCTCTAAAACGCAGCCTTTCTCAGACCTGAGCTTCCGTCCGAAGAAAGACCTGACCGGTGCCGATATGTGGGGCGCCACCATGTTCGACCAATTGGTGTGCCGCGTGATGTTCCATCAGCTGCGCTATGAAGGCATCTTCACGCCGCCGTCTGAGCAGGGCACGCTGGTCTTCCCGGGTAACCTGGGGATGTTCGAATGGGGCGGTATCTCGGTTGATCCTAACCGTCAGGTGGCGATTGCAAACCCGATGGCGTTGCCGTTCGTCTCTAAGCTTATCCCTCGCGGCCCGGGTAACCCGATGGAGCAGCCGAAAGATGCAAAAGGTAGCGGTACAGAAGCGGGTATTCAGCCGCAGTACGGTGTACCGTTTGGCGTGACGCTGAACCCGTTCCTGTCGCCGTTTGGCCTGCCGTGTAAACAGCCTGCATGGGGTTATATTTCTGCGCTGGATCTGAAAACCAATCAGGTTGTGTGGAAAAAACGTATTGGTACGCCACAGGACAGCATGCCGTTCCCGATGCCTGTACCGGTGCCGTTCAATATGGGTATGCCAATGCTGGGTGGTCCGATTTCCACCGCTGGTAACGTCCTGTTCATCGCGGCGACCGCAGATAACTACCTGCGCGCGTACAACATGAGCAACGGTGAAAAGCTGTGGCAAGGCCGTCTTCCTGCGGGTGGACAAGCGACGCCGATGACCTATGAAGTGGATGGCAAGCAGTATGTTGTTATCTCTGCGGGCGGTCACGGTTCGTTTGGTACGAAGATGGGCGACTATATTGTCGCGTATGCTCTGCCTGACGATGTGAAATAAAAGCAAAAAGGCAACGTCGGTTGCCTTTTTTAATGTCTGTTCCCTCTCCCCGTGGGAGAGGGTCAGGGTGAGGGCATCAGGCGACGCGGGTCTACACCGTAAACCCGAGCATCATTCCCGTATCTTCATGCTCCAGCAGATGACAGTGCGCCATATAGGCGAACTCCTTCGGCGCGTCGTGATCAAATTTCACCAGCACCTCACTCACCCCACCCTCCACGCGAACTGTGTCTTTCCAGCCCGTGCGATGAGCCGCGGGCGCGTTACCATTCTCGGATAAAATGCGGAACTGCGTGCCGTGAATATGGAACGGATGCAGCATCATGTCGCCTTCACCAGAAATCACCCAGCGCTCATACTGCCCTTTCGCGGCGGCAAACATCGGTGTGTCCATATCAAAGGCTTTGCCGTTGATACGGTTAGCGTTGTGGAAATCAAATTGATGATCGCCGTGATTCATTCCAGCCATCTTCCCATGGTCCATCTTGCCGTGGTCCATATTCATATGACCCATCATTTGCCCGTGCTGCATCCCGGCCATCGCCTGGTCGCCGTATTTATTCATTAGCGCCTGCATGCCCATCATGTCGAGCATCGGATCCATAGAGAGCTGGAGTTTACGCTGCGTTAATCCCTCCCGGGACGGCAGCGCAGGCATGGCGGCGAGCGTGTCTGGCATTTCGCCAGATGCCGTGACCAGCAGAGGCTGAATGCGCAAAACGGGATGCGGCTTGTCGAACGGAGCCACGGTCATGCCCATCTGGCTCACGGGCAGCGTAATGAGGTCAAACGGTTTGCCGTCGCTGATATCCACCAGCACTTCAAAACGCTCGCCCATCAGCATCGGCAGCTCGCTCACCTTCACCGGCTCGGCCAGCAGCCCACCATCGCTGGCTATCACATACAGCGGCCGCTTATCGCTGGTGGCAAAATTGAGCGAACGCGCGTTACACCCGTTGAGCAGGCGCAGACGCAGCCAGCCTTTCGGCGCGGCGTGTTGCGGATAGATCGCGCCGTTGGTCAGTAGCGTGTCGCCAAACCACCCGACCGCCGCCGTCATCACATCCAGTTGATAATCGATTTGCCCGTCGGCAGTGAATTTTTTGTCCTGCACGATGACCGGCACATCGTCGATGCCCCACTGTTTTGGCAGGCGCAACAAGCGGCTTTCGTCATCCTCAATCAGTACCAGCCCAGCCAGCCCCATCGCCACCTGATGGCCCGTTTTACCGTGCTGATGGGGATGGAACCAACAGGTCGCGGCGCGTTGTTCAGGCGTAAAAGTCACCGTTCGCTGACCGCCCGCTTTAATGACGCCCTGCGGCCCACCGTCCACGTCGCCCGGAACCTCCAGGCCATGCCAGTGGAGCGTCGTCTCTTCGGCAAGCGTGTTGTGAATATTAACCGTGACCTCTTTGCCCCTGCGTAATTGAAGAGCAGGCCCAAGCAAATTGCCATTATATCCCCATGTGGTGGCGTTATGCGGGCCAAAGGCAGATTTTCCCGACTGTACGACGAGCTGAATGCGGCTGCGCGCATCTGCGGCCAGTAAATCAGGGATCGGTAATGCGGGTCTGTCGACGGCAAAAGCGGCGCGACTCCAGAGCGGTAATGCGCTGGCAGCCCCCAACACAGCTGAATATTTCAAAAAATCACGACGTTGCATGTTCATTCCCTTTTTTCGTGCAGGCGATATTTTGAGCTTAAACCCTCCCCTAACCGGAAGGTCAAGTAAAGTGGCAATAATAAAGGTCGTCTCGCTGGTCGCAAGTATGCTAACGTTAAATTTCCGTGATGCAGTGGTAGAAGCAATGAAGACGTTTTTCAGGACAATTTTGTTCGGCAGCCTGATGGCTATGTGCGCGAACAGTTATGCGCTAAGTGAAAATGAAGCGGAAGATATGGCCGATTTAACGGCAGTTTTCGTTTTCCTGAAAAACGATTGCGGTTACCAGAATTTACCCAATGGGCAGATTCGTCGCGCACTGGTCTTTTTTGCCCAGCAGAATCAATGGGATCTCAGCAACTACGATAGCTTTGACATGAAGGCGCTCGGTGAAGACAGTTACCGCGATTTAAGCGGCATTGGCATTCCTGTCGCGAAAAAATGCAAAGCGCTGGCCCGCGATTCGCTCAGCCTGCTCGCCTACGTAAAGTAATCTTCCCGACGCCCCTTTGTTGAAATAATGGCCGTGCTTGCGCGGTTCTTGTTCGCTATGATGTTGCGCCCATTTTGCGTGGGTGTAATAGATATTAACAAAGGAGGGTTCAGCTCATGACCGATAACACAGTGTGGCACGAAACGCTGCATGACCAGTTTGGTCAGTACTTTGCCGTGGATAACGTGCTCTATCACGAGAAAACCGATCATCAGGATTTGATCATTTTCGAGAACGCCGCATTTGGCCGCGTGATGGCGCTGGATGGCGTGGTGCAAACCACCGAGCGTGATGAGTTTATTTATCACGAAATGATGACTCATGTGCCGTTACTGGCGCACGGACACGCAAAACATGTGCTGATTATCGGCGGTGGCGACGGCGCAATGCTGCGCGAAGTGTCTCGCCATAAATCTATCGAAACGATCACCATGGTGGAAATCGACGCCGGTGTCGTCTCGTTCTGCCGCCAGTATCTGCCCAATCACAACGCAGGCAGCTACGACGATCCGCGCTTTACGCTGGTGATCGACGACGGCGTCAACTTTGTGAATCAGACCCATCAAACGTTTGACGTGATCATCTCCGATTGCACCGATCCGATTGGTCCTGGCGCAACGCTTTTCACCTCGTCGTTCTACGAAGGCTGCAAACGCTGCCTGAATCCCGGCGGGATCTTCGTCGCTCAGAACGGCGTCTGCTTCCTGCAACAGGACGAAGCGATCGACAGCCATCGCAAACTGAGCCATTACTTCGGTGATGTCAGTTTCTATCAGGCAGCGATTCCTACCTATTACGGCGGGATCATGACCTTCGCGTGGGCGACGGATAACGACGTTTTACGCCATCTCTCCGCCGAGATCATTGCTGCACGCTTTCATCAGACCCACCTGAAATGCCGTTATTACAATCCGGCCGTCCACACGGCAGCGTTCGCCTTGCCGCAATATTTGCAAGACGCACTGTCCTCTAAGGAGGTGAGCTAAATTGAAAAAGCTGAAACTGCATGGCTTTAACAATCTGACGAAAAGCCTGAGTTTTTGTATTTACGATATCTGCTACGTCAAAACCGCAGAAGAGCGCGATGGTTATATCGCCTATATCGACGAACTCTACAACGCCAACCGTCTGACCGAAATCCTGTCAGAAACCTGCTCCATCATCGGAGCCAATATTCTGAACATCGCGCGTCAGGATTATGAGCCGCAGGGCGCGAGCGTCACGATCCTGGTGAGCGAAGAGCCTGTGGATCCACAGCTTATCGATCCGACCGAACATCCTGGCCCTCTGCCAGAGGCTGTGGTGGCCCATCTCGATAAAAGCCACATCTGCGTACATACCTATCCGGAAAGCCACCCAGAAGCCGGGCTGTGCACTTTCCGCGCCGATATCGAAGTGTCGACCTGCGGCGTGATTTCACCGCTCAATGCGCTGAACTATCTTATCCACCAGCTTGAATCCGATATCGTGACGATTGATTATCGCGTGCGCGGTTTTACCCGTGATATCAACGGCATGAAGTATTTTATCGATCATGAAATCAACTCGATCCAGAACTTTATGTCTGAGGACATGAAGGGGCTGTACGACATGATGGATGTGAACGTGTATCAAGAAAATATCTTCCACACCAAGATGCTGCTTAAGGAGTTCGACCTTAAACACTACATGTTCCATACCCAGCCGGAAGATTTAAGCGAAGAGGAGCGAAAGGTCATCACCGACCTGCTCTGGAAAGAGATGCGCGAAATCTACTACGGCCGCAATATTCCGGCCGTGTAAAACACGCCAGGAGCAAGGATGCTCCGGTGGGTTACTTCTGTTGCATAAACTCACGGTAGGCTTTCACGACCTGTAGAAAGTCCTCAACGCCGCACAGTGAGAAACTCTCTTCATCGTAATAGCTCATTCCGTCTTCCATTTCGTCGCCCGAGATTTCCATCTGGTTGGCGCGCACCATGACTTCTTCACCGTCCATCCATAGCGTGTATTCGTGACCAATACGCTGCCAGGACCGCTCGCTGCCTTTTATCGTACGTGCCGCTTGTTCCACCTCATCGAGCAACGCGAGGTTTTCTTTGACCTCTTCGTTAAACCAGTGCCCGACCACTTCATGGCCCATCGACATACGCACTTTCACCCCACCGGTGATGTCGCGTAAAAATTCGTAATCCATCGTATTTTCCTCTGCAAAGCCAATAGCGTAATTATCGCAGCAGAGAAGAAGAAAAAAAGCGGAACGCGTGGGAGGAATGAAAATAAAAAGGTGAGGGCAAGACGTTGCGGTCTGATGCCCTCACCTTCGCCCTTTCCCGTGGGAAAGGGGTGCAAACATGCAAAACCGTCTCTGGGAGACGGTTTGCTGATTATACTGCCGTCTGGAAAATCACGCCGTCAGCTTTCTCGGTGTACTGAGAGAGCTTATCGAAGTTCAGATAACGGTAGGTATCCACCGCCGTCTTATCTACCTGCGCGACGAAGGTCTGGTACTCTTCCGGCGTAGGCAGTTTGCCAATCAGCGCCGCAACAGCCGCCAGTTCCGCAGAGGCCAGGAAGACGTTCGCGCCAGTTCCTAAACGGTTCGGGAAGTTACGGGTCGATGTGGAAACCACCGTCGAACCGTCCGCCACACGCGCCTGGTTGCCCATGCACAGGGAACAGCCAGGGATCTCGATCCGCGCACCGCTCTTACCAAACACGCTGTAGTAGCCTTCTTCGGTCAGCTGCGCGGCATCCATACGGGTTGGCGGAGCCACCCACAGACGCGTTGGCAGTTGGCCTTTATGCGTATCCAGCAGCTTACCTGCAGCACGGAAGTGGCCGATGTTGGTCATGCAGGAACCGATAAACACTTCGTCGATCTTTTCGCCCTGCACAGCAGACAGCGGACGCGCATCGTCAGGATCGTTTGGTGCGCACAGGATCGGCTCTTTGATATCCGCCAGATCGATGTCGATCACTGCGGCATATTCTGCATCAGCATCGGCTTCGAGCAGTTGCGGATCCGCCAGCCATTTCTCCATGCCCTGCACACGACGCTCCAGCGTACGACGATCGCCGTAGCCTTCTGCGATCATCCACTTCAGCAGCACGATATTTGAGGTGAGATACTCAATAATCGGTTCCTGATTCAGCTTGATGGTACAACCCGCAGCAGAACGCTCAGCGGAGGCATCGGTCAGTTCAAACGCCTGCTCCACTTTCAGATCTGGCAGACCTTCAATCTCAAGGATGCGGCCAGAGAAGATGTTGATTTTACCTTTCTTCTCTACGGTCAGCAGCCCCTGTTTGATCGCATACAGCGGGATCGCATGCACCAGGTCACGCAGCGTAATGCCAGGCTGCATTTTGCCTTTAAAGCGCACCAGAACGGATTCCGGCATGTCCAGCGGCATCACGCCCGTTGCAGCAGCAAACGCCACCAGACCAGAACCCGCCGGGAAGGAGATCCCAATCGGGAAACGGGTATGGGAGTCACCGCCAGTACCGACAGTATCCGGCAGCAGCATACGGTTCAGCCACGAGTGGATAACTCCATCGCCAGGACGCAGCGAGACACCGCCACGGTTCATGATGAAGTCAGGCAGCGTGTGGTGCGTGGTCACATCAACCGGTTTTGGATACGCAGCCGTATGACAGAACGATTGCATAACCAGATCGGCAGAGAAGCCGAGACACGCCAGATCTTTCAGTTCATCACGTGTCATCGGGCCGGTAGTGTCCTGAGAACCGACAGACGTCATCTTCGGCTCGCAGTAAGCACCTGGACGAACGCCGGTCACGCCACATGCACGGCCAACCATTTTTTGCGCCAGAGAATAGCCGCGATCGCTTTCCGCCACGTCTTTCGCCTGACGGAAAATGTCGCTGTGCGGCAGACCCAAAGCTTCGCGCGCTTTGGTCGTCAGGCCACGGCCGATAATCAGCGGAATACGACCACCTGCACGAACTTCATCGACCAGAACATCGGTTTTCAGTTCAAACGTTGCCAGCAGTTCATTGGTTTCGTGATTACGCACTTCACCTTTGAATGGGTAAACGTCAATCACGTCGCCCATGTTCAGGTTGTTAACGTCTACCTCGATTGGCAGCGCGCCTGCATCTTCCATGGTGTTAAAGAAGATAGGGGCAATTTTGCCGCCGAGGCACAGGCCGCCGCCGCGCTTGTTCGGGACATGAGGGATATCATCGCCCATGAACCACAGCACGGAGTTGGTCGCAGATTTACGTGAAGAACCGGTTCCGACGACGTCGCCGACGTAGGCCAGCGGGAAGCCTTTTTTAGCCAACTCTTCGATTTGCGTGATCGGTCCAACAGCGCCTGGCTGATCCGGCACAATCCCTTCGCGGGCATTTTTCAGCATTGCCAGAGCGTGCAGAGGGATATCCGGGCGAGACCAGGCATCCGGTGCCGGAGACAGGTCATCAGTGTTCGTTTCGCCGGTCACTTTGAATACGGTGACGGTCATTTTTTCTGCCAGCGCGGGACGGTTCAGGAACCATTCAGCATCAGCCCATGACTGCATAACCTGTTTTGCGTAGCGGTTACCCGCTTTCGCTTTTTCTTCAACATCATAGAAGTTGTCGAACATCAGGAGCGTTTGGGAAAGCGCTTTGGCGGCAATCGGTGCCAGCGCTTCACTTTCCAGCGCGTCAATCAGCGGATGAATGTTATAGCCGCCCTGCATGGTGCCGAGCAGTTCAATCGCTTTTTCAGGGGTGACCAGTGGGGAGGTTGCTTCGCGTTTCGCAATCGCAGCAAGAAAACCGGCTTTCACGTAGGCTGCTTCATCTACGCCAGGCGGTACACGGTTGATCAGCAAATCTAACAGGAATTCTTCTTCGCCCGCAGGCGGATTCTTCAGCAGCTCGACGAGCGCGGCCATTTGGGTTGCATCTAAAGGTTTCGGTACAATTCCCTCGGCGGCACGTTCTGCTACGTGCTTACGGTATTCTTCTAGCACGACGGTTCTCCTCGCTCTCATTATCATAATGCGGCATACACGTTGTGTATCCAGGCTTATCTTCACGCTCCTGTGAGACAGCAGTTTGTAGGGTAAATGCCCGATACCGCGTCGGGCAGCATAGCAGGATTTCTGCACAGTGTTAATGTGTTTACAAAAAAGCAACATTAAATAGTTTGCTGAATCGTTAAGGATGGTATAGCGGGGAACCGGGACGAATGTCAGGGACAAAAAAACCGCCTTTCAGCGGTTAGTTTGTTGCCTTGCGGTGGTAGCACACCGGGCTGGCAGTTATGTGGCAAAACCCCAATTTGCCTGGCTCTGCCTTTCCCGGTGAAGAATGAGCCTGCGTAGCCCGTCAGGAATGCACGCAATGGAGATGTGAATATCTACGCTAATTGTTGTGACTGGTTTACTGCTAACAATACTCCACGGTGGCTGGAACATATCCGACATCACGGTGCTGTTTGTGGTTAATCCCGGCAAGTAGTTCCCGGCCACTCGTAAGAGCGGCCATTTGAAATTCCAGCGCCGTTTTATCTATCACATATAATTTGTGTAATAAATGCTCACACTCTTTATCCACACACGTCGGGTAGTTTCCCAAGATTCGTCAAAACGCAAAAACACGGGTGAATATACTCGCGGCAACAAGAACGCCAATCGGCACTGCTTACGCTGGAGTCACACTATGAAGTTGCCCTTTAAGCCACACCTGATTGTGCTGTTATGCAGTGCCGGGCTGTTAGCCGCGTCCGGCGTTATGTTTGTGAAAAGCCGTACGCCTGCCACAGTCTCCACGCCGTCAGCAACGGCTCCACCCGCAGCGCCACAACCCGCGGCCCAGCCCCCCGCTCCTGTCGTTGCACCAACCTACACCGCTGCGCAAATCGATCAGTGGACCGCCCCTATCGCGCTCTATCCTGACGCGCTGCTGTCGCAAATCCTCATGGCATCCACTTATCCAGCGAATGTCATCCAGGCCGCACAATGGTCGAAGGATAATCCCAAAATGCAGGGCGATGCGGCCATTCAGGCGGTGAGTGGCCAACCGTGGGATCCAAGCGTTAAATCGCTGGTCGCCTTTCCACAGCTGATGTCACTGATGGGTGAAAACCCGCCGTGGATCCAGAATCTCGGCGACGCGTTCCTCGCACAGCCCAAAGACGTCATGGATTCCGTGCAACGCTTGCGTTTGCTGGCGCAACAGACAGGTGCGTTGCAATCGACACCGCAGCAAACGGTCACAACCGAGAAGAAAACGGCACCCGCGCAGACTGCCAACACCCCATCAAACGCGACCGTCACGACAACGAATCCAACGGTGATCAAGATCGAATCCGCCGATCCGCAGGTGGTCTACGTCCCGACGTATAATCCCGCCACGGTCTACGGCACCTGGCCCAACGCCAGCTATCCCCCGGTCTATCTGCCGCCATCACCCGGTGAGCAATTTACGGATAGCCTGGTAAAAGGCCTGGGGTTCAGCCTCGGTGTCGCAACAACCTACGCGATTTTCAGCAATATCGACTGGGATGACGACGATGACTGGGATCATCACCACCATGATAACGATTACGACCGCAACGGCAGTTATAACCGTAACGGCAATAACAACATCAATATCAACGTCGACAATTTCAATAAAATCAGCGGGGAGCGTTTAACAGACGCCAATCGCAACTGGCAGCATAATCCGGCTTATCGTGAAGGCGTCCCCTATCCAACTACCCAGCTCAATAGCCGCTTCCATCCCACCAACACGGCGACAGGGTTGAGCGCCACACAGCAAAAACCGGCGAATCGTGATAGCCAACGGCAGGCGGCGCTGGCCCAGGTACAACAATCGACGGGCAAAACGCTGTCTCAAACGCAGCGTCCGGCAACAAAAGATGCGCAGCGTCAGGCCTCGAACGCTCAGCTTAAACAGATCTCCCAGCGCAATAATTATCGCGGGTACGACAACAAACCGCAGACCGCGCAGAGAACGACCAATAAAGCGCAGCGTGACAACCGTCAGACAACATCTCAGCGCCCTGAAAAACGCGTTTCGCCAACCACTCAGCAGCGAAACACGCAGCCTCGCGCCAATGCTTTGAGTGGGAACGATAGCCGCTCAGGGAACTGGCAGTCGCAACAGCAGCGCGGATCACAAAGCCGCCAAATGGCATCCCGTCCTCAGCAACCGGCGCGACAAATGCCTGCTGGGCGTGCTGAACACCGTGAACTCCGTCATCGCTAAGGGAATCGACATGAAAAAGAAAATACTTGGTGGAATGATGCTGTTCCTGGTTTCCACTTTTGCGATCGCGCAGCAGCACTTCAGCACGCCCGATCAGGCGACCGATGCCCTGGCAAAAGCCATCAGCGAGCAAAATGAAGGCGAAATGAAGAACTTGCTTGGGGATGACTGGCGCAATTTCTTGCCGCCTGAAGGGGTCGACCCTGAAGCCGTGGATCGCTTTTTGCGTGACTGGAAGGTAAGTCACTCTACGGTCATCGCGGGTGATATCGCGCATCTGGTCGTGGGCGACAGCAACTGGCAATTGCCTATCCCCGTCGTGAAGGGCGAATCCGGCTGGCAGTTTGATATGCGCAAGGCAGCTGATGAGATCCTGACGCGTGAAATTGGTCGCAATGAACTGGCCGCTATCGAAGCGCTTCATGCGTACGTTGATGCCCAGCAAAGCTATTACGCGCTCAACCAAACCTATGCGCAGAAAATTATCAGCTCAGAAGGAAAGAAAGATGGTCTCTACTGGCCTGTCGCCCCTGGAGAAGCGCCAAGTCCGCTTGGCCCGGCGTTTAGTCCACAGATCCCAGACACGGGTTATCACGGCTATCGTTTCCACATTCTGCCTGATAAAAACAATGGTTTTGCGATGATTGCCTGGCCCGTCAGCTACGGTCAGACAGGCGTGATGAGTTTTGTGATTAACCAGGATGACAACGTTTATCAGGCCAATCTGGGCGAGGAAACGCAGCAAAAAGCGGAAGCGACGACAGCCTACCATCCGGATAAAAACTGGCAGCGCGTTACACCATAAAAAAAGCCGCTCAGTTGAGCGGCTTTTTACTGGTCAGAAGATTACTTCTTCTTGGCTTTCGCGTTTGGCAGGTCGGTGATGCTACCTTCAAACACTTCTGCCGCCAGGCCCACTGACTCATGCAGAGTCGGGTGCGCGTGGATGGTCAGCGCGATGTCTTCAGCGTCACAACCCATCTCGATAGCCAGACCGATCTCGCCCAGCAGCTCGCCGCCGTTGGTACCGACAATCGCACCACCGATGACGCGGTGAGTCTCTTTGTCGAAGATCAGTTTGGTCACGCCGTCTGCACAATCAGAAGCGATAGCACGGCCAGAAGCAGCCCACGGGAAGGTGGCGGTTTCGTAGCTGATGCCTTTTTCTTTCGCTTCTTTCTCGGTCAGACCCACCCAGGCAACTTCTGGCTCGGTGTACGCGATAGATGGGATCACTTTCGGATCGAAATAGTGCTTCATGCCGGCGATAACTTCTGCGGCCACGTGACCTTCGTGAACACCTTTGTGCGCCAGCATTGGCTGACCGACGATATCGCCGATAGCAAAGATGTGCGGCACGTTAGTGCGCAGCTGTTTGTCAACGCGGATGAAGCCACGGTCGTCAACTTCAACGCCAGCAGCGCCTGCATTGAGGTTTTTACCGTTCGGCACACGACCGATCGCCACCAGCACCGCGTCATAACGCTGTGCTTCTGCAGGGGCTTTTTTGCCTTCCATGGAAACGTAAATACCGTCTTCTTTTGCTTCAACGGCCGTTACTTTGGTTTCCAGCATCAGGTTGAATTTCTTGCTGATGCGTTTGGTGAAGACTTTAACGATGTCTTTGTCAGCCGCCGGGATAACCTGGTCAAACATTTCAACCACGTCAATCTCTGAACCCAGCGCATGATAAACGGTCGCCATTTCCAGACCGATGATACCACCACCCATAACCAGCAGACGCTTAGGTACAGATTTCAGCTCCAGCGCATCGGTGGAGTCCCACACGCGCGGATCTTCATGTGGAATGAACGGCAGTTCGATTGGGCGAGAACCTGCTGCGATGATCGCATTGTCGAAGTTGATCACGGTTTTACCGTTTTCGCCTTCAACTTCCAGAGTGTTTGCTCCGGTAAATTTACCCAGACCGTTAACCACTTTCACTTTACGGCCTTTGGCCATACCTGCCAGACCGCCGGTCAGTTGGGTGATAACTTTCTCTTTCCAGGTACGAATTTTGTCGATATCGGTTTTCGGCTCGCCGAAGACGATACCGTGATCGGCCAGCGCTTTGGCTTCTTCGATAACTTTTGCAACGTGCAGCAGCGCTTTTGAAGGGATACAGCCGACGTTCAGACAAACACCACCAAGGGTGCTGTAACGTTCTACGATGACGGTTTCCAGACCTAAATCCGCGGCGCGGAATGCTGCGGAGTAACCTGCTGGGCCTGCCCCAAGTACCACGACCTGAGTTTTGATTTCTGTGCTCATCATGACCTCTTAATTTATACCCGTCGTCCACCGGGTCGTTCTATCCGCCCGCAGTTTACAAAATTGTTAACAATTTTGAAACAACAAACGGCTCACGAAATATCGCTTTCGCCAGTAATCTCACAACCTTCATGAGATTAGAAGACAAAAAGCCGGCCGATTGGCCGGCTTTTCGATTACATCACCAGGCGGCGAATGTCACTCAGGGTGTTGTTGATGATGGTGATAAAGCGCGCACCATCAGCCCCATCGATCACGCGGTGGTCGAAGGAAAGAGAGATTGGCATCATCAGACGCGGCACGAACTCTTTACCATTCCATACAGGTTCCATCGCGGATTTGGAAACCCCGAGGATTGCCACTTCCGGCGCGTTCACAATCGGCGCGAAGTGGGTAGTACCCAGGCCGCCGATGCTGGAGATAGTGAAGCAGCCGCCCTGCATTTCGCCGGCAGTCAGCTTACCATCACGCGCTTTCTTGGAAATCACGGTCAGTTCACGGGACAGCTCAGTGATGCTCTTCTTGTTCACGTCTTTGAAGACTGGAACAACCAGACCATTTGGCGTATCAACCGCAACACCGATGTTGATGTATTTCTTCAGCGTCAGACGCTGCGCGTCTTCAGACAGGGAGCTGTTGAAACGTGGCATCTGCTCAAGCGCCGCAGCAACCGCTTTCATGATGAAGACCACTGGCGTGAATTTCACGTCCAGTTTACGCTTCTCAGCTTCTGCGTTCTGCTGTTTACGGAACGCTTCCAGATCGGTGATATCAGTTTTGTCGAAGTGCGTAACGTGCGGGATCATCACCCAGTTACGGCTCAGGTTCGCACCAGAGATTTTCTGGATACGGCCCAGCTCAACTTCTTCCACTTCACCAAACTTGCTGAAGTCCACTTTCGGCCATGGCAGCATGCCCGGGATACCGCCGCCGGTAGCAGCAGGTGCCGCTTCAGCGCGTTTTACCGCGTCTTTCACGTAAGTCTGAACGTCTTCGCGCAGGATACGACCTTTACGGCCAGTCCCTTTCACTTTCGCCAGGTTTACGCCGAACTCGCGTGCCAGACGGCGAATCAGCGGGGTCGCGTGAACGTAAGCGTCGTTTTCAGCGAACTCAGATTTGCCTTCCGCTTTAGCAGCAGGTGCAGGCGCTTTTGAAGCTTGCGCCGGTGCGGCAGCAGCAGGTGCTGGAGCAGCAGCCGGAGCCGCCGCAGGGGCAGCGCCTTCCACTTCGAAGACCATAATCAGAGAACCGGTAGACACTTTGTCGCCAGCGCTGATTTTAATTTCTTTCACGGTACCTGCGAACGGAGCCGGGACTTCCATCGAGGCTTTGTCGCCTTCTACGGTGATCAGTGACTGCTCAGCGGCAACTTTGTCGCCCACTTTCACCATCACTTCAGTCACTTCAACTTCGTCACCGCCGATATCCGGAACGTTAACGTCTTTCGCGCCGCCAGCCGCAGCCGGTGCAGCAGCCTGAGCCAGTGCTGCTTCTGCTTTAGCTGGAGCCGCAGCACCCGCCACTTCGAAGACCATGATCAGGGAACCAGTAGACACTTTGTCGCCGGTGTTGATTTTGATCTCTTTCACCACGCCAGCGAACGGGGCCGGGACTTCCATAGAGGCTTTATCGCCTTCTACGGTAATCAGGGACTGTTCAGCCGCAACGGTGTCGCCGACTTTAACCATGATCTCAGTGACTTCAACTTCGTCGCCGCCGATATCCGGTACGTTAACGTCTTTTGCAGCCGCTGCTGCTGGTGCCGCAGCCGGAGCTGCCGCTTCTTTCTTCTCTTCCTGCGCAGGTGCAGCAGTTGCTGCACCGTCGGCGGAATCGAAAATCATGATCAGTTTGCCAGTCTCGGTTTTATCGCCAACAGAGACTTTGATCTCTTTAACGATGCCAGCCTGAGGAGACGGGACTTCCATAGAGGCTTTGTCGCCTTCTACGGTGATCAGCGACTGTTCAGCTTCAACCTTGTCGCCTACTTTGACCAGGATCTCGGTGATTTCAACTTCATCAGCCCCGATGTCCGGTACATTGATTTCGATAGCCATTATTCTTTTACCTCTTACGCCAGACGCGGGTTAACTTTATCTGCATCGATGTTGAATTTGGTAATTGCTTCCGCAACCACTTTCTTATCGATTTCGCCACGTTTAGCCAGTTCGCCCAGCGCTGCTACCACCACATAAGAAGCATCAACTTCGAAGTGGTGACGCAGGTTTTCACGGCTGTCGGAGCGACCGAAGCCATCGGTACCCAGTACGCGGTAATCATCAGCCGGTACATAAGTACGAACCTGCTCGGCGAACAGTTTCATATAGTCAGTCGATGCCACTGCCGGCGCGTCGTTCATCACCTGAGCGATGTACGGAACGCGTGGCGTTTCCAGTGGGTGTAGCATGTTCCAGCGCTCACAATCCTGGCCATCACGCGCCAGTTCAGTGAAGGAGGTCACGCTGTACACGTCGGAACCAACACCGTAGTCGTTTGCCAGGATCTGCGCTGCTTCACGAACGTGACGCAGGATAGAACCGGAGCCCAACAGCTGAACTTTACCTTTGCTACCCGCAACGGTTTCGAGTTTGTAGATACCTTTACGGATACCTTCCTCGGCACCTTCCGGCATCGCCGGCATGTGGTAGTTTTCGTTCAGCGTGGTGATGTAGTAGTAAACGTTCTCTTGCGCTTCACCGTACATACGTACCAGACCGTCATGCATGATGACTGCCACTTCGTACGCGTAAGACGGGTCATAAGAGATACAGTTCGGGATAGTCAGAGACTGAATGTGGCTGTGGCCATCTTCGTGCTGCAGACCTTCGCCGTTCAGCGTTGTACGACCGGAAGTACCACCGACCAGGAAGCCGCGAGCCTGTTGGTCGCCAGCCTGCCAGCACAGGTCACCGATACGCTGGAAACCGAACATGGAGTAGTAAATGTAGAACGGAATCATCGGCAGGTTGTTGGTGCTGTAAGATGTCGCAGCAGCCAGCCAGGATGCGCCTGCGCCCAGCTCGTTGATACCTTCCTGCAGGATCTGACCTTTCTCGTCTTCTTTGTAGTATGCAACCTGCTCACGGTCCTGCGGGGTGTACTGCTGGCCGTTCGGGCTGTAAATACCAATCTGACGGAACAGACCTTCCATACCGAAAGTACGCGCTTCATCGGCGATGATTGGAACCAGACGATCTTTGATCGACTTGTTCTTCAGCATCACGTTCAGGGCACGAACGAAAGCGATAGTGGTAGAGATCTCTTTGTTCTGCTCTTCCAGCAGTTGGGAGAAATCTTCCAGAGCTGGCAGTTCCAGAGTCTCGGTGAAGTTCACCTGACGGGACGGCAGGTAGCCGTTCAGTTTCTGACGCTGTGCGTGCAGATAGGTGTGTTCTTCAGAGCCTTCCGGGAAGGTGATGTAAGACAGGTTTTCTACCTGCTCATCGGTCACTGGCACGTTGAAACGATCGCGGACGTAACGAACGCCGTCCATGTTCATTTTCTTCACCTGGTGCGCGATGTTTTTACCTTCGGCGGTGTCACCCATGCCATAACCTTTAACGGTATGCGCCAGGATAACAGTGGCTTTGCCTTTGGTGTCTTGTGCATTTTTCAGTGCTGCGTAAACTTTCTTCGGATCGTGACCACCGCGGTTCAGTGCCCAGATCTGATCGTCAGACCAGTCGGCAACCAGCGCTGCGGTTTCAGGGTATTTACCGAAGAAGTGCTCGCGAACGTAGGCACCGTTTTTGGATTTGAAGGTCTGATAATCGCCATCAACAGTTTCCTGCATCAGCTGCATCAGTTTACCGCTGGTGTCTTTACGCAGCAGCTCATCCCAACGACCGCCCCACATCACTTTAACCACGTTCCAGCCAGCACCGCTGAAGATGCCTTCCAGTTCGTTGATGATCTTGCCGTTGCCGGTTACCGGACCATCCAGACGCTGCAGGTTACAGTTGATAATGAAGCACAGGTTGTCCAGTTTTTCACGGGTTGCGATAGTGATCGCCCCTTTAGATTCTGGCTCATCCATCTCGCCGTCGCCCAGGAAGGCGTAAACGGTCTGCTGAGAGGTGTCTTTCAGGCCACGGTGTTCCAGATATTTCAGGAATTTAGCCTGGTAGATCGCACCGATTGGGCCCAGACCCATAGATACGGTCGGGAACTGCCAGAATTCTGGCATCAGTTTCGGGTGCGGATAAGAGGACAGACCTTTACCGTGAACTTCCTGACGGAAGTTGTTCATCTGCTCTTCAGTCAGACGACCTTCCAGGAACGCACGTGCGTAGACACCCGGAGAGATGTGGCCCTGGAAGTACACCAGGTCGCCGCCGTCTTTCTCGGTGCGTGCGCGGAAGAAGTGGTTAAAGCACACTTCATAAACGGTCGCAGAAGACTGGAAGGAAGCCATGTGGCCACCCAGTTCCAGGTCTTTCTTGGATGCGCGCAGAACGGTCATGATCGCGTTCCAGCGAATAGCAGAACGGATACGGCGTTCCAGATCCAGATTGCCCGGATATTCCGGTTCGTCTTCAACGGCAATCGTGTTTACGTAGTTGCTAGCCCCTGCACCTGCTGCTACTTTCACGCCGCCTTTGCGGGCTTCTGAAAGCAACTCATTAATCAGATACTGAGCACGCTCAACACCTTCTTCACGGATGACCGATTCGATCGCTTGTAGCCAGTCGCGAGTTTCGATCGGATCCACGTCATTTTGGAGACGTTCTGACATGGGGGTATTCCTTATCTATCTAATACGTTGATTTGTCTGGAACCTGTCCCATTGTATTTTCGCCAGAAAATACAATAAGACAGGTTCTGCGTTTAGTTGCCGCGCTCTAAAAAAGGCGCTTAATCCTTTCTTTGCTGTATGCGACGCAGTGAACGTTCGCGACGCGATTGCTCACGGCTGCGGTCCAGCAAGATTTCCTCAATGAAAGCCAGGTGGCGGTGCGACGCTTCACGCGCATGCTCCGGTTCCCCGGCCATTATCGCCTCGAATACACGAGTACGATGGTTGCTGACCAGCGGAAGCATTTCCCGGCGGGCATACAACAATTCAAAATTTTGTCGAACATTCTGGGCCAGCATCGGTTCCATGCAGCGTAGCAGATGGAGGAGTACCACATTATGAGCCGCTTCGGTGACGGCAATTTGGTACTGGACGACGGCATCGGACTCGGCGTCGAGATCGCCTGATTCTTGTGCCCGTTCAATGGCCTGATGAAGCTCGCGAATACGTTCACGGTCTTCATCATTGCTGCGCAGTGCCGCGTAATAAGCAGCGATACCTTCAAGCGCGTGACGGGTTTCAAGCAGATCAAACTGGGATTCTGGGTGGTCAGATAGAAGCTCTACCAGCGGATCGCTGAAGCTCTGCCACAGGCTGTTTTGAACAAAAGTTCCGCCGCCCTGGCGACGAAGCAGCAAGCCCTTGGCTTCGAGACGTTGAATCGCCTCACGCAGAGAGGGACGGGAAACATCGAACTGTTTAGCCAGTTCGCGTTCAGGCGGGAGTTTTTCACCGGGGCGCAGAGTCCCTTCGAGGATCAAAAACTCCAGCTGCTGCTCAATCACATCGGATAGTTTTGGTTGGCGAATTTTGCTGTAGGCCATATTCCCTGTCTTACGCCTTTTTGCCCGGAGTTAATTGGTCTTACCAATTTCATATTCGTATCGCTAAAGTAACAAAGTATTCACCTTCTGTCCATCGTGGTTTTGATTGAAATCAGTAAACCCTGCACATTTTAACAACCTTACAGAAATAACGTTTCAGAAATGTAACTTTGCACAAATGAATTGGTTACCCATAAAGAGGCAGTTTTAACTTTAATGAAACGCGAAATACGCTATCTGAACCGATTCACCATGACAAATAATGAATTTTTACTCCCCTAATGAAGCATTTTTATTCTATATCCAGATAAAAAGGGTTAAAGGCAGCAACTTACAATTGCTTTCTTTTTATTCAACTCGTCATCGACCCTTTATAAAGCAGGTGCATTCGCGGTCGCTTACCACTATTCTGACGCTTAAGGAAGACACCTTCCGTTTTTTAGGTCATTTGAACCGTAACGAAATAAATACATGAAATGGAATTTCATAATTACACACGCCATAGCGTGAACATAACAACCACACACGAGGTTTCACATAATGGAAGGTCAACAGCATGGCGATCAGCTGAAACGCGGCCTTAAGAACCGCCATATTCAGCTTATTGCTCTGGGTGGCGCTATCGGCACCGGCCTGTTTCTGGGCAGCGCATCCGTTATTCAGTCAGCAGGCCCCGGCATTATTCTCGGCTACGCTATCGCCGGTTTTATCGCGTTCCTAATCATGCGTCAGTTAGGCGAAATGGTCGTCGAAGAGCCGGTAGCGGGTTCCTTCAGCCACTTTGCCTATAAATACTGGGGCGGTTTTGCCGGTTTCGCTTCCGGCTGGAACTACTGGGTGCTGTACGTTTTGGTCGCGATGGCTGAACTCACCGCCGTCGGGAAATACATCCAGTTCTGGTATCCGGAGATCCCAACCTGGGCTTCCGCTGCGGTCTTCTTTGTACTGATCAACGCCATCAACCTGACCAACGTTAAAGTGTTCGGTGAGATGGAGTTCTGGTTCGCGATTATCAAAGTTATCGCCGTGGTAGCAATGATCATCTTCGGCGGCTGGTTACTGTTCAGCGGCAACGGCGGCCCTCAAGCCACCGTGCGCAACCTGTGGGAGCAAGGCGGGTTCCTGCCTCACGGCATGACCGGTCTGGTGATGATGATGGCGATCATTATGTTCTCGTTTGGCGGCCTTGAGCTGGTCGGTATTACCGCCGCAGAAGCCGATAACCCAGAGCAGAGCATCCCAAAAGCCACCAACCAGGTTATCTACCGTATTCTGATTTTCTATGTGGGTTCACTGGCCGTTCTGCTCTCTTTACTGCCATGGACACGCGTAACCGCTGACACCAGCCCGTTCGTGCTGATCTTCCATGAGCTGGGCGACACCTTCGTGGCAAACGCCCTGAACGTTGTCGTGCTGACCGCAGCGCTGTCCGTTTATAACAGCTGCGTGTACTGCAACAGCCGTATGCTGTTTGGTCTGGCTCAACAGGGTAACGCACCAAAAGCGCTGCTGAATCTGGACAAGCGTGGCGTACCGGTGAACACCATTCTGGTTTCCGCGGTGGTGACAGCCCTTTGCGTACTGATTAACTATTTGGCACCGGAATCAGCGTTCGGTCTGCTGATGGCGCTGGTTGTCTCTGCGCTTGTTATCAACTGGGCGATGATCAGCCTGGCGCACATCAAGTTCCGTCGCGCCAAGCAGCAGCAGGGCGTGAAAACGCGTTTCCCTGCCCTGTTCTACCCCGTCGGAAACTGGGTTTGCCTGGTGTTTATGGCGGCAGTGCTGGTGATCATGCTGATGACGCCGGGTATGGCAATTTCCGTTTACCTGATCCCGGTTTGGGTTGTTATCCTGGGTATTGGCTATCTGTTCAAACAGAAGAACGCGAAAGCCGTTAAAGCGCATTAATCTCGTCTGACTCAGTGCCCGGCCTCGGGCACTGAGCGTGTTACCTACCTCACAAATTCTCACCCACAGCGATTTCATCCATATCACCGCCTTTATCTTGCTACGCAAATATTCATTTGCCAGCAAATAATTCTCTCCATACTGCAATTCGGAGAGCTGTCGATGAATAACAATAAACTGTCAGTCAAAGAAAAGATCGGCTATGGAATGGGCGACGCGGGATGCAACATCATCTTCGGCGCCATCATGTTGTTTGTTAACTATTTTTATACGGATATTTTCGGGCTCGCGCCTGCTTTGGTCGGCGTTTTACTGCTCTCGGTACGCGTCATCGATGCCATCACTGACCCGATCATGGGCGCGATTGCGGACCGTACCCGCAGTAAATATGGTCGATTTCGTCCATGGCTGCTGTGGATTGCGTTCCCCTACGCCCTGTTCAGCGTGCTGATGTTCACGACGCCAGAGTGGACGTACAACAGCAAAGTTATCTATGCCTTTGTCACTTATTTCCTGCTGTCACTCACCTATACCGCCATCAACATTCCTTACTGTTCGTTAGGCAGCGTGATCACCAACGATCCTAAAGAGCGCGTGGCGTGCCAGTCCTATCGCTTTGTGATGGTCGGCATTGCCACCCTGCTGCTGTCTTTAACGTTGTTACCGATGGTGGAGTATTTCGGTGGGGATAACAAAGCCAAGGGCTACCAGATGGCGATGACCGTGCTGGCGCTTATCGGTACCTGTATGTTCCTGTTCAGCTTCGCGACCGTGCGGGAACGTATTCGTCCGGCGGTTCAAACCAACGACGAACTGAAAAACGATCTGAAAGATGCGTGGAAAAACGATCAGTGGGTGCGCATTTTGCTGCTGACGTTATGCAACGTCTGCCCGGGCTTTATCCGCATGGCGGCGACGATGTATTACGTCACCTGGGTCATGGGACAAAGCACCCATTTTGCGACGCTGTTTATCAGCCTTGGCGTCGTCGGGATGATGCTCGGAAGCATGCTGGCGAAGGTCCTGACCGACCGCTGGTGTAAACTGAAAGTGTTCTTCTGGACCAATATCGCGCTCGCGATTTTCTCCTGCGCATTTTATTTCTTCGATCCCAAAGCCACGACGACGATTGTCGTGCTCTACTTCCTGCTGAACATTCTGCATCAGATCCCTTCCCCACTGCACTGGTCGCTGATGGCGGATGTGGACGATTACGGCGAGTGGAAAACGGGCAAACGCATCACTGGGATCAGCTTCTCCGGCAACATTTTCTTCCTGAAGCTGGGGCTGGCGATTGCTGGTGCGATGGTGGGCTTTTTGCTCTCCTGGTACGGCTATGATGCCGGTGCAAAAGCGCAAAGCACCGAGGCGATCAACGGCATCGTATTGCTCTTTACCGTGATTCCGGGCGTCGGCTATCTGCTCACAGCGGGCGTAGTACGCCTGTTGAAAGTGGACCGCGAAACGATGAAGCAAATTCAGGAAGACCTTGAGAAGCGTCGCACCAACTATCGCGAGCTGAGCGACTATCAGGAACTGAAAACGGCTGAGACAAAATAAGGAAGCCCCATGCGTAACTGGCCAAATCCCTTTATCGAACAACGTGCCGACCCGTACATTTTGCATCATGAGGGGCAATACTATTTCATCGCCTCGGTGCCAGAATACGACAGGCTGGCCCTTCGACGCGCCGACTCGCTGGAAGGATTGCGCAGCGGAGAAGAAGTCGTGGTGTGGCACAAACCGAACACCGGCCCGATGAGTGAGCTCATTTGGGCCCCGGAACTGCACCATATTGATGGAAAGTGGTACATCTATTTTGCCGCGACCCACACGCAAGCGCTGGATAAGCTGGGTATGTTCCAGCACCGAATGTTTGCGCTTGAAGGCACAGGCGACGATCCGCTTAACGCACGGTGGGTCGAGAAAGGACAAATCAAAACGCCGTTTGATACCTTTGCACTCGACGCCACTACCTTTGTTCATCAGGGCAAACGCTGGTATCTGTGGGCACAAAAAGCCCCGGACATCTCGGGTAATTCCAATCTGTATCTGTGCGAAATGGAAAATCCATGGACGCTGAAAGGCGATCCTGTGATGCTGAGTAAACCAGAGTATGACTGGGAATGCCGGGGGTTTTGGGTTAATGAAGGCCCGGCGGTTTTAGCGCATGGCAACACACTGTTTATCAGCTATTCCGCCAGTGCGACGGATGAGAACTACTGCATGGGGCTGCTGTGGATAGACATGAATGCCGATCCTCAGAACCCGCAAAACTGGCACAAAGCGCTGCGTCCTGTGTTCACCACCAGCGACGAAAATCGTCAGTACGGGCCGGGGCATAACAGCTTCACGCAGACGCCGGACGGGGAAGATGTGCTGGTGTATCACGCGCGAAATTACACCGAAATTGAAGGCGATCCGCTGTACGATCCCAACCGTCATACCCGCCTGAAATTGGTTCACTGGGACAAAAACGGGATGCCCGACTTTGGCATCCCGCCCGCCGATACGCTTTAATTGAGGCGGTACGCTGGGTTAAACCAGCGTACCGTAGATGGTCAGCAGCGCGACCAGCACCACAATCACAAACGAGGTTTTCTTCGCCATCGACACCGCGGCTTTTGGGGTCTCGACTTTATCCGTATGCGGTTCGCGCGCAAGTGAGAATTGCGCCAGACGAGTTAGTACCTGATATTGCGACGTATGGCGATCGGCAAGCGAAGCAAACCACGCCGGAAGCGCTTTCTCGCCGTGACCAATCAACGCATACACTACGCCCACCAGACGCACCGGCAGCCAGTCCAGCACATGAAGAATACCGTCGATACCGGATTGCAAACGTTCATGGGGCGTCAGGTAGCGGGCAAGCCACGTCTGCCAGGCGCGTAAAAATGCATAGCCCATCAGCAACACTGGGCCCCACGCCCCGCCCGCCACGAACCAGAACAGCGGCGCCAGATAGTAGCGGAAGTTGATCCACAGCAGGGCGTTTTGCAGCTCGCGTAAATAATCGCGTTCGTTGCAATCGGGCGGTACGCCATGGATCAGCGTCAACTCGCTCGCCATCGCGCTGCGCGCATGGCTGTCATCACGCGAAGCCGCTTTCAGGTAGGCGTGATAGTGCAAGCGCACTTTCCCAGCACCGATACACAGCACGCCAAGCAGGATCCACACCACCAAAAGCGGGACGTTGAAAAACAGACCATAAAGCGCGCGCAGTAGAAGGTAAACAGCACCCATGACGACAGCCGTCATCAGGATCGTGCGCAACATTGAAAAGTGCTTAATCCGACGGAACAGCACTTCCATCCGGTGATCCAAATGCCAGTGTTCGCCCAGTTTGAACAACCGTTCAGCGATCATCACCAGCAGCATGGTGAACAACGTCATGTCATCTCCTTGTCTGACGAAGCGGTAAGCATGGCGCGAAACCTGGACCAGTCAAAAGCCGGTCCCGGATCGGTTTTTCTCACCGGCGCGATATCGCTATGCCCAGTGATATTGTCGGAAATTGTCGGATAGCGGGCGATCAATTCTCGCGTCACCGCACACAGTGCCTGATACTGAGCATCGGTGTAAGGCGTGTTATCCGTGCCTTCCAGCTCAATACCAATCGAAAAATCATTGCATTTCTCACGCCCACAGTACGACGACACACCGGCGTGCCAGGCGCGTTTATCAAAAGGAACATACTGGACGATTTCACCGTCGCGACGAATCAGGCAATGGGCCGAAACGCGCAGGTGCGCGATCTCAGCAAAAAAGGGATGAGCGTTGGGATCAATTGTTCCAGTGAATAATGCGTCTATCCACGGACCACCAAATTCGCCAGGCGGCAGGCTAATGTTATGGACCACCAGCAGTGAGGGCGACTCGTCCTCCGGGCGGCAATCATGGTGCGGCGAAGGTACATGCCGCGCGTCCACCAGCCATCCGTTTTGTAACTGCATGCTGGCTCTCCTTATATATGGTGCTGATACTCGGTTCAGAGTAGCATGTTTCAATCTTATGATTCGTTACCAATTTGGAGTTTTATCATGCCGCCTCGCCGTTACAACCCCGACCACCGACGTGACGCGCTTCTGGAACGTATTAACCTCGATATCCCGGAAAGCGTGGCTCAGGCACTACGCGAAGATTTGGGTGGTGAGGTGAATGCGGATAACGATATTACCGCACAATTGTTGCCAAAAGAGACACGCTCGCACGCGGTGATCATCACCCGTGAAGACGGCATCTTTTGCGGTAAACGCTGGGTTGAAGAGGTCTTCACTCAATTGGCTGGCGATGACGTAAAAGTGACGTGGCATGTAGAAGACGGCGACAGCATCACAGCGAATCAGCCTCTTTTTGAACTCGAAGGCCCTTCCCGCGTGCTGCTGACAGGTGAGCGCACCGCGTTAAACTTTGTCCAGACGCTGTCCGGCGTGGCAAGTGAAGTTCGCCGTTACGTTGACTTGCTGGCAGGCACAAAAACTCAGCTGCTGGATACCCGTAAAACGCTGCCAGGCCTGCGCACGGCGCTGAAATATGCGGTATTGTGCGGCGGCGGCGCCAACCATCGATTGGGTTTATCCGATGCGTTTCTGATTAAAGAGAATCACATTATTGCCTCTGGGTCCGTGCGTCAGGCCGTCGAAAAAGCCTTCTGGCTGCATCCGGATGTTCCGGTCGAAGTGGAGGTTGAAAACCTGGAAGAGCTTGATGCTGCCATCAAAGCCGGTGCTGACATCATCATGCTGGATAACTTCGAAACGGAACAAATGCGCGAAGCGGTAAAACGCACCAATGGCCAGGCGCAGCTTGAAGTCTCGGGAAATGTCACGCAGGAAACCCTCCGCGCGTTTGCTGAAACAGGCGTAGATTTCATCTCCGTCGGCGCGCTGACCAAACACGTACAAGCGCTTGACCTCTCCATGCGTTTCAAATAGTCAGCATTTTGATCCTCTCTATCAGGAGAGGATCAAAACAAGTTCGCGATGCCGCTCGCATGATTTTTACATCTCGATGTAACCACCGCTAATTCTCCTGAATCCGCCTTCACGATCCGTTTATTGCTGCTCGTTTCTAATTTTCTGAACTGCCACATTTGCTCCACTTATTTAAGGAGCAGACATGAACAGACAAAAAGGATTTACGCTCATTGAGCTAATGGTGGTCATCGGCATAATTGCCATTCTCAGCGCCATCGGCGTGCCCGCATACCAAAATTATCTTCGCAAAGCTGCGCTCACCGACATGCTGCAAACCTTTGTCCCCTATCGCACAGCGGTCGAACTTTGTGCTCTCGATCATGGCGGTGTCGAGACGTGTGATGCCAGCGTAAACGGTATCCCCTCGCCCACCACCACGCGTTATGTCTCTGCCATGAGCGTCGCGAAAGGCACGGTTGGGTTAACCGGCCAGGAAAGTCTCAACGGGCTGGAAGTCGTCATGACGCCAATCTGGGACAATGGCAACGGCATCACCGGCTGGACGCGCAACTGTAATATCAGCGATGACAGCGCGCTCAAACAGGCCTGCGAAGACGTCTTCCGCTTTGATAATAATTGAGGAAGCGAACGATGAATTCGGAACAACTGGTCATGCTGTGCCAACGTCATCATGCGCTTATTCTCAGTAGCGACGCTGAAATGGTAAGTATTGCCGTGGCGGGAACCCCTGCTGCGGAAATGATGGAAGCCCTGCGCTTCGCCACACAAAAACGGATCGATATTCAATGCTGGACGGCAGAGCGCATGGAAAAGCATCAGCAAATGTCTTCGACATCGCATTTGCCCGTCATTTCGCAGGATACAAGCCTGGCGGCGGATATTCTTAACCGAACGCTGTTACAAGCGCTCAGCCAGCGAGCCTCCGACATCCACGTGGAGCCCGCCGGAAGTGCCTGGCAAATCCGCCTGCGCATCGACGGCGTGTTATATCCGCAGCCCCCGCTGACTGCGGCGACAGGTACCACCCTGATTGCCCGATTAAAGGTGCTAGGTAATCTGGATATCGCGGAGCGGCGGTTACCGCAGGACGGTCAGTTTACCGTTGAGCTGTCGGGAGTCTCAGTCTCTTTTCGCATCGCCACGCTACCCTGTCGCGGTGGAGAAAAAATTGTGCTGCGTCTTTTACATCAGGTACAGCAGGCGCTTGAGCTTGAGGCATTAGGTATGACGGCCGCCCAGCGTGCCCTTTTCGAGCAAGCGCTCCAGCAACCGCAGGGATTACTGTTAGTGACAGGCCCAACGGGTAGCGGCAAAACCGTCACGCTCTACAGCGCGCTTCAAGCCCGTAATGCACAAGACGTGAATCTGTGCAGCGTAGAAGATCCCATTGAGATCCCTCTTGCCGGGCTGAATCAAACACAAATCAATCCTCGAGCGGGCCTAACCTTTCAAAGCGTATTACGGGCACTTTTACGCCAGGATCCTGACATCATTATGGTGGGGGAAATTCGTGACGGCGAAACGGCGGAGATTGCTATCAATGCCGCCCAGACAGGCCATCTGGTGCTCTCGACGTTACACACCAACTCCACCCTTGAGACGCTGGTGCGGCTTCAGCAGATGGGCGTTGCGCGCTGGATGGTTTCCTCTGCGCTTACGCTGGTGATCGCTCAACGTCTAGTCCGCCGCCTTTGTCCTCATTGTACGAAAGAGACCCATCAGGAAACGCTCATCCCACATAACATCTGGCCGCGACAGCTACCTCACTGGCAACCGACGGGATGCGATCGTTGTTATCACGGTTTTTACGGCCGCGTTGCCCTGTTTGAAGTCCTGGCTATTAACAGCGACATCCGCCAGGCCATTGCCAGCGGCGCCTCCGTTGAAGAGGTCGAAATCAAGGCAAAAAAGACCGGCATGACAACGCTTTTCGAACATGGCTGCATGGCAGTTGAGAAAGGGCAAACCACCTTTGAAGAATTGATCCGCGTGTTGGGGCTACCGAATGGCTGCTAATCATCTTTGGCGCTGGCGTGCGATGACTGCCGAGGGCGAGCTTCAGCAAGGGACGCTATTAGCCATTGATCGCCAGGCGGCCATCACCCGATTATCACTCAAAGCACTTTACCCACTTCGGCTCACGCGCAGCCCTCTGCGCCAGCAGTGGCAGTCTCATCATTGCTACGAGATTTTTCGACAACTGGCTACCCTGCTCCAGGCTGGTCTCACGCTTGCCTACAGCCTGCAAATGTTGGCTGAGCAGCATCCCGTTAAACAGTGGCAGGCGCTGCTTAACAACCTTGCTGACGATCTCAGCGAAGGCTGCGCATTCTCCGATGCCTTAAAGAAATGGCCAGACGTATTTAGCCCGCTTTATGTCTCCATGATGAAAACCGGGGAGCTAACAGGCAAGCTGGAAGAATGTTGCCGGCAGCTAGCGCAGCAACAAAAATTGCAGCAACAGCTTAGCGCGAAGGTGAAAAAAGCACTGCGCTATCCGATGATCATTCTCGCGCTGGCTGTGGTCGTGGTGCTGGCGATGGTGACGTTTGTCCTGCCGGAATTTGCCGCTATTTATAAAACATTTAATACACCGCTTCCCATGCTCACGCAGTGGGTGATGGGTTTGGCGACTTTCGTACGCCAGCAAGCCGTTGCTCTCATCCTTGCGCTATTTTTACCCGTCATCGTGATGCATTGCCTACGGCATCATCTCGGCTGGCAGCGATTCTGTCAGCGTTTTTTACTGCGTATCCCAATTATGGGATCGCTGGCTCGTGGACAAAAACTCAGTCAGATTTTTACCGTGTTGTCACTGACCCAGCAGGCGGGCATCGCGTTTTTACAGGGGCTGGAAAGTTCTCAAGAGTCCGTTGAGGGGGTGTACTGGCAGGAGGTCCTGAAAGGGGTCAGGGATCGCGTTACGCAGGGGGACCCAATATGGTCGTCATTAACGAAAGCAGAGATCTTCACGCCCTTATGCATCCAACTTGTGCGAACAGGAGAGATGTCCGGCTCCCTTGATAGCATGCTGGCCAATCTTGCCCGTCATCATAATGAACAAACATTTCAGCAGGCCGACGACCTGGCTTCGCTGTTAGAACCCCTGCTGCTCATCGTGACCGGGTTAATAATCGGAACGCTGGTGGTGGCGATGTATCTCCCTATTTTCCATTTAGGCGATGCGATGAGTGCAGGATAAAGCTGGCACACGGGCGTGCGCCAGCGGAGCAATTACAAGCTGTTAAAAATGCGGTTTTCCTGTTCCTGAACGCGAATAAACGTTGTGCGTTTAGTCAGCTCTTTCAGTCGTGATGCCCCCACGTAGGTACAGGCAGAACGCAGGCCACCCATAACGTCGCGGGCGGTATTTTCAACGGGGCCACGCAAGGGTAGCTTCACGGTTTTACCTTCCGCGGCGCGATACTGCGCAACACCGCCTACGTGGCGATTCATTGCTGATTCAGAGCTCATGCCGTAGAAGAGCATAAATTTCTCGCCGTTTTCTTCAACGACTGTGCCGCCGCTCTCTTCATGTCCGGCAAGCATCCCGCCGAGCATCACGAAATCTGCGCCGCCACCAAAGGCTTTGGCAACATCACCAGGCATGGTGCAGCCGCCGTCACTAATGATCTGCCCACCAAGGCCGTGAGCGGCATCAGCACATTCAATCACGGCGGACAGTTGAGGATAGCCAACACCGGTTTTGACGCGTGTAGTACACACAGAGCCAGGGCCAATACCAACTTTCACAATATCCGCGCCAGCCAGAATCAACTCTTCGCACATCTCACCGGTCACGACATTGCCTGCGATGATGGTTTTATCAGGCCATGCCTCACGTGCTTTGCTAACAAACTGCACGAAATGCTCGGAATACCCGTTAGCCACGTCGATACACAGGAAATTCAGTGCCGGATTCGCAATCAGAATTTGTTTGGTTTTCTCGAAATCAGTATCAGAGGTGCCGGTTGAGACCATCACATGTTTGAGCACATCTGCGGAAGCTGAGGCGGTAAAGGCATTCCATTCTTCAACGCTATAGTGTTTGTGCACTGCGGTCAGGATATCGAACGACGCCAACGCCGTTGCCATCGCGAAGGTACCCACGGTATCCATATTGGCGGCAATGATAGGAACACCAGACCAGGTCTGACCGGAATGTTTAAAGGTGAATTGGCGTTCGAGTTCAACGTCTGAGCGGCTTTTCAGTGTAGAGCGTTTAGGGCGGATAAGAACGTCTTTAAAACCTAACTTCAGATCTTCTTCGATACGCATGCGGGGATTCCTGGGGTTAGAGGCAAAAATGTGTAAAGCACAACTCCAGTGACGTTATCATACGCACTAATACGTGCTCCGCAAGACTGCGAATTTCTCTTTTTTTACGCTACAATCCTATAAATTTACCTGGTATAAAGCGGGTAATCAGAGGCAGCCCCACGCCACTGCAATTTTAAACGATAACTAAATGATTTTAATGATTAATACTTCCCAGGATTTTGTTTAATGGGGTACATTGTTGCGTTAACGGGCGGCATCGGGAGTGGTAAAAGCACTGTTGCTGACGCTTTCTCACGCTTGGGTATCGTGATTGTTGATGCTGACATCATTGCCCGACAGGTGGTTGAGCCTCACACCCCCGGCTTAAGAGCTATTGAGGCGCATTTCGGCCAGGACATCATTAACAGTGACGGCACCCTGAACAGACGCCTGTTGCGCGAGCGCATTTTTTCTCGACCGGAAGAAAAAACCTGGCTCAATGCACTTCTTCACCCCATGATTCACCGGGAAACTCAGCGACAGATTTCTGCGGCAACATCGCCGTATGTTTTATGGGTTATTCCGTTGCTCGTCGAAAATCAGCTTCAGCATAAAGCCAACAGAATTCTGGTTATCGATGTGTTACCCGAAACACAACTTCAGCGGACAATGTTGCGCGATAACGTCACACGCCAACATGCTGAACAAATTATTGCTGCGCAGGCAACGCGTGAAGCACGACTTGCCGTCGCAGATGACGTTATTGATAATAACGGCGCACCCGAAACAATTGCATCGGATGTTGCCCGCCTGCACGCACACTATCTGACATATGCCGCGCAGGCCGCAGCACAGGACAAAACACAATGAGTTCTCATATCCTTTTTGAACACCCGCTGAATGAGAAAATGCGCACCTGGCTGCGCATCGAATTTCTCATTCAGCAGATGTCTTTTCATCTTCCGATCGCCGAGCACGCGACCGCGCTGCATTTTTTCCGCAACGTTGGCGACCTGCTGGATGTTATTGAGCGGGGCGACGTTCGCACAGAGTTGCTCAAAGAACTCGAACGCCAGCAGCGAAAATTGCAGGGTTGGGCTGAAGTCCCGGGCGTCGATCAGAACCGTATCGATTCAATCCGCCTGCAGCTGAAGCAAAGCAGCACTATACTTATGGCCGCCCCTCGCGTTGGGCAGTTTCTGCGAGAAGATCGGTTGATTGGGCTGGTGCGCCAGCGACTGAGTATTCCGGGCGGATGCTGTAGTTTTGATCTGCCGACATTGCACATCTGGCTGCATATGCCGCAAGAACAGCGTGATGCACAGGTAAAAAGCTGGATGGAAAGCCTCGAGCCGATGAATCAAGCGCTGACCCTGATTCTTGACCTTGTTCGCAACTCAGCACCGTTTCGCAAGCAAACCAGTCTAAACGGTTTTTATCAGGATAATGGCGATGATGCCGACCTGCTGCGACTGCAACTTTTACTCGGCGATCAGCTTTATCCGCAAATTTCAGGCCATAAAAGCCGCTTTGCGATTCGATTTATGCCGCTGGATAGCGAGAACGGAAGCGTGCCGGAACGTCTCGATTTTGAACTGGCTTGCTGTTAAGGAGTGCCAATGTCTGAAGTGATTACCGTGAATTGCCCGACCTGTGGCAAAGCTGTTGTCTGGGGTGAAATCAGTCCGTTTCGCCCGTTTTGCTGTAAGCGCTGTCAGCTCATCGATCTGGGTGAATGGGCGGCAGAAGAGAAACGCATCCCGAGCGAGGGTAGCCTGTCAGATAGCGATGACTGGAGCGAAGAACAGAAGTAGTTATGTTCTTCGCTGGACCTGCTGGCAATCGGGTTAGCAGGTCTACACGCCCTGAATCAGTCTGGTAATAACGGGTTCATTGGCTGGCGGGAATTTGTCAGCCTCCAGTGCGCCTTGTTCAACCCACATCCCGAGTTGCTCTTCTTTCCCCCAAGGTTCACCTTCCCAGTTCTCAACCATAAAGAACCACAGCGTGATGTGACGGTCCGGGAACTGATACTCGAGTTTATCGAATAATGTCGCGTTGTACGGTGTAATACCAACCTCTTCCTGAAGCTCGCGAACTAACGCCTCTTCAGGTGTTTCACCCGCTTCTATTTTACCGCCAGGAAACTCCAGTTTATTCGCCATGTGGGCATCGGCCGCCCGCTGGGTAATAAAGATTTGATTTACCGGATTACGGATAATCCCGACGGAAATTTGCAGTACTTTCATAGTGTTATACCCATAAAAAAGGCGCAGAGATCTGCGCCTTTTCGATTTACTTTGTGCTTAGCTTAAACGGCCGTGGCACGACTTATATTTTTTACCGGAACCGCAAGGGCATGGATCGTTACGACCCACTTTGCGATCGCCCGTTTGGGCAGCAATCGCCTCAGCCGCTTCATTTTCGTCAGTTTGATGACTCAGTTGTTGCATCTGCGCCAGGCGCTCAGCTTCCTCACGACGCTGCTGCTCCATTGCTTCTACTTCTTCCGGCATGCGAACCTGAACTTTACCCAGGGTGCTGATCACTTCGTATTTCAGTGATTCAAGCATCGTCGCAAACATCGCGAAGGATTCACGTTTGTATTCTTGCTTAGGATCTTTTTGCGCGTAACCACGCAGGTGAATACCCTGACGCAGGTAGTCCATCGCCGCCAGATGCTCTTTCCACAGGGAATCCAGCGTTTGCAGCATCACGCCTTTCTCGAAGTGGCGCATCATCTCGGTGCCGACGACCTCTTCTTTACGCTTATAAACTTCAATCGCGTTTTCAAGAATACGTTCGCGCAAGGTTTCTTCATGCAACTCCGGCTCTTTGTCCAGCCACTCTTTGACCGGCAGTTCGAGATCGAAGTCATTTTTCAGACGTTCTTGCAGACCTTCAACATCCCACATTTCTTCCAGCGATTGTGGCGGAATGTAGGCATCGATCGTCGCTTTAAACACATCCTCACGAATGCTGTTGATGGTTTCGCTCACATCAGTTACATCCAGCAGTTCGTTACGCTGAGTATAAATTGCACGACGCTGATCGTTAGCAACGTCATCATATTCAAGCAGTTGCTTACGGATGTCGAAGTTGCGGCTTTCTACTTTGCGCTGTGCATTGGCAATCGCTTTGGTCACCCATGGGTGTTCGATGGCTTCGCCTGGTTTCATACCCAGTTTACGCATCATGCCTGACACACGGTCAGAAGCAAAAATACGCATCAACGCATCTTCCATAGACAGGTAGAAGCGAGAAGAACCGGCATCACCCTGACGACCCGCACGCCCACGCAGCTGGTTATCGATACGGCGAGATTCGTGACGCTCAGTACCAATGATATGCAGACCACCGGAGGCCAACACGGCATCGTGACGCACCTGCCAGTCAGCTTTAACTTGCGCAATCTGCTCAGGAGTTGGGTTTTCCAGCTCAGCCAACTCTGACTGCCAGCTACCGCCCAGCACGATATCGGTACCACGACCCGCCATGTTGGTCGCGATGGTCACTGCTGCCGGGTAACCCGCCTGTGCAACGATATCCGCTTCTTTGGCGTGGAATTTGGCGTTAAGAACGTTGTGCTTAATCCCTGCTTTATCCAGTTCATGAGAAACCACCTCGGACTTCTCAATGGAAATCGTACCCACCAGAACCGGCTGGCCTGCTGCAGTACGCTCACGGATATCTTCGATAATCGCCTGAATTTTTTCCGCTTCGGTCATGTACACCAGATCCGGCATATCTTTACGGATCATTGGACGGTTGGTCGGGACAACCACGGTATCCAGTTTGTAGATGGAGCTGAATTCAAACGCTTCGGTGTCAGCAGTACCGGTCATACCGGCCAGCTTTTCATACAGGCGGAAATAGTTCTGGAAAGTGATAGAAGCCAGCGTCTGGTTTTCGTTCTGAATATCCACGCCTTCTTTGGCTTCAACCGCCTGGTGCAGACCATCAGACCAGCGACGACCCTGCATGGTACGGCCGGTGTGTTCATCAACGATGATAACTTCACCGTCTTTGACGATGTAATCCACATCGCGGGTAAACAGAGCATGCGCGCGCAGTGCAGCGGTAACGTGATGCATCAGCATGATGTTGGTTGGGGAGTAGAGTGACTCACCCTCTTCCATAATGCCTTGCTCAACCAAAAGCTCTTCGATCTGAATCAGACCGCGCTCAGTCAGGTTCACCTGACGCGCTTTTTCATCCACGGAGAAGTGACCTTCGCCCTGGAATGTGTCGGAATCTTCTTTTTCCTGACGAATCAGATGCGGAATGATTTTGTCGACTTTGCGGTACATGTCCGAGCTATCTTCAGCTGGGCCAGAAATGATAAGTGGGGTACGCGCTTCATCGATCAGAATGGAGTCCACCTCATCAACCAACGCATAGTGCAGCTTACGCTGTACACGTTCTTCTGGGCTAAACGCCATGTTGTCGCGCAGGTAGTCAAAGCCGTATTCGTTATTGGTGCCGTAGGTGATATCCGCGCCGTAGGCTTCACGCTTAGCCGGTGCAGGTAAACCAGACATGTTGATACCGACGGACATGCCCAGGAATTCGAATAACGGACGGTTGTTTTCCGCATCACGTTGCGCCAGATAGTCATTGACGGTCACGACGTGTACGCCCTTGCCGGACAGTGCATTCAGATAGGCAGGCAGGGTTGCGGTCAGGGTTTTACCTTCACCGGTACGCATTTCAGCGATGCAACGTTCGTTCAACACCATACCGCCGAGCAGCTGCACGTCAAAGTGACGCATGCCAAACACACGCTTACTCGCTTCGCGAACCACAGCGAATGCTTCTGGAATCAGGCTTTCTACTGTTTCACCTTTCTCCAGACGTGCGCGGAACTCAACGGTCTTTGCTTTCAGCTCGTCGTCGGAGAGTTTTTCCATCTCCGGTTCCATAGCATTGATGACGGTGACGGCTTTGCGCATGCGGCGCAGGGTACGATCGTTACGACTACCAAAAACTTTGGTTAATAATTTGATTAACATAATAAATTCTCACACGCCCCATGATGGGCAGATAAATTAAGGTATTGAAAAAAGGTTAATTTAGCTGTGGCGTTGGGGTCCGGCGCGGATGCCCTGTACCTGGCTAATCCAGGCAGAGACAGAGAAAGCGGCATGGGGAATGAAAGTGATGTTTGTCTGCTGACGGACAATGACAGGCGGCTTACTTTCCTGAGTCAGCAAAGCATTGAGCGTATCCAGCAATGCAAGGTGCTGCGCTTGAACAGGCAGCGACTCTTGTGCAACAGGCATTGCCTGCGGTGCCATCGCAAAAGAGAGATGACGAATGACAGTGCGGATTGCATGCTGATGCCAGTAGTCGACAGTGAAATTCGGGCGACGCGTGGCTTCCAACAGCGCGAGGTTGGTAAAATTGACTCGCGTGGATAAATCATGTCGGGCGGTGTTGGTCTTAGCGGGTGTGACCGTTTCAGCATTTGCGCTGAGTACAGGCAAGCCGAAGCTCGCCGCAACCATCCCTAATAAGAGATGCGGCCAAAAGTAACGTCTGCCAAATTGTCGCCAGCGCGTTAGAATTCCGCTCAATGAGTCCACCATCGCAAGATAAGCCGTGAGTGGCTTACCTAAAATTATTTTAGCGCCCAAATATTACCATTAAAGCTCGAACACAGCAGCAGGAATGACGTACAACAGCAGGTAAAAACGGTCAAGAATGCAGCGAACGCACGAACATATTGTGCTCTGGCAGGGCAAACATCAGGCAGGATATTACGACACAACTGTAGAAACAAAAACGACTGGTCTTCCTGGCCGGAGAGAGTACCAGGTTAACCAGTCGATTTTACGAAACGGCTGTTACCGTTACGCCAGGACCGTGCTCGGAGCTTTGAATGCCAGAGGCAATTCAGCTTCGTCTTCGAAGGTCACATATTCCCAAGCTTCCTGTTTAGCCAGGACAGCTTGCAGTAACTTATTATTCAATGCATGACCGGATTTAAACGCGGTAAATGCACCGATAATATTGTGACCACACATGAACAGGTCGCCAATCGCATCCAGCATTTTGTGACGAACGAATTCATCTTCAAAACGCAGGCCGTCTTCGTTCAGTACGCGATAATCGTCAACAACGATGGCACAATCGAAGCTGCCGCCCAGGCACAAGCCACGGGACTGCAGATATTCGATATCACGCATGAAACCGAAAGTACGGGCACGACTAATTTGACGCATAAACGCATCAGCAGAGAAGTTCATCGCATAGCGCTGGGTACTGGCATCAATCGCTGGATGGTTAAAGTCGATGGTAAAGTCCAACGAGAAACCATTAAACGGTTTGAATTCAGCCCACTTGTCGCCATCTTCAACGCGAACCGTCTCTTTAATGCGAACAAATTTCTTCGCACAGTTCAGTTCTTCGATGCCAGCGTCCAGCAACAAATAAACGAACGGAGCAGCACTACCATCCATGATCGGAATCTCAGGCGCATCGACTTCAATAACAATGTTGTCGATACCCAGACCCGCGAGGGCGGCATTCAAGTGCTCTACGGTAGAAATCCGCACGTCATGCTCATTGACCAGACAGGTACAGAGCATAGTATCACGCACAGATTTGGCATCAGCCGGGAAATCTACCGGTGGATTCAAGTCGGTGCGACGATAGATGACCCCGGTATTGGCCGACGCAGGGCGCAACGTCAGTGTGACTTTTTTGCCGGTATGTAAACCGACGCCAGTCGCCTGAACGATACGTTTAAGTGTCCTTTGTTTGATCATCGTATAATCTCGCCAAATTACTTATCCAACCGAAAGTGTATATCACTAACGGATGGCCAGTTTAGCACAAAGAGCGAAAATCCCCAAATTCCAGCCAATTCTTAGTCAGCTTGCTTGCGCAGGAACGCTGGGATATCCAGATAATCCGGTTCTTTCGCGGTTTGCGGCGTATTATCGTTAACCACTTTAGCGGCTGGTTTCTGCTCTTGAGTCAGCGGAGCCATACCGTGCTGCTGGTAACGATCCATGACAGGCTGCTGAGTCTGTTTATTCGTCACAAGGGTAATTTCTGGACGCTTGTCCATGCCAATACCGGTTGCAACAACAGTCACGCGCAGTTCGTCGTTCATTTCAGGATCAAGGGAAGTACCGATAACCACAGTCGCGTTATCTGAAGCGAACGCACGGATGGTGTTACCCACCGTTTCGAACTCATCAAGACGCAGGTCAAAGCCAGCGGTAATGTTGACCAGCACGCCACGCGCACCCGACAAATCGATATCTTCCAGCAGTGGGGAAGAGATGGCCATTTCAGCCGCTTCTTCTGCACGGTCTTCACCGCTCGCCACACCAGAACCCATCATCGCATAGCCCATTTCGGACATCACAGTGCGCACGTCTGCAAAGTCAACGTTCATCAGGCCAGGGCGAGTAATCAGTTCAGCGATACCCTGGACTGCGCCTTTCAATACGTCATTTGCTGCGCCAAAGGCGTCAAGCAGAGAGATGCCGCGACCCAAGACTTTCAGCAGTTTGTCGTTCGGAATCGTGATCAGAGAGTCCACGTGTTTGGACAACTCGGTGATACCCTGCTCCGCGAATGCCATGCGCTTCTTGCCTTCAAAATTGAAAGGCTTAGTCACAACTGCAACGGTCAGAATACCTAAATCTTTAGCGACCTCAGCGACAACGGGTGCTGCACCAGTACCGGTACCACCGCCCATGCCCGCTGCAATAAACACCATGTCCGCGCCATCGAGCGCAGCACGCAGTGCTTCACGGTCTTCTTCTGCTGCATTACGACCCACTTCTGGGTTAGCGCCAGCGCCCAGACCTTTGGTGATACCACCACCGATCTGAATAGTCTGGCCTACAGCCGTTTTGCGTAATGCCTGTGCGTCGGTGTTGACTGCAAAGAATTCAACGCCTTCAATGCGCTCACGCACCATATGCTCAACAGCGTTACCGCCGCCGCCACCGACGCCGATGACTTTAATCACCGCGTCGTTGGTTAATTCCATTGGTTCAAACATGGTTTCTCTCCGTTTTTACACTTCATCCTTCACGCTGTAAAAACGTTTAGAAGGACTTCGCGTATGTGCCTGTCGCCTGAGACCGCTAATTTTCTCCGGTCTCTTTAAAAAATCAAAATTCTTTTCGCAGCCAGGAATTGAGTCGTTTGACCCACGACCCGACTGACGTACGCTTTTCCACTTCCGCTTCACCACTCAAATGGGACTCTTTCCCGTAGTGAAGCAGGCCCACAGCCGTTGAATAATACGGCTCCTGAGCATAATCCGTTAAACCGGTAATATTCAGCGGGGCACCAATACGAACTTGCGTATGGAACACTCGCTGCGCGCAGGCCGCTAGACCTTCAATTTGCGCCGCGCCGCCGGTTAATACAATCCCCGCCGCAAGATGATGTTTCACGCCCTGCTGACGAAGCTGTTCTTGTAACTGTAAAATCTCTTCGTTGACGAGGTTAAGCAGCTCGGTGTAACGCGGCTCAATCACCTCTGCCAGAGTCTGTCGTTGCAGACTACGCGGCGGACGCCCGCCTACGCTTGGCACTTCAACGCTCTCATCTTTGCCCACGATAGAACCCAATGCGCAACCGTGACGAACTTTGATCGCCTCTGCATCGCTCGGTGGTGTACCAAAGGCGTAGGCAATATCACTTGTCACGACGTTCCCAGCGTACGGGATCACTTTGGTATGACGCAAGGCACCACCAGTGTACACGGCGATATCCATTGTTCCACCGCCAATATCGACCACACAAACGCCCAGTTCGCGTTCATCTTCCGTCAGGACCGAATAACTGGCCGCCAATCCTGCAAAAATAAGTTGGTCTACTTTCAGGCCACAACGTTCAACGGCTTTGACGATGTTTTTCGCCATATCGTTATGACAGGTGATCAAATGCACTTTTGCCTGCATACGCACACCGGAAAGACCGACGGGGTTTTTAATACCCTCTTGATAGTCGATCGCATATTCCTGTGGGATGACATGCAGGACACGATGCTCATCGCGCACGCGCACCGACTTTGCCGTGTGCACAACATTCTCAACGTCTTCTTGTGTTACTTCTTCTTCGGAAATCGGCACCATCCCAATTTCGTTCTGACAGCTGATATGCTTACCAGAAAGCGCAAGATATACGGAGGAGATCTGGCAATCTGCCATTAACTCTGCCTGATCGATGGCACGCTGTACGCATTTCACCACCGACTCAAGGTCGTTTACCCCACCTTTATCCATACCACGGGAAGGGCAACTGCCCACGCCAATGATATTGACCATACCGTCGGGCAGAACTTCCCCTACTAAAGCGGCAACCTTCGCGGTGCCAATCTCTAGTCCAACTACCAGTTTTCTGTCCGTCGCCTTGATCATTGTTGTTCTGCCTGTACCTGTGCCTGATTCTGTTGCTGATTAGGTTCCTCAACCGGAGCCGGCACCCAGCCGACTGCTGCGCCTGAGTCGTAGCGCAAATCAACGTAGCTTATCCGTTTGCCGTCTGTCTGCGCCTGCTGCTGTAAAACGGGGTAAAGTTCTACAAAACGCGCCAAACGCTTCATCGTGTCACCGCGACCAAGATTAAGCTTAATCCCATTCGTTAACGTCAGTTGCCACGAGCGACGAGCGGTCATTGCTGCATCTTTTAACGTAAATCTGTCTTTAGCCAGCACCTGACCCATTTCACGAAAACCTTGTAGCACTTCGTTTTCGCTTCCTTCTGGGCCATACAGCATCGGTAAACTTTGCTTGCTAACACGATCGGCCGGGACGCTGAACGAATTTCCGTCTACGTCAACCATATGCTGATCATTCCAACGCGCTATCGGCACAAATTCAACCAGATGAATCTTCAATTCATCAGGCCATTGCTTTCTTACGCTCGCCTGTTTTATCCATGGCAGACGTTCAATCTGACTCTGAATGATGTTGACGTCCTGAGTCATGAATGTCCCAGGCGGCCCCAGAGCCAGAATTGACTGGCGAATATCGTCGTTGCGTGTGTAATGCCGCTCCCCGGTCAACACCAGTTTTGAGAGAGGTAACCGCTGCGCATCTTCCATCCAGCCCAACACCATCCAGCCGCTGATAAACACGGTACACAGCACACCCAGCAGGAAAATAATCCCTGCAAGACGCGTTCCATTACTCCGCCCTGAAGATGAATATTCCTCTTCTTCTTCACGGTTCCGCGTGTTCAATGCAGCCTGAGACATATCAGCCCGCCTGGTCCAGAATACGAACAACTAATTGCGAGAAGCTCATCCCGGCCTGACGTGCGGCCATTGGCACCAGACTGTGGCTGGTCATACCCGGCGAGGTATTGGCTTCCAGCAGATAAAATTGTCCGTCGCTGTCCTGCATCACATCGATCCGCCCCCAGCCACGGCAACCCAAAACAGTCCAGGCTTTAAGCACCAGGGCCTTTAATTCTTCTTCACGTTCTGCTTCCAGACCACTTGGGCAGAAATATTGCGTCTCATCAGAGAGATACTTCGCTTCATAATCATAGAAGGTTCCAGCCGGTTGGATGCGAATTGACGGTAAAATTTCTTCACCAAGCATCGACACGGTAAATTCTGGACCGCCAAGCCATTTTTCAATTAGAACTTCTTCATCATGTTGAAATGCCAGCGCTAAGGCAGAGGATAAATCCCCCGCTTTATCGACTTTGGACATTCCCACGCTTGAGCCTTCACGGCTGGGCTTTACAATAACCGGTAACGCCAGCTGTTCAATACGCTGATTAACGCCAACTTCCAGGCCTGATTCAAACTCGCGACGCGTCACTGCAACCCACGGCGCCACAGGCAAACCCGCCCCCTGCCACAGCAATTTACTGCGCAGTTTATCCATGGAAATTGCGGAAGCCATCACACCGCTACCTGTATAAGGCATGCCGATTAAATCCAGCAAGCCCTGCAAAGTACCGTCTTCACCGCCGCGACCATGTAACGCGATAAAGACTTTATCAAAGCCCATATCTTTCAAACGCGTTACATCAATGTCTTTTGGATCAACAGGATGGGCATTAACGCCACCTTCACGAAGACCAGCTAAAACAGCTGCGCCGGAATTGAGCGAAACGTCGCGCTCCGCAGAGGTGCCCCCCATCAGGACCGCAATCTTATCAGCCATGGTGTTCATCCCCTGAGGTTTGCGGCTTCAGTTTGATTTCAGATAAGTTACGTGCGATTTTGCCGATATTTCCCGCACCCTGTATCAAAATCAAATCGTTACCCGTTAATACCTGCGCCAGCATCTCAGCGGCCTGAGCAGGATCGGAGACCAAAATCGGATCAACTTTACCGCGACCGCGAATCGTGCGGCACAATGAACGGCTATCCGCGCCCGGAATCGGCGTTTCGCCAGCGGCATAGACATCCAGCATCAGTAGCGCATCCACCTGGCAAAGCACATTGGCGAAATCGTCATACAGATCGCGCGTACGGGTATAGCGATGCGGCTGGAAAAGCATAACCAAATTTTTATCCGGCCAGCCTGCACGGGCCGCTTTGATCGTCGCATCCACTTCGGTCGGATGGTGACCGTAATCATCGACCAGCATCGCTGTGCCGGATTTACCGTTGACGGGCTCCAGCGGATATTCACCCAGGAAGTCGAAACGACGTCCGGTCCCCTGGAAGCTCTCTAACGCACGTAAAATATCGTCGTCTTCAATGCCTTCTTCTGTTGCCACCGCAACAGCAGCAGCGGCATTCAACGCATTGTGGCGGCCCGGCGCGTTAAGCGTCACGTGCAGCAGCTCTTTGTCCTGACGCGCCAGGGTAAAATGCCCTTGCGCACCGGTTTGCGTGTAGCTTTCCACACGCACGTCAGCGTCTTCACTGAAACCATAAGTCGTTGTCTGACGCCCGACGCGTGGCAGTAGCTCGCGAATAACCGGATCGTCAACACACATTACCGCACGACCATAAAACGGCAGATTGTGCAGAAAGTTTATGAATGTCTGCTTTAAATTTTCAAAGTCGCCCTGGTAAGTGTCCATATGGTCGGCTTCGATATTGGTGACAATCGCCACCATCGGCTGCAGATGCAGGAACGACGCATCGCTTTCATCTGCTTCCGCAATCAGATAACGGCTGTGGCCCAGACGTGCGTGCACACCAGCTGCTTTGACCAGACCGCCATTGACGAACGTCGGGTCGAGACCGGCTTCCGCATAAATACTGGACACCATCGCCGTGGTCGTCGTTTTGCCGTGCGTGCCCGCAACTGCAATTCCGTGACGAAAACGCATCAGTTCTGCCAGCATCTCTGCACGGCGAATCACCGGGATGCGCGCTTCATGTGCCGCTACGATTTCAGGGTTATCAGATGAGATCGCGCTAGACACCACGACCACACTCGCATCACGTACGTTTTCCGGACGATGGTTGAAATAAATCGTCGCCCCGAGCGACGCCAACTGTTGCGTAACAGGGTTCGGCGCCAGATCGGAACCGCTGATCTGATAGCCTTCGTTAGCCAGAACTTCGGCAATACCGCCCATGCCTGCGCCGCCAATGCCAACGAAGTGGATGTGCCGGACGCGACGCATCTCGGGCACGATTGAACGCAGTTTCGCCAGTTGTTGTGTATTCATTCTCTAACCGCCATCGATACTTCTTAAAATTCGCGCAACGCAAAACGCGCTACAAGGGTTAAGCCTTTGCTGCGAGGCTCACTTCATTTGCCACCCGTTCGGTCGCATCAGGAATCGCCGCCGCGCGCGCGCGTTCAGCCATTTCCAGCAATGTTTCTCGATTCCAGCCCGCCAGAGTGGTGGCGACCGCTTCTGCGGTAAACTGCGGCTGTTCAAAAATTTTGGCGGCACCGGCTTTTTCAAGCGGCAACGCATTCCAGTACTGCTGACGATCCTTGTGCTGGAAAGGCACAAACACAGCAGGCAAACCTGCCGCGGCAATTTCACTCACCGTCAGCGCGCCAGAGCGACACACCACGACATCCGCCCAGGCATACGCCGCGGCCATGTCATCAATAAATTCAGTGACTTTATGCTGAGGTTGACCTGCCTCAACGTAAGCCTGTTCCACGGTTTGCTGCGCACCTTTACCGCTTTGATGCCAGATGGTCACGGCATCACCCAGCTTTGCAGCCACCTGCGGAAGCGTCTGGTTCAATACCCGCGCACCTTGCGATCCGCCGATAACTAATACGCGAACCGGACCATCACGTCCCGAAAGACGTTCCTGCGGGAGAGGCAAAGCCAACACGTCTACACGTACCGGATTCCCCACGACATCCGCATTCGGAAACGCGCCCGGAAAAGCCTGCATCACTTTGGTGGCGATTTTCGCCAGCCATTTATTGGTCAGCCCAGCGATTCCGTTTTGCTCATGCAGAATAACCGGAATACCCAGCGACCATGCCGCGAGACCGCCAGGGCCAGAGACGTAACCGCCCATACCCAATACCGCGTCAGGTTTAAAACGCTTCATGATGGCACGCGCCTGTCGCCAGGCATTAAAAATGCGCACCGGCGCCAGCAGCATCGCTTTGATACCTTTGCCGCGCAGGCCTGAAATGCGTATAAAGTCGATCTCAATACCGTGTTTCGGCACCAAATCCGCTTCCATACGATCGGCGGTTCCCAGCCAGCGCACTTGCCAGCCCTGATCCATTAAATGGTGCGCGACCGCCAGTCCCGGGAAAACATGTCCACCGGTACCGCCCGCCATCACCATTAACCGCTTCGGTTGATTCATCGTGAACCTCGTGTAAACGCCTGGGCTTTTTCCAGACGCGTCTCATAATCTATGCGCAACAAAAACATAATGGCGGTCGACATAATCAGCAGACTCGAACCACCGTAGCTGATCAACGGCAACGTCAGGCCCTTAGTCGGCAGCATACCGGCTGCTGCGCCAACGTTGACCAATGCCTGGAAGCTAAACCAGATACCAATTGAGCAGGCCAGGAAACCGGAGAAGCGATGATCGATTTCCAGCGCTTTTCGGCCAATGGACATGGCGCGGAAAGCGACGAAGAATACCATTAAAAGCGCCAATACCACACCGATATAACCCAGTTCCTCCCCGATGATGGAGAAGATAAAGTCGGTATGAGCCTCGGGCAGATACTCCAGTTTTTGTACGGAATTACCTAAACCCTGCCCCCAGATTTCGCCACGGCCAAAGGCCATTAACGATTGGGTCAGCTGGTAGCCACTGCCAAACGGATCTTCCCATGGGTTCCAGAAAGAGGTCACGCGGCGGATACGATACGGTTCGGCGAGGATCAGCAGGACGACCGCCGAGATCCCCATGCCGATAATGGCGATAAACTGCCACAGTTTTGCACCCGCCAGGAACAGCATCGCCAGCGTCGTCACGAATAACACCACGACGGTACCGAGATCCGGCTGCGCCAGCAGTAAAACAGCCAGCACTAGAATGACACCCATCGGCTTTAAGAAACCGCGCAGGTTGTTACGTACCTCATCAACCTTGCGCACAAGGTAGTTCGCGAGATAGCAGAACAGCGACAGCTTGGTAAATTCAGCGGGCTGAATACGCAGCGGGCCAAAGGCAATCCAGCGCGATGCACCGTTGACCGAGCTCCCCACCACCAACACGATCAGCAGCATGATAATCGAGGCGATCAGCATGGCGGTGCTGTGACGCTGCCAGAATTCCATTGGCAAACGCAGCGTAATCATGGCCAGGCAGAACGCCAAAATAATGTACAAACCATCACGTTTCGCGAACAGGAAGGGATCGTTTGCCAGGCGCTGACCAACGGGCATGGAGGCAGATGTCACCATGATAAAACCGATCGCAGCCAGCCCCAGCGTCAGCCAGAGCAGCATGCGGTCATACATAATCAGGCTGTCAGAATCTTTATCCCGGGAGGCCATCACCCAGCCTTTCAGTGCCGCAAACAGCCACGCCAGGATCCCAAATCCAGGCAGGCGCGGTATTTTCAGGCGAGGGAGAGATAAACGCATCAGCCTAACTCCTTCGCCAGGCGGGCAAAGAGATCGCCACGCTGTTCGAAATTCTTAAACTGATCGAGACTCGCGCAGGCTGGAGACAGTAGCACCATATCACCCGGCTGAACTGCCGGTGCAATAAGGCGAATCGCCTGTTCCATAGTGTCAGTTTGTGTCGCGATTTCCGGGCGCAACGCGGCCAGTTCAGCACCGTCACGGCCAAAGCAGTACAAGCGGATTTTATCACCTGTCAGGTAGGGCTTTAGGGATGAGAAATCCGCTGATTTACCGTCGCCGCCGAGCAGCAGGTACAACGTACCATCGACACGTAACCCATTTAGCGCGGCTTCTGTGCTGCCGACGTTGGTGGCTTTTGAGTCGTTGATCCAGCGAACGCCGTTATGCTCAAGCGCCAGTTGGAAGCGATGCGCCAGGCCCGTAAACGTGGTCAATGCTTTCAGACTTGATGCACGCGGTAGACCCGCAGCATCTGCCAGCGCCAGTGCTGCCAGCGCATTGGTGTAGTTATGCTGTCCGGAAAGTTTCATCTCTTTCACGTTCAACACTTTCTCACCTTTCACACGCAGCCAGGTTTCGCCCTGTTGATGATTCAGGTGATAGTCACCCATATTGATGCCAAAACTGACGCAGCGTTCATCCGCGCCGCGCACCGGCATGGTCAGCGCATCGTCGGCATTCACTACGCACACTTTGGCATTTTCATAGACGCGCAGTTTGGCCGCACGATATTGCTGCAAGCCAAACGGATAACGGTCCATATGATCTTCGGTGACGTTCAGGATCGTCGCAGCAACGGCGTGCAAACTCGACGTGGTCTCGAGCTGGAAGCTTGAAAGTTCCAGAACGTACAATTCACGATCCTGATCCAGCAGCATCAGAGCAGGTAAACCGATATTGCCGCCGACGCCCACGTTAATGCCCGCGGCCTTCGCCATTTCACCCACCAGCGTGGTGACGGTGCTTTTGCCGTTGGAGCCAGTGATCGCGATAACCGGTGCCTGCGCTTCGCGGCAGAACAGTTCGATATCGCCAACAATCTCAACGCCCACATCAGCCGCAGCGCTTAACGAAGGGTGCGCCAGAGCAAACCCAGGGCTTGCCACAATTAAATCGGCGACCAGCAGCCAGTCATCGTTCAGACCACCAAGGTGGCGTTCCACCTCTTCCGGAAGTTTATCCAGACCCGGCGGTGAAACACGCGTATCCATCACACGCGGCGTCACGCCCCGTCCGAGGAAAAAGTCCACGCAGGAAAGACCCGTCAGGCCTAACCCGATGATAACGACTTTTTTGCCCTGGTAATCTGCCATGATTAACGCACCTTCAGTGTTGCGAGGCCAATCAGCACCAGCATCAGCGAAATAATCCAGAAGCGCACAATCACGCGCGGCTCCGGCCAGCCTTTCAGTTCATAGTGGTGATGAATCGGCGCCATACGGAAAATGCGCTGACCGCGCAGCTTGAAGGAACCGACCTGTAAAATCACGGAAAGTGTTTCGACCACAAACACACCGCCCATGATCACCAGCAAGAATTCCTGACGCAGCAGCACGGCGATAATGCCCAGCGCGCCGCCCAGCGCCAGCGAACCGACGTCACCCATAAAGACCTGAGCCGGGTAGGTGTTAAACCACAGGAAGCCAAGCCCCGCGCCCACAATCGCCGTACAGACGATCACCAGTTCACCGGCGTGGCGCAGATACGGAATGTGTAAGTAATTGGCAAAGTTCATGTTACCGGTCGCCCACGCCACCAGCGCAAAGCCACCCGCGACAAAGACGGTTGGCATGATTGCCAGGCCGTCGAGACCGTCAGTCAGATTCACCGCGTTGCCGGTGCCGACAATCACGAAATACGCCAGCAGGATGTAGAACAATCCAAGCTGTGGCATCACGTCTTTGAAGAACGGCACGACCAGCTCAGTTGCCGGGGTGTCTTTACCCGCCAGATACAGCGCGAATGCCACGCCCAGCGCAATCACCGACATCCAGAAGTATTTCCAGCGGGCGATAAGGCCTTTGGTGTCTTTACGCACCACTTTGCGGTAATCATCAACGAAACCAATAATGCCGTAACCAATCAGCACGGTGAGAACGCACCAGACGTACGGGTTGGACGGGTAGGCCCACAGCAATACGGAGACAACAATCGCGGTGAGGATCATGATCCCGCCCATTGTTGGCGTACCGCGCTTGCTGAAGTGCGATTCTGGGCCGTCATTGCGGACAACCTGGCCGAAAGAGAGTTTTTGCAGGCGGGCAATCATGCGCGGGCCCATCCACAAAGAGATGAACAGCGCAGTCAGCAGGCTGACGATGGCGCGAAACGTCAGATACGAAAAGACGTTAAAGCCTGAGTAATATTTGACCAAATGTTCGGCCAGCCAAACTAACATGTTCCGTTCTCCTGTAATGCGTGCACAACCTCTTCCATGGCGGCACTACGTGAACCCTTCACTAAAACAGTCGCAATTTGATGCTCTGCAACTAACTCTTTCAAACGTGTAATCAGCGCAGTTTTATCGGCAAAATGTTCACCAACACCGCTTGCCTGGCTGATGGCCTGGCTTAATTTTCCTGCACTTAATACGCAATCAATACCGGATGCTTTTGCCGCGTCGCCCACCTGGACATGGCACGCTTCGCTCTCATCGCCCAGTTCAGCCATATCGCCTACAACCATCACGCGATAGCCAGGCATTTCTGATAGCACCTGTACCGCAGCGGTCATGGAGCCGACGTTAGCGTTGTAAGAGTCATCAAGAAGCAGCTTGTTTTCAGCCAGTTGGATGGGGAACAAACGTCCCGGCACGGCCTTGAGGTTTAACAGCCCCGTTTTGATCGCATCGTGCGTTGCGCCAACGGCCATCGACAGTGCCGCAGCAGCCAGTGCATTCGCAATATTGTGACGACCCGGCAGAGGCAATAGCACATCGACATCCCCCGTCGGGGTCTTTAAGGTAAATTCCGTGCCGTGTGAAGTCACATGGATATTCGTCGCGGAAAAATCGCTGTTCGCGGCATTTGGCGAGAAGCGCCAGGTTTTACGCGAGCCAATGATGTTTTGCCAGTTCAGCCAGTCATTGTTATCGGCATTCATAATGGCAATGCCGTTCTCCGGCAGGCCGCCATAAATTTCACCTTTCGCTTTTGCCACACCTTCCAGCGAGCCAAATCCTTCAAGATGCGCTGCCGCAAGGTTATTGACTAATGCCGCTTCCGGACGCGTTAAATTAACGGTCCAGGCGATTTCACCCTGGTGATTGGCGCCGAGTTCAATAACGGCGTATTGGTGCTCTTGAGTCAAACGCAGCAGCGTCATCGGCACGCCGATGTCGTTATTCAGATTGCCGGCAGTGTAAAGCGTATTGCCACATTGGCTGAGAATCGCGGCCGTCATCTCTTTGACAGAGGTTTTGCCAGAAGAGCCCGTCAGCGCCACAACGCGCGTGGGGACCTGCTGGCGAACCCAGGCAGCCAGCTCACCAAACGCCTGGCGCGTGTCTTTTACCACCAACTGCGGCAGATCGATGTCCAGTTTACGGCTAACCAGTAGCGCACCAGCGCCGTTCTCTTTTGCTTGATCGGCAAAATCATGCGCATCAAAGCGCTCGCCTTTCAGCGCGACGAACAAACAGCCCGGCGTAATTTTACGCGTATCCGTCGTCACCGCATCAACAGTCAGATCCTTCCCCTGCAGCTCGCCATTCAGCACCGTGGCAGCCTGACGTAGCGTAATGCTAATCATGCCAACGCTCCCAGCAGACGCGCAGCCGTCACACGGTCGGAATAATCCAGACGATGTGCACCGACAATTTGATAGTCTTCATGACCCTTGCCAGCCAGCAGCACGACGTCATTTTCTTTGGCCTGCATAATCGCATTGGTCACCGCTTCGGCGCGGCCTTCAACCACACGAGCGTGGCCCGCATCCATCATACCCGCGAGGATATCGTTGATAATGGCACGCGGCTCTTCAGTGCGCGGGTTATCATCGGTCACGACCGGAATATCCGCGAACTGCTCAGCAATGGCCCCCATAAGTGGACGCTTACCTTTGTCGCGATCGCCGCCGCAGCCAAAGACGCACCACAGCTTACCCGTGCAGTGCAGACGGGCAGCCTGGAGCGCTTTTTCCAGCGCATCCGGGGTGTGGGCGTAATCGACCACCACCGTCGGTTTGCCCGGCGCGGTAAACACTTCCATCCGCCCGCAAACAGGCTGCAAGCGTGCGGCCGTATTCACCAGTTCGGATAGCGGATAATCCAGTGCCAACAGCGTGGCCAGCGCCAGCAACAGATTGCTAACGTTAAATGCGCCCATCAACCGGCTTTCGATTTCGCCTTCGCCCCATGAAGAAGCAAAGCGGATCGTTGCACCGCTGTCGTGATAATCCACGTCCGTCGCCTTCAGCCAACGGCCATGGCAATTCGGATTAATATGGTCTTCCATTGAGACCGCAACCGCATCTGGCAATTTTGCCAGCCAACGGCGGCCCACTTCGTCGTCGGCGTTGATGATCGCCTGACCGCAGTGATGCGTGGAATAGAGCAGCCATTTCGCTGCTTCGTAATTTTCCATGTCACCGTGATAATCGAGGTGGTCGCGACTCAGGTTGGTAAACACAGACGCCGCAAACTTCAGCGCTGAGACGCGATGCTGCACCAGGCCGTGAGAAGAGACTTCCATGGCGGCAAAAGTCGCGCCCTGCCCTGCGAGGCCGGAAAGTACATGTTGCACATCAACCGCTGAACCGGTGGTGTTTTCCGTTGGATTGACTTTACCCAACAAACCATTGCCGACCGTGCCCATCACCGCGCCCGTTTCACCCAGCAACTGGGCCCACTGCGCCATCAACTGCGTGGTGGTGGTTTTACCGTTGGTTCCGGTGACACCAACCAATCGTAACTGGTCAGACGGTTCATGATAAAATCGTCCCGCCAGGGCGGAAAGACGCTCATTCAACTGGCTGAGATAGATGACCGGCACGCCGTGCATTTCGCGGATTTCACCGTCGGTTGCGTCATCTTTTGCCTCAGCAATAATGGCAGCTACACCTTGCGCAATCGCCTGCGGGATATATCGACGCCCGTCCGCCTGATGACCGACTACCGCAACGAAAAGATCGCCCGACGCAGCCACACGGCTGTCGAGTACCATCTCTCGCAGTGCCCGCGCAGGTACGTTTTGTACCCACGGAGCAAGAAGGTCGCGCAAATTACGATCTGCCACCTGTTCCCTCGCCTTGATTAGTTACAAATTCACTTTTTTCGCCCGTCGACAGCGCATCTGGTTCGATATTCATGGTACGCAGAACGCCGCCCATGATGGCACCGAACACCGGCGCGGAGACGGCGCCACCGTAGTATTTACCCGCCTGTGGATCGTTAATGACAACCACCAGCGCAAATCGCGGATTGCTTGCAGGCGCAACGCCTGCGGTGTAAGCAATATATTTATTGATGTAGCGACCGTCCGGTCCCACTTTTTTCGCTGTACCGGTTTTGATGGCGATGCGATAGCCTTTGATCGCTGCCTTCACGCCGCCGCCGCCAGGCAGCGCCACGCTTTCCATCATATGTACCACGGTACGAACAGTGGATTCCGGGAAGATACGCTCGCCCGGAACCGGTGGATCAACTTTGGTTATCGACAGTGGACGATATACGCCATAGCTGCCGATCGTTGCATAGACTCGCGCCAACTGTAACGGAGTTACCATTAGCCCGTAGCCGAAAGAGAAGGTGGCCCTCTCTATGTCAGACCACCGTTGTTTTTGAGGATATAAGCCACTGCGTTCTCCGACCAACCCCAAATTGGTCGCCTTTCCAAGCCCAAAACGTGAGTAAGTTTCTACTAACGCTGAGGACGGCATCGCTAACGCCAGCTTAGAAACACCGACGTTACTCGACTTCTGCAAAACCCCGGTCAGGGTTAATTCGCTGTAACGCGCCACGTCCTTGATTTCGTGGCCGTTGATTCGGTAAGGAATAGTATTCAGAACGGTATTTTCGTTGACGATGCCACGCTGCAGCGCGGTCATTACCACCATCGGTTTAACAGTCGAACCCGGTTCGAACACGTCGGTGATGGTACGGTTACGCATGATATCTTTCTGCGTACCGGTAAGATTATTTGGGTTATAGGAAGGGCTGTTCGCCATCGCCAGTACTTCGCCGGTGCTCACGTCCACCAGCACGGCGCTGCCGGATTCGGCTTTGTTGAACGCCACGGCATTATTGAGTTCGCGGTAAACCAGCGCCTGCAAGCGTTCGTCAATACTCAATGCGAGATTGTGCGCCGCCTGGCTATCCGTTGAAGAGATATCCTCAATGACGCGGCCGTAGCGGTCTTTACGCACCACTCGCTCGCCCGGTTGTCCGGTCAGCCATTTATCAAAGCTTTTTTCGACCCCTTCAATGCCCTGGCTATCGACGTTAGTAAAGCCAATGAGGTGAGCGGTCACTTCTCCTGACGGATAATAGCGGCGTGACTCTTCACGCAGATGTATTCCCGGCAGTTTGAGTTTCTTAATGTAATCGGCCATATCAGGGTTCACCTGACGCGCCAGATAGATAAAGCGCCCTTTCGGGTTGGCATTGACGCGCGCCGCCATTTGGTCGAGCGGCATTTTCAATGCATCGGCAAGCGCTTTCCAGCGATTATCCAGCGTGACGCCACCAGCATCATGCAGCTCTTTCGGATCGGCCCAGATCGCTTTAACGGGTACGCTCACCGCCAACGGACGACCAGAACGGTCAGTAATCAAACCGCGTGAGGTCGACACTTCCTGCACGCGAAGGGAACGCATGTCCCCCTGTCGCACCAGCATGTCCGGCGCGATAATCTGTAACCACGCAGCTCGACCAAGCAACAGACACAGCGCCAGTAAAATACAGCCACAAAGCAACGCAAAACGCCAACTCACAAAGTTGGCCTGTTCTTCCTGACGTTTCGGTTTTTGCGTTTTCGCCGCTGCTCTCATGCGTCGCGTGTTCCCTTATTTTTGTACTACAATATTTTCCTGCGAAGGATCAACATGCTGCAATTGCAGCTTTTCCGTTGCGATCCGTTCAACCCGGCTATGATCGCCGAGCGCATTTTCTTCAAGAATCAGGTTTCGCCATTCGATATCCAGCGCATCACGCTCGAGCACCATCTGCTCGCGCTGCGCGGTCAGTAAACGGGTATGGTGTGCGGTTGTCACGACCGTCACGGCCGTCACGATTATGCAAATGAACAAGCAGAGTGGCAGCTTCCCAAACCGCAAAAGATCGTCACCGATCACGCCAGGCAAGGCATGGCGCTCGTTGCTTCCTAACGATCCTTTAACTTTGCTTAGGGTCTCTGTCACTCTGCTGATCATGCGTTCGTCCTTTCTGCGATGCGCAGCACTGAACTACGGGCGCGTGGATTCTCTGCCACCTCTTCTTCGCCCGGCATCATCTTGCCTAGTACTCGCAAATAGCGACCGCCCAGTTTCCTGAGTTGATCTTCCGTCATCGGCAACCCTGCTGGAACCTGAGGACCGCGGCTTTGTTCGCGCATAAAACGCTTCACAATACGGTCTTCCAGCGAATGGAAGCTGATAATGGATAACCGCCCACCAGGGGCCAGCACGCCGAGCGAGCTTTTTAGCGCCAGCTCTATTTCCTCCAGTTCACTGTTGACCCAAATGCGCACCGCCTGGAAGGTACGGGTCGCGGGATGTTTGAATTTATCTTTCACCGGCGTAGCCGCCGTCACCACTTCTGCCAGCTCTTTCGTGCGGGTCATCGGCTCAATACGGTTACGCTCAACGATGCCGCGCGCGATACGTTTACCAAAACGCTCTTCGCCAAAGGTTTTGATCACCCAGGCTATATCGGCTTCTTCAGCCGTGAGCAGCCATTCGGCAGCGGATTGACCACGCGTCGGGTCCATACGCATATCGAGCGGGCCATCACGCATGAAAGAAAATCCGCGTTCCGCATCATCAAGCTGTGGTGATGAGACGCCAAGATCGAGAAGAATCCCGTCGATCTTGCCCGTCAGATCGCGCTCGCTAACGTATTCAGCCAGCGCAGAGAAAGGCCCATGAACAAATGAAAAGCGTGGATCATCGATAGTCTTCGCAACGGCAATTGCCTGCGGATCGCGATCAATTGCCAATAAGCGACCTTCCGCTCCCAGCTGGGAGAGGATCAGACGCGAGTGACCACCGCGACCAAATGTGCCATCAATATAGATGCCATCAGGACGAATATTCAGACCGTTGACGGCCTCGTCCAACAGCACCGATGTATGTTTATAATTTTCCGTCATATTTATAGAGACAAGTCCTGCAATCGATCCGATAAGACACCGGAATCAGATTGTTCAGCGTCGATATCTTCCTTGACCTGTTGATACCAGGTCGTTTCATCCCACAGTTCAAACTTGTTGAACTGCCCGACCAGCATCACTTCTTTTGTCAGACCGGCATGTTGTCGCAACACAGGCGCAATCAGTAAGCGCCCTGAGTTATCCATCTGACACTCACTGGCATGCCCCAACAACAACCGCTGCACGCGGCGTTCCTGCGGGTTCATGCTCGACAGTCGCGACAGCTTTTGCTCGATAATTTCCCATTCGGGTAAGGTGTAAAGCAGCAGGCAGGGGTGGTTGATGTCAATGGTACACACCATTTGACCTGACGCGTTTTCGATCAGTTGGTCGCGGTATCGGGTTGGTACCGATAAACGCCCTTTACTGTCGAGATTGACTAACGTCGCCCCACGGAACATGCCAGCTCCACCCCTTATCGCCACTTTAACCCACAAATTCCCACATAAAGGAGTTTACGGAGCGAAGGAAAAGCTTGTCAAGCCGGGACTGCCGCGATAAGGACTCGAAAGCGCCCTATTTAACGACATAACCCAACTTGATTAATAACTGCACAACTCGCGAGACAAAATTAACGTCATGAATATTTGTAAGAAAAAAATCAATATTCAGAGGAGCGATAAAATTCACTCTCTATCCATACAGGCAAATATAAAGTGTCAGTTTGCGACGCGGGCGGCATTTTAAGACATATCGTCAGGGGATGACAGCGCCAGATTCAACGTACAAGCCAGAAAGGGCAAGAGGTGACACTGCAAGCGAGAGAGGAAAGATAAAAACGGCTGATAATTCAGCGAGGGAATAGTGTTTGTAACAAAACAATACAAAAAATAGTATTAAGTGAACTCTTAATAACCTTAAAAATGCCGCTAAAGGGTGAAAAACAAATAAAAGAATAGCAGGCTATGGTTCTTAAGGAATTATCCTAAATTTAGTCCGGTTATTATTCTCCGTAATATTCGGAAAAAAACAGGGCTGCTATTGCTGCCCTGATTAATGTTTTAGTGACGGCTTAACACACCGCGGCGGTAAAGATTACGTTTGATACGGGTCAGGCCCGGTTTTGGCTTACGTGGTTCATCAAGGCTCGCCAGGACAATCTCCAGCACGCGCTCCGCAACGTCACGATGGCGCTGTGCCACGGCAAGAACCGGGCATTGCAGGAAGTCGAGCAGCTCGTTGTCACCAAACGTCGCAATAGCCAGCTCAGTCGGCAATTTGCCTTCGCGGCGCAGCGTAACGTCCATCACACCCTGTAAAAGTGCAAACGACGTGGTAAACAGTGCCTGCGGCATCGGGTGCGTCTCAAGCCATTTTTCAAACAGCTGAGCGGCGGCTTCACGCTCGTAACTATTGGCATAGAGATAATGGACTTCACGCGGATCGTCTTTCCAGGCGGTGCGGAACCCCTGCTCACGCAGGAAGCTGACGGACAGCTCCGGTAACGCGCCAAGATAGAGCACGGTTTCCGCTGGGAAGGTGCGCAGTTCTGCGGCCAGCATTTCCGCGTCGTCCTGATCGGCACCGACAACGCTGGTAAAGTGTTCACGATCCAGCGCACGATCAAGGGCGACAATCGGGAACGAGTCATTAGCCCAACGCTGGTAGAATGGGTGCTCTGGCGGCAAGGAAGTGGATACGATAATCGCATCCACCTGGCGTTGCAGCAGATGCTCAATGCAACGCATTTCATTATCGGGCTGATCTTCAGAACAGGCGATCAGTAACTGATAGCCGCGCTGGCGAGCCTGGCGTTCGAGATAATTGGCAATACGGGTGTAGCTGGTATTTTCCAGATCCGGAATGACCAGACCAATAGAGCGGGTGCGTCCGGCACGTAAACCGGCGGCGACAGCGTTCGGATGGTAGTTATGCTCACGCACCACCGCCATGACTTTTTCAACGGTTTTATCGCTAACACGGTACTGCTTCGCTTTACCGTTGATCACATAGCTTGCTGTAGTTCGTGACACGCCCGCAAGCCGGGCGATTTCATCCAGTTTCACAATTGCCCCTTAAAAGAAAAAAAGAGTCCATGGCCTTGTCAGGTTTATGGTTATACCTTTTTACATCTAAGCGCAGAATAGTCCTGGCGGCAATAGCTTTTATCTCGCTTACGCTGCGTTTCGGAAAAAAAAGCCTGACTTTGCAGGTCAGGCTTAAAGAGGCGAACTTTTTTCAGTGCTACCGCATTATTTTATCGCCGCGAGACAACCCCACGATGCCGGAGCGCGCGACCTCAACGATTTTGGCGACATCACGTATCGAAGCAAGGAAGGCATCGAGCTTGTCGCTGGTTCCGGCCAACTGCACCGTATATATAGAAGGGGTGACGTCGATAATCTGCCCACGGAAGATATCCGTATTGCGTTTGACCTCGTCACGGCCGTACCCGCTGGCCTGAATTTTTACCAGCATGACTTCGCGCTCAACATACGCGCCCTGCCCTAATTCACTGACTCGCAGCACGTCCACCAGCTTGTGCAGTTGCTTTTCAATCTGCTCAAGCACTTTCGCATCGCCAACGGTCTGGATAGTCATACGGGATAACGTGGGATCGTCAGTCGGGGCCACGGTCAGGCTTTCAATGTTATAGCCGCGCTGGGCAAAGAGTCCGATCACGCGAGAGAGCGCACCAGACTCGTTTTCCAGTAATACAGATAATATCCGGCGCATATCAGGTTCTCTCCGTTTTGCTGAGCCACATTTCATCCATACCGCCGCCGCGAATATGCATCGGATAGACGTGTTCTGTTCCGTCTACGATGACATCGACAAACACCAGACGGTTATTCCTGACATGCTCGAGCGCTTCGGCAAGCTTCGATTCCAGCTCCGCCGGATCGCTGACACGAATGCCCACATGGCCGTAAGCCTCTGCCACGCGGACAAAATCTGGCAGCGATTTCATGTACGACTGGGAGTGACGACCGGAGTAAATCATGTCTTGCCACTGCTTCACCATCCCCAGATAACCGTTATTCAGGTTCAGCACCAGCACAGGCAAATCGTATTGCAGTGCTGTGGAGAGTTCCTGAATGTTCATCTGAATGCTGCCGTCGCCCGTCACACAAACCACGATTTCGTCCGGGAGCGCCAGTTTCACGCCCAACGCGGCCGGCAAGCCAAAGCCCATCGTGCCAAGACCACCGGAATTGATCCAATGACGAGGCTTATCAAACGGATAGTAAAGCGCCGCAAACATCTGGTGCTGACCCACATCCGAGGTCACATAGGCTTCACCCTTAGTCAGACGCCAGATGGTTTCGATAACCGCCTGCGGCTTAATATGCTCACTTTGCGTGTCGTATTTCAGACAGTGACGCGCACGCCACTGCTCAATCTGCTGCCACCAGTCTCGAATATCATCCAGTGGCTGCGTTGGGGTTTCATGCGCCAGCAGTTCGAGCATTTGTTCCAGAACCTGTAGCGCATCGCCGACAATAGGCACATCAGCGGGCACGGTTTTAGAAATAGATGTCGGGTCGATATCAATATGCAGCACCGTCGCATTCGGACAGTACTTGGCCAGATTGTTCGTCGTGCGATCGTCAAAACGCACACCAACGGCGAAAATCACATCAGAATGATGCATCGTCATGTTAGCTTCGAATGTGCCGTGCATCCCCAGCATGCCCAGTGCCTGACGATGAGTTGCCGGAAACGCGCCTAGCCCCATCAATGAGGAGGCAACGGGCAAGTTCAATTTTTCGATAAGCTCACGCAGTTGCTCGTGACAATGCGCGTTTACCGCGCCGCCACCAACATAGACGACCGGTTTTTTTGCCGCAATGAGCGTTTGCAATGCCCGTTTAATCTGGCCTTTATGGCCCTGCGTGGTCGGATTATACGAGCGCATGCTCACCGAATCAGGCCAGACGTAAGGTAATTTATTGGCAGGATTCAGAATATCTTTTGGTAAATCGACCACGACCGGGCCCGGACGACCGCTGGCCGCCAGCCAGAATGCTTTTTTTAGCACCCCCGGAATATCTTCCGTTTGCTTCACCAGAAAACTGTGTTTCACCACCGGGCGGGAGATCCCCACCATATCGCACTCCTGGAAGGCGTCGTAGCCAATCAGCGAGGTTGCAACCTGACCGGACAAAATCACCAGCGGGATGGAATCCATATAGGCGGTAGCAATACCCGTTATCGCGTTGGTTGCGCCAGGACCTGACGTCACAAGCACGACGCCCACTTCCCCAGTGGCGCGCGCCAACCCATCGGCCATATGTACAGCGGCCTGCTCGTGGCGCACCAGGACATGATCGATGCCACCTACGGTGTGCAACGCATCATAAATATCGAGGACTGCGCCTCCGGGATAACCGAATACTTGCTTCACGCCCTGATCGATGAGCGACCGGACGACCATTTCGGCGCCAGACAACATCTCCATGGTTTGCCTCCAGGCTTATTGTTGTTATAGACGAACACAGGAATTCATTTCCTCGTCGTCTTGCTGAGCAGGGCTTCCCCTGTCATAGATTTTTGCAGAGTGGCTTTCACCATAACCGCTCGCCCTAAGGCAGGCAATCGGCAAACCATGGCGTGAAGAAACGCTAGAAAGCAGAATACACAGGGTATATGCGAGAATTCAGTGAATTCATCTGAGATAAGCTTTTCCGATGATAATTCATCGTCAAAAAAGACGTAGTGTCAGTAATTTATCTATTTTTGAGGAGTAAACAACGTTAAGAAAAAATGCCAACGGGATAAAATTTTGCGTTATAAATAAATAACGGGATAAACCAGATGTTTCACATCGATTTATCCCGAACCGTGTTAACGACGGCAAACACTGGCTAATAGCTCTTCCATCCACTGATGGCCTTTATCGCGCCCGGCGGCTTCATGCCAGGAAAGGTAACAGGTACGACTATTTAATTTTAGCGGCAGCGGCATAACTTGCAGATTTAACCTATCTGAGAACTCTTCCGCCAACCAACGAGGAGCAATAGCCACCAGATGCGTCTGTGAAACAATATTTAATACGCTCACCATCGCCATTCCTTGATAAGCCACCTTTGACTGTTTATCGGGTGTGTCATACCACGGCTGGCTGAAAGAGGCATATCTGTCGAGCGCGACCACTGCATGTTGCTCTTGATACACATCACTCTCGAGGAGAGGTCCATTTATGCGCGGGTGCGTCCTGCTGGCGACTAATACCATTTCATCATTAAACAGTGGCACGCAAGAAAACTCCGGACGACGGAACTCTTCATAGCCAATTACAAATTCCGTTTCCTGATAACGTAACTGGTGTTCTGTGTTCTGATTAAGTGAAGATTTAAATATCAGATTTATATTCGGCGCAATGGCTTCGACTTTATTATAGATAACTGAGGTTAAATAGTTATCCAGCGGACTACACACACAGAGATGAAAAACGCGCTCGCTGCTAATCGGTTCGAACCCCGATCCCGGCAGTTCATTTTGCACCAACTGCAATGCCTGCCGTACTGAACCAAAAAGCTGGCAAGCCCTTGCTGTAGGCTGAATCCCACGGCCGTACCTGACAAATAATTCGTCATTGAACATCAGCTTAAGCCGAGCAACAGCATTACTCACTGCTGGCTGCGACATGCCTAATGACTGCGCCGCACGGGTAATATTCTGTTCCTGCATAACAGCATCAAAAACGGTTAATAAGTTAAGATCAACCGTCCGTAATTGCGGTCGCGTCCCTTCACTAACGTGAGTCCGTTCAATTTTATTTTCTAACATATCTAACTCCACCATCACGCTAAACTCCCTTTTTCTTAGTGCAGCAATAACTTCTAAATATATTATTTATCATGCAGATAAAACCTGAGAAAGAGAAAGGTTAAAATTTCGGAATATATAAAAAACTTACGGCAAATAACGTAAAGATGTAGAGACATGCTAAAGCGATAAGTGCCAAAAGTGATAACTAAAACATTAGGATTGGAATGAAACCATAAATCCAATGAATAAACAATAAGCCTTACGATGAACTAATATTTAAGCTTTATTAAACTATTCAATACCATCAATACGTTAAAGTTAACATTCCATGATCATTGTGCGATTTTCATTCACCTTCGCCTTGCAAAGAAAAACTCTAACTTAATGAATTTAATACAATAAACTTTTACATGTTAAACATATCAAGCAGTGTTTAATTGAAACCAATTATATTAAATTAATTCTTAAAATTTATTTAGAATCCAATATTAGACTAATTAATTACCTTGAACGATAAAAACCAGCACAATACGCTAAAATAGAAATCCACTTATTTTCATTTGTTGAGGCCGTTTTGTATCGTAGGGGTTGACTTGGATCAGCATATCCAGTACCACTAAAGGCATAACGCATTCATCTGGAGCATGATTCATGATTCGTACCGTTCGTTCTCTCAGCCTACTACTACTAAACGCATCTCTTTTGCGCGGTAGGCTGGCGAACGAAATTCAACGTTGAATCGTCTCCAGTAAACAAGAAACCCGCGCCATTGCGCGGGTTTTTTTATGCTCGTAGCAAGGCGCCCCAGGACAGACAAGGACCAAACCCATGAGCCAGCAAGTCGTTATTTTCGATACAACCTTACGTGATGGTGAACAGGCATTGCAGGCGAGCCTGAGTGTGAAAGAAAAGCTGCAAATTGCGCTGGCCCTCGAACGTATGGGTGTTGACGTGATGGAGGTGGGTTTCCCTGTCTCTTCACCCGGTGATTTTGAGTCCGTACAAACCATCGCGCGCACCATAAAAAATAGCCGCGTCTGTGCTCTGGCCCGCTGTGTTGAGAAAGATATCGACGTTGCAGCAGAGTCGCTGAAGGTGGCCGAAGCCTTCCGCATTCATACGTTTATTGCCACCTCACCGATGCATATCGCTACCAAGCTGCGCAGCACGCTGGACGAAGTCATCGAACGCGCGGTGTATATGATCAAGCGCGCCCGCAATTATACCGATGATGTGGAATTCTCTTGTGAAGACGCTGGCCGTACGCCCATTGCCGATCTGGCTCGCGTGGTAGAAGCCGCGATAAACGCAGGTGCGAAGACCATCAACATCCCGGACACCGTCGGCTACACTATGCCGTTTGAGTTCTCCAACATCATTACCGGTCTGTACGAACGCGTACCCAACATCGATCAAGCCATCATTTCCGTTCACACTCACGACGATTTAGGCCTGGCCGTCGGCAACGCCATTGCCGCCGTTCATGCAGGTGCCCGTCAGGTAGAAGGCGCCATGAACGGGATTGGCGAGCGTGCGGGGAACTGTTCGCTCGAAGAAGTGATCATGGCGATTAAAGTGCGTAACGACATTATGAATGTGCAGACCCGCATTAATCACAATGAAATCTGGCGTACCAGCCAGACCGTCAGCCAGATTTGCAACATGCCGATTCCAGCGAACAAAGCAATTGTTGGCACTGGCGCGTTCGCCCACTCCTCTGGAATCCACCAGGACGGCGTGCTGAAGAACCGCGAAAACTACGAAATCATGACGCCGGAGTCCATCGGCCTGAATCAGGTGCAATTGAACCTGACCTCCCGTTCTGGTCGTGCGGCGGTAAAACATCGCATGGAAGAGATGGGTTACAAAGAGACCGACTACAACATGGATCACCTGTATGACGCGTTCCTGAAACTGGCTGATAAAAAAGGTCAGGTGTTCGATTACGACCTGGAAGCGATCGCGTTCATTAACAAGCAGCAGGAAGAACCTGAACATTTCCGCATGGATTACTTCAGCGTGCAGTCAGGCTCCAGCGATATCGCCACCGCCTCCGTCAAACTGGCCTGCGGCGATGAAATCAAAGCAGAAGCCGCGAACGGTAACGGCCCGGTAGATGCCATTTATCAGGCAATTAACCGCGTCACCGGTTACGACGTCGAACTGGTCAAATATGATCTGAGCGCGAAAGGACACGGCAAAGATGCGCTGGGTCAGGTGGACATCGTTGTTACCTATAACGGTCGCCGTTTCCACGGCGTTGGCCTGGCAACGGACATTGTGGAATCGTCTGCCAAAGCGATGGTGCATGTGCTGAATAACATCTGGCGCGCCGCAGAAGTCGAGAAAGAATTGCAACGCAAAGCTCAGAATAAAGAGAACAATAAGGAAACCGTGTAATGTCGAAGAATTACCATATTGCTGTGTTGCCGGGCGACGGAATTGGCCCGGAAGTGATGACACAAGCCCTGAAAGTCCTGGAAGCTGTACGCACACGTTTCGCGATGAAAATCTCGACCAGCCATTATGATGTGGGCGGTATCGCGATTGATAACCACGGCACGCCGCTGCCGAAAGCCACGGTTGAAGGCTGCGAAAATGCGGATGCAGTCCTGTTTGGTTCCGTCGGCGGCCCGAAATGGGAACATCTGCCACCTGCCGGACAACCTGAGCGCGGCGCGTTATTGCCGCTGCGTAAGCACTTCAAATTATTTAGCAATCTGCGCCCTGCAAAACTGTATCAGGGCCTGGAAGATTTTTGCCCGTTGCGTGCCGATATCGCCGCTAACGGCTTCGACATTCTGTGCGTGCGCGAATTAACCGGCGGTATCTACTTCGGTCAGCCAAAAGGGCGCGAAGGCAGCGGTCAGCACGAAAAAGCGTTTGATACCGAGGTGTATCACCGTTTTGAAATCGAACGAATTGCGCGTATTGCGTTTGAGTCTGCACGCAAACGCCGTCACAAAGTGACCTCCATTGATAAAGCCAACGTCCTGCAGTCCTCCATTTTATGGCGTGAAATCGTCAATGAAATCGCCAACGAGTACCCGGACGTTGAGCTGGCGCATATGTACATCGACAACGCCACCATGCAGCTGATTAAAGACCCGTCGCAGTTTGACGTCCTGCTGTGTTCTAACCTGTTTGGCGATATTCTCTCTGATGAGTGCGCAATGATCACCGGCTCGATGGGCATGTTGCCATCCGCCAGCCTGAACGAAGAGGGTTTTGGTCTGTACGAACCCGCGGGCGGTTCGGCTCCGGATATCGCGGGCAAAAATATTGCTAATCCAATCGCGCAGATCCTGTCACTGGCGCTGCTGCTGCGCTACAGCCTGGATGCAAACGATGCAGCAGATGCGATTGAAAACGCCATTAACCGCGCGTTAGAAGAAGGCATCCGTACCGGCGATTTAGCGCGCGGCACGGCGGCAGTCAGTACCGATGAAATGGGCGATATCATTGCCCGCTATGTCGCAGAAGGGGTGTAATCATGGCCAGGACGTTATACGAAAAACTGTTTGATGCGCATGTCGTTTACGAAGCGTCAAACGAAACCCCGCTGCTGTACATTGATCGCCATCTGGTGCACGAAGTCACCTCTCCGCAGGCATTTGACGGCCTGCGGGCGCACAACCGCCAGGTTCGCCAGCCAGGCAAAACCTTCGCGACCATGGATCACAACGTTTCCACCCAGACCAAAGATATTAATGCGTCTGGTGAAATGGCTCGCATCCAGATGCAGGAACTGATCAAAAACTGCAACGCGTTCGGCGTTGAACTGTACGACCTGAACCACCCGTTTCAGGGCATCGTCCACGTAATGGGCCCAGAACAAGGCATCACATTGCCGGGTATGACTATCGTCTGCGGCGACTCCCATACCGCCACGCACGGCGCGTTTGGTGCGCTGGCGTTTGGTATTGGTACCTCTGAAGTTGAGCACGTTCTGGCGACGCAAACCCTGAAACAGGGACGCGCGAAGACCATGAAAATCGAAGTCAAAGGCCATGCCGCACCGGGCATTACCGCCAAAGATATCGTTCTGGCGATCATCGGTAAAACCGGTAGCGCAGGCGGAACGGGCCATGTCGTCGAGTTCTGCGGCGATGCGATCCGCGCGCTGAGCATGGAAGGCCGCATGACCCTGTGCAACATGGCGATCGAAATGGGCGCGAAAGCGGGCCTGGTTGCGCCAGATGACATCACATTTAACTATGTGAAAGGGCGTCTGCACGCGCCGAAAGACAATGATTTTAATGATGCAGTAGAGTACTGGAAAACCCTGCAAACGGACGAAGGCGCCATCTTTGATACCGTTGTCACGCTGCAGGCCGAAGAGATCGCCCCGCAGGTCACCTGGGGAACCAACCCAGGTCAGGTGATTTCCGTGAACGATAATGTTCCCGATCCGGCCTCGTTTGCCGATCCGGTTGAGCGCGCCAGCGCCGAAAAAGCACTGGCCTATATGGGCCTGAAACCAGGTATTCCGCTGACGGAAGTGGCGATCGATAAAGTCTTTATCGGCTCGTGCACCAACTCCCGTATCGAAGATTTACGCGCTGCTGCCGAGATTGCCAAAGGCCGCAAAGTGGCACCTGGCGTGCAGGCGTTAGTTGTTCCAGGATCTGGCCCGGTGAAAGCGCAGGCGGAAGCAGAAGGTTTGGATAAGATCTTTATTGAAGCCGGTTTTGAGTGGCGCCTGCCGGGCTGTTCCATGTGTCTGGCAATGAACAACGACCGCCTGAATCCGGGTGAACGTTGCGCCTCGACCAGCAACCGTAACTTCGAAGGCCGTCAGGGCCGTGGCGGACGCACGCATCTGGTCAGCCCGGCAATGGCAGCGGCAGCGGCTGTCACCGGTCATTTCGCCGATATTCGTGTTTTAAAATAAGGAGACAATCATGGCAGAGAAATTTACCCAGCATACAGGCCTGGTTGTCCCTCTGGACGCGGCAAACGTGGATACTGACGCCATTATTCCAAAACAGTTTTTGCAGAAAGTCACCCGCACCGGCTTTGGTGCGCACCTGTTTAACGACTGGCGTTTCCTTGACGATCAAGGTCAACAGCCGAATCCAGAATTCGTGCTGAACTTCCCGGAATTTAAAGGCGCTTCGATTCTGTTAACGCGTGAAAACTTCGGCTGCGGTTCATCTCGTGAGCACGCTCCGTGGGCGCTGACAGATTACGGCTTTAAGGTCGTCATCGCGCCGAGTTTCGCCGATATCTTTTACGGCAACAGCTTCAACAACCAGCTGTTACCCGTGACGCTGAGTGACGAGCAGGTCGACGAAATGTTCGCGTTGGTAAAAGCCAATCCAGGCATCACGTTTGAAGTGGATCTGGAAGCGGAAGTCGTCAAAGCGGGCGATAAAACTTATGCCTTTAGCATTGATGCATTTCGTCGCCATTGCATGATCAACGGTCTGGACAGCATCGGACTGACGTTACAGCATGAAGATTCTATTGCAGCCTACGAGAACAAGCAGCCTGCATTTATGAACTAAAGCGAATGGCCCGCGACGAGCGGGCCATTGATTAGCGTGCAAAACCAGGCTTTAAACTTCCCCTTCTCATTTCACACATCCTTCACGCGACAGGTTAGCGCCAGCGTTAGCAGAGAAATCGCCGCAATCACCCAGTACACCGCAAAATGCCCGTAGCTTTGCACCAGCGCGCCCTGAATCACGCCCGCCAGGATCACGCCGGTTGAAATACTGTTGGTGAAAAGCGTCGTCGCTGACCCGGCTCTTCCGGGCATCAGGTCCTGGAACCACAGCATGCCGATCCCGGCGACAATCCCGATGAAAATAGCGTTAAACAGCTGGAGGGCCAGCAGCGCCTCGCGGCTGTGAAACAGAATTAAACCGAGATAAAACAGTACCCCTGCCGCAACCGCCACCACCATCATCCGGCGTTTACCAAAGCGTTTGACGTAATAACCCGCCAGGATCATCGCCGGAATTTCCAGCCCGGCCGCCGTACCCATCAGGATCCCCGCCAGTTTGTCCGGCAAACCCAGATCGCTACTGATCCACAGCGGCATGTCGATGATGTACATGGTGTTGCAAGTCCACATCAGCGTCGAGGCGATAAACAGCATGCGCACGTTTTTATTCTGCCAGCCGCTAATCTGCGTCACGGGCTTATCCGTCGCCTGCTCTATCCGGGCAACCGACGGCAGCACGCACGCAATCAGCACCAGACTGATGGCAAAAATCCCCGCCGCGATAGAGAACATCATGGTAAAACCGTAATTCAGAGCGAGCATAAACGCCAGCGGCGGGCCGATGACCCACGCCAGGGAAAGCTGCGCACGCATTACCGAGCTGAACATCACCACTTCACGCGCCGAGTTATCGGCATACTCGCGCGCCAGAGCAAAGAGCTGCGGCATGGCCGTATTGGCCAGCGATGCCAACAGCACGCCGCAGGTGATAAGCGTCAGATAATGGCGGTTGAACGCGAACAACAGCGCGTTGCCGACCGCCATCGCGCAGCAAAACAGAATCAGCTTGCGGCGATCGCCTTGGCTGTCCGAGCGTTTCGCCAGCCACAGGCTCACCAGAATCCCGGCGATGGCGTTGACGGTATAAAACAGCCCGACCCAGAACGGCTGTGCGCCGACTTCGCGGCTCAGGAACAGGCTCAGCGTCGGCGCCTGAAGCGCTCCCGCCACGCCCATCATAAACGCCACCAGCATAAAAGCGGCGTACACCCCATTGAGGCGGCGGCCCATCGTCATCAACCAGAGCATGCGCAGATCCTTGTTAAAGCGAAGAATAAACAGGTGGAATAGTAAACGAAAAAAGCCAGCAAAAACATTTTGCTGGCGGGTGATAAGCACCAATACTCAGTCACACATGATCGAGGCAAGTCAGCGTTCAGAAGTCGTTTGCGTAACCTCCCACTGCATCAATTCTTCCAGCATTTTCAGCCGCTGCTCGGCGCACTGGCGGGCCAGCCAGGACACTCCTTTTGTCGCTAAAAAGTACTGCTGATAAAACTGACGTGCGGTTGACCTCTTCATCATTCACTCCCTTGCTTCATCGGAAATGATTATTGGCTTAATATAGGGATTAATAAATTGATGATTTTTTGGCAGGAGTTCCCCTTTTATGGCGTCAGGTCGTCTGCAACAACAATTCATCCGCCTCTGGCAGTGCTGCGAAGGTCAGGAGCGGGAGACCACGCTCAACGAGCTGGCTGAACTCCTGAACTGCTCACGCCGTCATATGCGCACGCTGCTCAACACCATGCAGCAGCAGGGCTGGCTCAACTGGGAGGCCGAAGCCGGGCGCGGTAAACGTTCGCGCCTGACGTTCCTCTATACGGGACTGGCCCTGCAACAACAGCGCGCCGAGGATCTGCTGGAGCAGGATCGTATCGATCAACTGGTGCAACTGGTCGGCGATAAGGCTGCAGTGCGTCAAATGCTGGTCTCACATTTAGGCCGTAGCTTCCGCCAGGGACGCCATATTCTGCGCGTTCTCTACTATCGCCCGATGAAAAATCTGTTACCCGGCAGCGCATTACGTCGATCCGAAACGCACATGGCACGACAGATCTTTAGTGGTCTGACGCGCATAAATGAGGAAAACGGGGAACTGGAAGCCGATATCGCCCACCACTGGCAACAGCTTTCGCCCCTGCACTGGCGCTTTTTTTTACGTCCAGGCATTCATTTTCATCATGGCCGTGAGCTGGAAATGGGCGATGTTATCGCGTCGCTGCAACGCGCCCGCGAGCTGCCGCTCTATTCGCATATCTCACGCATCCATTCACCGACAGCCTGGACGCTGGATATCGAACTTTCGCAACCCGATCAGTGGCTGCCGTGGTTGATGGGCTATGTGCCGTCGATGATTTTGCCTCACGAGTGGCAATCGATGCCCCAGTTTGCCAGCCAGCCTGTTGGCACCGGTCCTTACGCGGTGACGCGTAACAACAATAATCAGCTCAAGATCCGCGCTTTTGATGATTACTTTGGTTATCGCGCACTGATTGACGAAGTGAATGTCTGGGTGCTGCCCGACATCAGCGAAGAGTTCAGCCCTGGCCTGACGCTGGAAGGCCCCACCGAAGGCGAGAAAGCGGTTGAGAGCCGCCTTGAAGAGGGCTGTTATTACCTGCTGTTTGATGCCCGAACGCATCGCGGAGCCAGCCGTGAGGTGCGCCAGTGGGTGAGCCAAATTCTCGCCCCTGCCAATCTGATTTATCAGGCGGAAGAGCAGCACCAGACTTACTGGTTCCCGGCGTATGGGCTCCTTCCTCGCTGGCACCATGCCCGTCCAGGGCGCGGCGAGAAACCCGCCGGGCTGGAATCCATCACCCTGACCTATTATCGCGAGCACGTTGAACACCGTTTTATTGCCCGAATCATGAGCAAACTGCTGGCCGCAGAGGGCGTGAAGCTCGAGATTCAGGAAGTGGAATACGATGAGTGGCACCGCGGCGAAGCGGTGAGCGATATCTGGCTCAACAGCGCCAATTTCACCCTGCCGCTCGACTTCTCCCTGTTCTCGCATCTGTTTGAAATCCCGCTTATTCAGCACTGTATTGCTCGCGACTGGCAGCAGGACGCAGCACAATGGCGCGCCGGAGAGATGAATCTCGCCGTCTGGTGTCAGCAGTTGCTGTCGCAGCAGGCGATGGTTCCGCTTATCCACCACTGGCTGATGATCCAGGGGCAGCGCAGTATGCGCGGTTTGAGAATGAATACCTTAGGCTGGTTTGACTTTAAATCGGCCTGGTTTGCACCGCCGGAACCATAACACTTTCGTAATATTCACCAAATCATTACACTACTGCTGTTCTCAACGGGGTGCTGCATCGACGATGTGCGCTGAGATAATACCCGTCGAACCTGATCCGGATAACGCCGGCGAAGGGATTTGAGGCTGTCGCTCAAAATCCTTTGCCACTCAACTTTGAGGTGCAAAGTGTTAAAAAAAGTTCTCCCCCTGCTGGCGCTGTTTGCGCTGCCTGTTTTTGCCAAACCCGTCTTAACGGTCTACACCTACGACTCCTTCGCCGCTGACTGGGGCCCTGGACCGGTCGTCAAAAAAGCCTTTGAGGCCGACTGTAACTGCGAGCTGAAATTCGTGGCGCTGGAAGATGGCGTCTCGCTGCTGAACCGTCTGCGCATGGAAGGTAAAAACAGCAAAGCCGACGTGGTGCTGGGTCTCGATAACAATCTGCTGGACGCGGCCTCACAAACCAAACTGTTCGCCAAAAGCAGTGTGGCGAACGATGCGGTTAACGTTCCCGGCGGCTGGAAAAATGACACGTTCGTGCCGTTCGATTACGGCTACTTCGCGTTTGTGTATGACAAAAATAAGCTGAAAAATCCGCCAAAGAGCCTGAAAGAGCTGGTTGAGAGCGACCAGAAATGGCGCGTGATTTATCAGGATCCGCGCACCAGCACGCCGGGTCTGGGCCTGCTGTTGTGGATGCAAAAAGTCTACGGTGACAAAGCGCCAGAAGCATGGCAGAAGCTGGCGGCGAAAACCGTTACCGTCACCAAAGGCTGGAGTGAAGCCTACGGCCTGTTCCTTAAGGGCGAAAGCGATCTGGTTCTGAGCTACACCACCTCTCCGGCGTATCACATCATCGAAGAGAAAAAAGACCATTACGCGGCGGCGAATTTCTCTGAGGGGCACTATTTGCAGGTGGAAATGGCCGCACGTACGGCAGCCAGCAAACAGCCTGAACTGGCTGAAAAGTTCCTGAAATTTATGGTCTCACCGGCATTCCAGAATGCGATCCCAACCGGCAACTGGATGTATCCGGTAACCAACGTGACGCTGCCTGCAGGTTTTGATCAGCTGACCAAACCACAAACCACGCTGGAATTTACCCCGCAACAGATTTCCAGCCAGCGCGCCGCATGGATCAGTGAATGGCAACGCGCCGTCAGCCGCTGATCCCCGGCTGGCTGATTCCTGGGCTGATTGCCGCCATTTTGATGGTGGTCGTCAGCCTGGGCGCATTTCTGGCGCTGTGGTTTAACGCACCTGAGAGCGATCTCGTCGCGCTTTGGCATGACAGCTATCTCTGGCATGTCGTGCGTTTCTCTTTCTGGCAGGCGTTTCTCTCTGCCCTGCTCTCCGTTGTACCGGCGATTTTTCTGGCTCGCGCCCTGTATCGACGCCGCTTTCCCGGCAGGCTAATCCTGTTGCGCCTGTGCGCCATGACGCTGATTTTACCGGTGCTGGTCGCCGTCTTCGGCATTCTGAGCGTTTATGGACGACAGGGTTGGATCGCCGCGCTGCTCAACGTTTTCGGCATCGAGTGGACCTTCTCGCCTTATGGTCTGCAGGGCATTTTGCTGGCCCACGTCTTTTTCAATATGCCGATGGCGACGCGACTGTTTTTACAGGCGCTGGAAAATATCCCTGGAGAACAGCGCCAGCTCGCCGCACAGCTCGGTATGCGCGGCTGGACGTTCTTCCGTTTTGTTGAATGGCCGTGGCTGCGCCGCCAGATCCCCCCGGTTGCCGCATTGATTTTCATGCTCTGTTTCGCCAGCTTTGCGACGGTATTGTCGCTGGGTGGTGGGCCGCAGGCGACAACCATTGAACTCGCGATTTATCAGGCGCTGAGCTTTGACTACGATCCGGGCCGAGCGGCGATATTGGCGATGGTTCAGATGTTCTGCTGTCTGGGGCTAGTGCTACTTAGCCAGCGCCTGAGCAAAGCCATTGCAGTGGGCAGCCATCAGGTCAGCGGCTGGCGAGACCCGCAGGATCGCTGGCGCAGCCGCATTACGGACATCACGCTCATCGCGCTGGCGTTGCTGCTGTTGCTCCCGCCACTGCTCGCGGTGGTGGTGGATGGACTCAATCTGAATGTGATTTCCGTGCTGCAACAGTCGGTACTGTGGCAAGCAACGGGCACCTCGCTGCGGATTGCACTTGGTGCCGGTTTGCTGTGTGTCTTACTGACCATGATGCTGCTGTGGAGCAGCCGTGAGCTGTACGCGCGCCAGGCCAGAGTCGCCGGACAGGCGCTGGAGCTCAGCGGCATGCTGATTCTGGCGATGCCAGGCATTGTTCTGGCGACCGGTTTCTTCTTGCTGTTTAACAGCACTGTCGGCCTGCCAGAGCACGCGGACGGCATCGTGATTTTCACCAACGCGCTGATGGCAATACCCTACGCGCTCAAAGTGCTGGAAAACCCGATGCGCGACGTCAGTTCCCGTTACACGCTGCTTTGTCAGTCATTGGGAATGCGCGGCTGGCGGCGGTTGAAAGTGGTCGAACTCCGCGCACTTAAACGCCCCATTGCCCAGGCGCTGGCCTTTGCCAGCGTGCTGTCGATTGGCGATTTCGGCGTCGTGGCGCTGTTTGGCAATGACGATTTCCGCACGCTGCCGTTCTGGCTCTACCAGCAAATCGGCTCCTATCGCAGTCAGGATGGCGCAGTCACCGCGCTGCTACTCCTTCTGCTGTGCTTTACCTTGTTCACTGTTATCGAAAAACTTCCGGGGCGTGATGCTAAAACTGACTGATGTAACCTGGCTTTACCAGCACCTGCCGATGCGTTTTACTCTGACCGCGCAGCAAGGGGAGATAATCGCGATCCTCGGTCCCAGTGGGGCGGGGAAAAGCACATTGCTCAATTTGATTGCCGGTTTCCTGCCGCCCGCGCGCGGGGAGATGACGATTAACGGTCAGGATCATACCCACACGCCGCCCTCGCAGCGTCCGGTGTCGATGCTGTTTCAGGAAAATAATCTGTTCACCCATCTGACGGTCCGCCAGAACATCGGGCTGGGAATGGATCCGGGACTGAAACTGACGGCTGCGCAGCGCGAGAAGCTTGAAGACATCGCCCGACAGATGGGGCTGATGGATTTTATCGATCGCTTGCCGGGAGAACTGTCCGGCGGACAGCGTCAGCGTGTGGCGCTGGCGCGCTGCCTGGTTCGGGAGCAGCCGATTTTACTGCTTGATGAGCCGTTCTCGGCGCTCGACCCGGCGCTGCGACAAGAGATGCTGCAGCTGGTCAAAGACGTGTGTACGAAGAAACAACTCACGATGCTGATGGTGTCGCACAGCGTGGAAGACGCCGCCAGAATTGCGCCACGCTCCGTGGTGATTGCCGACGGACGCATCGCCTGGGACGGCGAGACTCAGGCGCTGCTTAGCGGAAACGCGAGCGCCTCAGCGCTGTTGGGGGTACATTCGCAGCCGGTTAGATACTGAGTTGTCTGATGCCCTCACCCCGACCCTCTCCCACAGGGAGAGGGAGAAAACTGCCTACGTGCACACAGGGAGAGAGAAAATCGCCGTCATGCGCACAGGGAGAGGGAGAAAACTGCCTACGTGCACACAGGGAGAGAGAAAATCGCCGTCATGCGCACAGGGAGCGGGAGAGAACCATCGACGTGCGTACGGGAAGAGAAAAAACCGCCGTCATGCGCAGAGGGAGCGGGAGAGAACCATCGACGTGCGCACGGGGAGAGGGAAAACCACGAACGGAAAGAAGAAAATTACCGGCTGACCACCTTCAGTAAAATCTCACCGTATACCGGCATCAGCGGATGACGAATCAGCGATACCAGCGCTACCACGGCAACGCCCAGCAGTAACGGTGCCAGCCAGATCAAACGACTGCGCGGCAGGTAGTGCGTCAGACGATCCGTTCCGGCTTTCGCGTTGCGCCATAAACGCCAGCACAGCCAAACCCCGACCCACATCATCAGCGCGGTGGCTAACAGCAGCCATTTGAAGTGACCGCTTTGGGCATCAACAGGAATATCGGTCGCCGCACCGGCCAGGATCCCAGGCAAGAAATAGATCGGCGGCCAAAGGATGCAGCCGATGACGTTTGGCAGAATAAATTTGGCGACCGGCAGATCCAGCATCCCGGCAACCATCGGCACCAGCGGACGTGTCGGGCCGACAAATCGCCCCACTAAAATGGTAAACATGCTGTGCTGATGCAGAGCGTGTTCCGTTTTATCGAGCAACGCTTTGTTCTTTTTCATGAAGGACCAGCGGTGCAGAGGCTTTTTGAAGCGCCAGCCCAGCCAGAACGACAGCCAGTCGCCCAGCAGACAACCTATAATCCCGGCCACCCATGCTTGCCAGAAGTTAACCTCCCCGCTGCCAATCAGGGCGCCAAGTCCCGCCATCATGACTGTCCCGGGTAAAATCAATCCCACCAGCGCCAGCGATTCCAGAAAGGCCACCAGCGCGACAGCAATCAGCGAATACGCGACGGATTGAGTAATAAAATGTTCCAGCAATGCCTGCATAACGATTCCGGTCAGATGACGAAGCAGGGATTCTGCGAAGAGCTTCCTGCCGCGTCAAGACAACAATTGTCTGAATAGTTTACTGGTTGCTGCCGGACTTCACCTGCTTGTTTAATTTTTTTTACCGTTTATTCACATCCGGCGCGGAATTCGCTTGGGCTGGCACCGGTACATTTTTTGAATACGCGCGAAAAATAGAGCTGATCTTCAAAGCCCACGTTGCGCCCGACGGTGGCGATCGGCATTCGCGTAGTGCTGAGTAACAGTTTGGCCTGACTGATGCGCTGATCCTCTCGCCAGCTCAACACGCTGACACCAAGCTGCTGGCGAAACAGGTGCGACAGACGCGATGGCGAGAGGCACACGTGCTGGGCGACACCGGCAATATCAAACTGGCTGTCCGCCAGATGGTCGCTGATGTACTGGCACGCGTCGCGCACGCGGTGATCCAGCGGCGGGTTAAGCGATTCGTTAATCGCCTCCATGCGCCGTAGCAGCAGTTGTTCCAGCAGATTTATCGCCAAAAGTTCGGCGTAGCGCCCGCCCACCTGCGCATCAATAATCTGGGCAAACAGTTCGCGAAACTGCGCCTGGTGCGCCTCATCAGGACGATAATAACCGGTGTGCGCAAAAATTGCCGGCCACGCCAGCCACTCCTGCCAGTAAGCACGCGGGCGGAAATAGACCCACTGGTGATACCACTCTTTGGCGTCCGGATGACGTCCGTAGTGATGAACTTCTCCCGGTGGAAACAGCAAAATATCCCCCGGACGACAGACAAATTGCTTGTCGTTATTCTGGATAACCCCTTCGCCACGCACGGTGATATTCAGAATGTAACCCTTCATTCCCAGCGGTCGATCGACAAAAAAGTCGAGGTAACCGTCGGCTTCAATGGGGGTCAAACCCGCGACCAGATGGGCGTTGAAGGAGTAACCCGGCAGCAAGGGATCGTTTTGTATTTCGGCCATAAATTGGTGACTCCCAACGGTCAAGAAGGAAACAAATTGTCCATATCGAGAAAAGCAGTCTAAAAACGGGGCGTTAAAAGACGTTTATCGCATCCCCGCGCTTTCCGATCCGCCTTAATTCAGCATTTACCCCAGATTTATCCGCTACTTCAGGTGAAACAGCAGTAACAAAAGTGTCTATAACTACGGCAGAAATGTCCACATTGATTATTTGCACAGCGTCACACTTTCAACCTTAACAGCAATTTAGTCCATAAGATTAGCGGATCCTGCCTGACGATTTTTTCCCTCAATCTCTAATGTTGATTCATACCCGTTTTTTGATGGAGCAACAGAAATGGCAATTGCGATTGGCCTCGATTTTGGAAGTGACTCGGTACGCGCTCTGGCGGTGGAGTGTCGTACGGGTCAGGAAATAGCGACCAGCGTCGAATGGTATCCGCGCTGGCAAGAGGGGCGTTACTGCGATGCGCCAAATAATCAGTTCCGCCATCACCCGCGTGATTACATTGAATCGATGGAAGCGGCGATCAAAACCGTGCTGGCCGAGTTAAGCGAAGAACAGCGTGCGCAGATTGTCGGAATCGGCGTGGACAGCACCGGCTCAACGCCTGCGCCTGTCGATGCTGAAGGCCGCGTGCTGGCGCTGCGTCCTGAATTTGCCGATAACCCGAACGCCATGTTCGTGCTGTGGAAAGACCATACCGCGGTCGAAGAAGCCGAAGCCATCACCCGTTTGTGCCATCAGCCGGGCAAAGCCGACTACTCGCGCTACATCGGTGGGATTTATTCCAGCGAATGGTTCTGGGCAAAAATCCTGCACGTCACCCGCGCGGACCCTGCCGTAGCGCAAGCTGCTGTCTCCTGGATTGAACTGTGCGACTGGGTTCCGGCGCTGCTGTCCGGCACAACGCGACCTGAGGATATCCGCCGCGGGCGCTGCAGTGCAGGGCATAAATCGCTCTGGCACGAAAGCTGGGGCGGTCTGCCGCCTGCAGCGTTCTTTGATGAGCTCGACCCGATTATCAACCAGAACCTGAAATACCCGCTCTTTACCGACACCTTCACCGCCGATATCCCGGTAGGCACGCTCAACGAAGAGTGGGCGCAACGCTTGGGTCTGGCGCAAAACGTCGCGATTTCCGGCGGGGCGTTCGACTGCCATATGGGTGCCGTTGGCGCTGGCGCGCAGCCGAATACGCTGGTCAAAGTGATCGGCACATCAACCTGCGACATTTTGACCGCCGATAAAGCTACCGTGGGCGACCGCGCGGTGAAAGGCATTTGTGGCCAGGTTGACGGGAGCGTTGTCCCTGATTTTATCGGTCTCGAAGCCGGGCAGTCCGCCTTTGGCGATATCTACGCCTGGTTTGGACGTGTGTTGGGCTGGCCGCTGGATCAGCTGGCCGCAACGCATCCGGAGCTGAAACCGCAAATTGATGCCAGCAAAAAAATGCTGCTCCCGCAGCTCACCGAGGCGTGGGCAAAAAATCCGTCTCTTGATCATCTCCCGGTGGTTCTCGACTGGTTTAACGGTCGCCGTACCCCGTTTGCCAACCAACGTCTCAAAGGGGTGATTACCGATCTCAACCTGGCAACCGATGCGCCTGCGCTGTTTGGCGGCCTGATTGCGGCAACCGCGTTTGGGGCGCGCGCGATTATGGAGTGCTTCACCGAACAAGGTATCGCCGTAAACGAGGTGATGGCGCTGGGCGGTATCGCCCGTAAAAATCAGGTGATCATGCAGGCCTGCTGCGACGTCCTGAATCGTCCGCTGCAAATTGTCGCCTCCGATCAGTGCTGCGCGCTGGGTGCGGCGATTTTTGCCGCCGTCGCGGCAGGCGTGCACGCCGATATCCCGACCGCACAGCAGCACATGGCGAGCAAAGTAGAAAACACGCTTCAGCCGCGCCCTCAGCAAGCACAACGCTTTGAACAACTTTATCAGCGCTACCTGCAATGGTCGAAAAGCGCTGAACAACACTATCTCCCTGTCGCCGCCCCCGCCAAAAACAGCGCGGAAAAACCGACAACCCTGACACATTAAGGACACGATAATGACCATTTTTAATAATTATGAAGTGTGGTTTGTGATTGGCAGCCAGCATTTATACGGACCAGAAGCGCTGCGTCAGGTGACTCAACACGCGGAACACGTGGTTAATGCGCTGAACGCAGAAGCCAAACTGCCGTGCAAACTGGTGCTGAAACCGCTTGGCACCACGCCAGACGAAATCACCCACATTTGCCGCGACGCCAATTACGACGATAAATGCGCCGGTATGGTGGTGTGGCTGCATACCTTCTCTCCGGCCAAAATGTGGATTAACGGCCTGACCATCCTCAATAAACCACTGCTGCAGTTCCATACCCAGTTCAACGCGTCCCTGCCATGGGATAGCATCGATATGGACTTTATGAACCTGAACCAGACCGCACACGGCGGCCGCGAGTTTGGTTTTATCGGTGCACGTATGCGCCAGCAGCACGCGGTAGTGACCGGTCACTGGCAGGACAGCCAAGCGCAGAAACGTATCGGTTCCTGGATGCGTCAGGCCGTGTCTAAACAAGATACCCGCCATCTAAAAGTGGTGCGTTTCGGCGATAACATGCGCGAAGTGGCCGTCACCGACGGCGATAAAGTCGCCGCGCAGATCAAGTTTGGCTTCTCGGTGAATACCTGGGCGGTTGGCGATCTGGTGCAGGTGGTGAATGAAATCAGCGATGGCGATGTGAGCGCACTTGTCGATGAATACGAGAGCAGCTATCGCCTGACCGCGGCCGCTCAGATTAAAGGCGATAAACGCCAGAACGTGTTGGATGCTGCGCGTATTGAGCTGGGCATGAAGCGCTTCCTTGAACAGGGCGGTTTCCATGCGTTCACCACCACGTTTGAAGATCTCCATGGCCTGAAACAGCTTCCTGGCCTGGCGGTACAACGTCTGATGCAGCAAGGCTACGGCTTTGCGGGCGAAGGCGACTGGAAAACCGCCGCCCTGCTTCGCATCATGAAGGTGATGTCGACCGGTCTACAGGGCGGCACCTCATTTATGGAGGATTACACCTACCACTTCGAGAACGGCAACGATCTGGTGCTGGGCTCGCACATGCTGGAAGTGTGTCCTTCGATCGCCGTTGAAGAGAAACCGATCCTCGACGTGCAGTACCTGGGCATCGGCGGCAAAGCCGATCCGGCACGCCTAATCTTCAACACCCGCACTGGCCCGGCGATTAACGCCAGCCTCATAGACCTGGGCGATCGTTTCCGCCTGCTGGTGAACTGCGTCGACACCGTCGAAACCCCGCACTCTCTGCCGAAACTGCCGGTGGCAAACGCGCTGTGGAAAGCCCAGCCGGATCTGCCGACTGCATCCGAAGCGTGGATCGTGGCCGGTGGTGCGCACCACACCGTCTTCAGCCATTCGCTGGACCTGAACGATATGCGCCAGTTCGCTGAACTGCACGACATCGAGCTGACCGTTATCGACAACGATACCCGTCTGCCAGCGTTTAAAGACGCGCTGCGCTGGAACGAAGTGTATTACGGTTCAAAACGTTAACAGGGAACCTTTAGCCTGCCGCAGGGCGGGCTTTTTTTCCTGGAGGATTGCATGTTAGAAGATCTCAAACGTCAGGTACTCGACGCGAATTTGGCTCTGCCAAAACACAACCTCGTCACGCTGACCTGGGGCAATGTGAGCGCCGTCGATCGTGAAAAGGGTGTATTTGTCATCAAGCCGTCCGGCGTGGATTACACGGTGATGACCGCCGACGATATGGTGGTTGTCAGTATTGCGACCGGTGAAGTAGTGGAAGGCAACAAAAAGCCCTCCTCTGATACACCGACCCATCGCCTGCTGTATCAGTCATTTCCCTCGATTGGCGGCATCGTGCACACGCACTCTCGCCACGCCACTATTTGGGCGCAGGCCGGGCTTTCCATTCCGGCGACGGGCACGACGCACGCGGACTATTTCTACGGTGCGGTGCCCTGCACGCGTAAAATGACCGACGGCGAAATCAACGGCGAGTACGAATGGGAAACCGGCAACGTGATTGTCGAGACCTTTGAAAAACAGGGACTCGATGCCGCACAGATGCCGGGCGTGCTGGTGCACTCTCACGGCCCGTTCGCGTGGGGCAAAAACGCCGAAGACGCGGTACATAACGCCATTGTGCTGGAAGAGATCGCCTATATGGGTATCTTTACGCGGCAACTCTCTCCGCAACTACCCGATATGCAACAAACGCTGCTGGATAAACACTATCTGCGTAAACACGGCGCGAAGGCCTATTACGGCCAGTGATCGCGCCCTCTCCCCGTGAGAGGGCTGCAAAACGCACGCCATAATACCTGTATAAAATCCCAGCATAAAAACCTTAACCAGGCTATAATCAGGCCTGGTTTTGTTTGATGGGATAACGGCGTGGCGCAGGCGCAAGAAGGCTTTTTACTGACCCGGCACTGGCGGGATACCCCGCAGGGCACCGAGGTCGAATTCTGGCTGGCGACGGATACCGGCCCGCTAAACGTGACGCTGCCGCCGCAGGAGTCCGTGGCGTTTATCCCGGAACAACACGTCGAAAAAACGAAGGAGGTGCTGCGCGGTGAGAACGGCTGGCGCATCACGCCGCTGGACCTGAAAGATTTCCACCGCCAGCCCGTATACGGCCTTTATTGTCGCGCCCATCGCCAGCTGATGCGTTACGAAAAGCTGCTGCGCGAAGCAGACGTTATCCTGTATGAAGCGGATATCCGCCCGCCTGAACGTTTCCTGATGGAGCGTTTTATCACCGCCCCCGTTTGGGTCGACGGTACCCCGCAGGGCAGCAAGCTCACCAACGCCCGCCTGAAACCCAATCCACATTATCGTCCCCCGTTAAAATGGGTGTCGCTGGATATAGAAACCACGCGCCACGGCGAGCTGTACTGCATCGGGCTGGAAGGCTGCGGGCAACGCATTGTGTATATGCTTGGGCCGCCAAACGGCGATGCGTCCGGGCTGGACTTTGAGCTTGAGTACGTTAACAGCCGCCCGCAATTACTCGAAAAACTGAATCAGTGGTTTGCCAGACACGATCCCGATGTGCTCATCGGCTGGAACGTGGTGCAGTTTGATTTGCGCGTCCTGCAAAAACACGCCGAACGCTATCGCATTCCGCTGGTTCTCGGGCGCGGCAATAGCGAGCTTGAGTGGCGAGAGCACGGTTTCAAGAACGGCGTGTTTTTCGCCCAGGCGAATGGCCGTTTGATCATCGACGGTATCGACGCGCTGAAATCGGCTTTCTGGAGTTTTTCCTCTTTCTCGCTGGAGGCGGTGTCGCGAGAGCTGCTCGGTGAAGGGAAATCGATCGATAATCCGTGGGATCGCATGGATGAGATCGACCGGCGCTTTCACGAAGATAAACCGGCGCTGGCCACTTATAACCTGAAAGACTGCGAGCTGGTAACGCGCATTTTCCACAAGACGGAGATTATGCCGTTCCTGTTAGAGCGCGCGACCGTCAATGGTCTGGCGGTCGATCGTCACGGCGGTTCGGTCGCCGCGTTTGGTCACCTCTATATTCCCCGTATGCACCGCGCTGGTTACGTCGCCCCCAATCTTGGCGAAGTCCCTCCCCAGGCCAGCCCTGGCGGCTATGTCATGGACTCCAGGCCTGGGCTGTATGACTCGGTTCTGGTGCTGGATTATAAAAGTCTGTATCCGTCGATCATTCGCACGTTCCTGATCGATCCGGTCGGTCTGGTGGAAGGCATGGCGCAGCCCGACGAGGCGCACAGTACCGAAGGATTTTTAGGCGCACGATTTTCGCGCGAGAAAAACTGCCTGCCGGAGATCGTCAGCCAGATCTGGCATGGCCGCGAAGAAGCCAAACGTCATAGCAATAAGCCGCTCTCCCAGGCGCTGAAGATCATCATGAATGCTTTTTACGGCGTGCTGGGTACCAGCGCCTGCCGCTTCTTCGATCCGCGTCTGGCCTCGTCGATCACTATGCGTGGACACGAAATTATGCGCCAGACCAAAGCGCTGGTGGAGTCGCAGGGCTATGACGTGATTTACGGTGATACCGACTCGACGTTCGTCTGGCTAAAAGGCGCGCACAGCGAAGAGGACGCCGCCAAAATCGGCAAACATCTCGTCTCTTTCGTGAACGACTGGTGGCACAATCATTTGCAAAAAGAGCGCTTAACCAGCGCGCTGGAGCTGGAATTCGAAACCCATTTTTGCCGGTTTTTGATGCCCACGATCCGCGGTACGGAACAGGGCAGCAAGAAACGGTACGCGGGGTTAATTCAGGAAGGCAAAGAGCAACGCATGGTATTTAAAGGCCTGGAAACCGTGCGCACTGACTGGACGCCGCTGGCGCAGCAGTTCCAGCAAACGCTATATCTGCGCGTGTTTCGCAACGAACCGTATCAGGATTACGTCCGCGAGACGATTGCCAGCCTGATGGCCGGCGAGCTGGATAGCCAACTGGTCTATCGCAAGCGCCTGCGTCGCCCGCTGGAAGAGTACCAGCGTAATGTGCCCCCGCACGTTCGCGCAGCGCGTCTGGCGGATGAGGAAAACGTGCGCCGTGGCCGCGCGCCGCAGTATCAAAATCGGGGGACCATTAAGTATGTGTGGACCACCAGCGGCCCGGAGCCGGTGGATTATCAACAGTCGCCGCTCGACTACGATCACTACCTCACGCGACAGCTTATGCCCGTCGCCGATGGAATTTTACCTTTCGTCGACGATGATTTTGCTACACTCATGACAGGACAACTTGGGCTATTTTGACGCGTGACGAAAACGCCGTCATCCAGTACCATAGCGCCCTTTCCATTCCCGGACCCATTTTTCGATGGCCGTCATTCTGCGACGGCGGTTGAACTATTGCCTGCAATTAAAGATTAGAGCCGAACAACTATGCCTTTTACACTTGGTCAACGCTGGATCAGCGATACAGAAAGCGAACTCGGATTAGGAACAGTAGTGGCGCTGGATGCGCGAATGGTCACTATTATGTTCCCTGCAACCGGTGAAAACCGTCTGTATGCACGCAATGACTCCCCTGTTACCCGTGTCATGTTTAATCCGGGCGACACCGTTACCAGCCACGAAGGCTGGCAGCTGAAGATTGAAGACGTAAAAGAAGAGAATGGGCTGCTCGCCTATACCGGAACGCGTTTAGATACCGAAGAAGCAGACGTCATGCTGCGCGAAGTAATGCTCGATAGCCGTCTGGTATTCAGCAAACCACAGGATCGCCTGTTCGCCGGTCAGATTGACCGCATGGACCGCTTCGCACTGCGCTATCGCGCGCGCAAATTCCAGAGCGAACAGTACCGCATGCCGTGGAGCGGCCTGCGTGGACAGCGCACCAGCCTGATTCCGCATCAGCTCAACATCGCTCACGACGTGGGGCGTCGTCACGCGCCGCGCGTGCTGCTGGCGGACGAAGTAGGCCTGGGTAAAACCATCGAAGCGGGCATGATTTTGCACCAACAGTTGCTGTCGGGTGCCGCGGAACGTGTGCTGATCGTGGTGCCTGAAACGCTACAACACCAGTGGCTGGTCGAAATGCTGCGCCGCTTTAACCTGCGTTTTTCCCTGTTCGATGACGAGCGTTATGCCGAAGCCCAGCACGACGCTGAGAACCCGTTCGAAACCGAGCAACTGGTGATTTGCTCCCTGGACTTTGTGCGTCGTAGCAAGCAGCGGCTTGAGCATCTTTGCGATGCTGAGTGGGATCTGCTGGTCGTCGATGAAGCGCACCATCTGGTCTGGAGCGAAAACGCCCCAAGCCGCGAGTACATGGCGATTGAACAGCTGGCGGAGCGCGTCCCGGGTATTCTGCTTCTGACGGCAACGCCAGAACAGCTGGGTCTGGAAAGCCATTTTGCGCGCTTGCGCCTGCTCGATCCAAACCGTTTCCACGATTTTGACGTGTTTGTTGAAGAACAGCAGAATTACCGTCCGGTGGCCGATGCGGTCGCTCTACTGCTGGCTGGCAAACATCTTTCCAACGATGAGCTTAATACATTGAGCGATTTGATTGGTGAGCAGGATATTGAGCCGCTTCTGCAGACGGCCAACAGCGATCGTGATGGCGCTGAAGCCGCGCGTCAGGAACTGGTTTCCATGCTGATGGACCGCCACGGCACCAGCCGCGTGCTGTTCCGTAACACCCGTAACGGTGTCAAAGGTTTCCCAAAACGCGAACTGCACACCATCAAACTGCCGCTGCCGACGCAGTATCAGACGGCGATAAAAGTTTCTGGAATTATGGGTGCGCGTAAAAATGCTGAAGAGCGCGCTCGCGATATGCTCTATCCGGAGCAGATTTACCAGGAATTTGAAGGGGATACCGGAACCTGGTGGAACTTCGATCCACGCGTTGAATGGTTGATGGGTTATTTGACCGCCCATCGCTCGCAGAAAGTACTCGTGATTTGCGCCAAAGCAGCCACCGCGCTACAGCTGGAACAGGTCCTGCGCGAGCGGGAAGGTATTCGCGCGGCGGTGTTCCACGAAGGGATGTCCATCATCGAACGTGACCGCGCGGCGGCATGGTTTGGCGAAGAAGACAGCGGCGCACAGGTTCTGCTGTGTTCCGAAATCGGTTCAGAAGGGCGTAACTTCCAGTTCGCCAGCAAACTGGTGATGTTTGATCTGCCGTTTAATCCGGATCTGCTGGAGCAGCGTATTGGCCGCCTGGACCGTATTGGTCAGGCGCATGATATTCAAATCCACGTCCCGTACCTGGAAAATACCGCGCAGTCCGTGCTGGTGCGTTGGTTCCACGAAGGGCTGGATGCGTTTGAACATACCTGCCCGACCGGACGCACCATTTACGATCAGGTGCATAGCGATTTGATTGGCTACCTGGCATCGCCGGAAAATACCGACGGCTTTGACGATCTGATCAAAACCTGTCGCGAAAAACACGATGCGCTGAAGATTCAGCTGGAACAGGGCCGTGACCGCCTGCTGGAGATCCACTCCAACGGCGGCGAGAAAGCGCAAGCCCTCGCAGAAAGCATTGAAGAGCAAGATGACGACACCAGCCTGATCAGCTTCGCGATGAACCTGTTTGATATCGTGGGGATTAATCAGGACGACCGTGGCGAAAACATGATTGTTCTGACGCCATCAGATCACATGCTGGTGCCTGATTTCCCAGGCCTGCCGGAAGATGGCTGCACCATCACCTTTGAGCGTGATGTGGCACTTTCTCGTGAAGACGCACAGTTCATTACCTGGGAACACCCGCTGATTCGTAACGGCCTGGATCTGATTTTGTCCGGTGATACCGGGAGCAGCACCATTTCGCTGCTGAAAAACAAAGCCCTGCCGGTGGGGACTTTGCTGCTTGAGCTGATCTATGTCGTTGAAGCGCAGGCACCGAAACAGCTGCAACTTAACCGCTTCCTGCCTGCAACGCCGGTGCGCCTGATGCTGGACAAAAACGGCACCAACCTGGCGACTCAGGTGGAGTTTGAGAGCTTTAACCGTCAGTTGAGCGCGGTGAATCGTCATACGGGCAGCAAGCTGGTGAATGCCGTTCAACAGGACGTGCACGCCATTCTTCAACAGGGCGAAGCGCAGATTGAGAAAGCCGCACGAGCGCTGATCGATTCCGCACGTCGTGAAGCTGACGAGAAACTTTCGGCGGAACTTTCTCGCCTGGAAGCGTTAAGAGCTGTGAACCCGAACATCCGTGACGACGAACTGGCTGCTATCGAGAGCAACCGTCAGCAGGTGCTCGAAAGCCTGGATCAGGCGAGCTGGCGACTGGATGCGCTGCGTCTGATCGTTGTGACGCATCAATAAACGGAGCGCGACATGATCATGGAGACCTACAATCCGCCAATGGACCCCTGGTTGGTCATTCTGTATCAGGATGACCATATTATGGTGGTCAACAAGCCGAGCGGCTTGTTGTCCGTGCCGGGCCGTCTGGAGGAGCACAAAGACAGCGTGATGACCCGCGTGCAACGCGATTATCCGCAGGCTGAATCTGTGCATCGTCTGGATATGGCGACCAGCGGTGTGATTGTCGTGGCTCTGACCAAAGCCGCCGAGCGCGAACTGAAGCGTCAGTTCCGCGATCGCGAGCCGAAGAAACAGTACATCGCGCGAATCTGGGGACATCCGGAAAAAGCGGAGGGGCTGGTAGATTTACCCCTGATCTGTGACTGGCCGAACCGACCAAAGCAAAAAGTGTGCTTTGAGACCGGCAAAGCCGCGCAGACGGAGTATGAAGTGTTGGAGTATGCGCCGGATAACACCGCGCGCATTTTGCTTAAGCCGATTACGGGACGTTCGCATCAGCTGCGTGTGCACATGCTGGCGTTGGGTCATCCGATTCTGGGGGATCGTTTTTACGCGACACCGGACGCGCTGGCAATGGCGCCGCGTTTACAGCTGCATGCTGAAATGCTGACGATTACCCATCCGGCGTTTGGCACGTCGATGACGTTTAAAACGCCTGCCGACTTTTAATGTCCGCCCGGTTTTTACCGGGCAGACACCGCATTATTTAAAGCCTTTCTGCTCTTTAATCAGCTCGTACGCTTTCTGAATTTCCTGCGCTTTCTGCTTCGCCATTTCCATCATTTCCGGTGGCAACCCTTTAGCAACCAGTTTATCCGGGTGATGTTCGCTCATCTGCTTGCGATAGGCGCGCTTAATGGTGGTCGCATCGTCAGTCGGCTTAACGCCTAATACGTTGCAGGCATCTTCCAGCGTTGGGCCACGCTGCGCCTGTTGCCAGCCGCCGCCCGCGGATTGCTGCTGTTGCTGATAGCCTCCGCCAAACTGCGCTCCGCCCTGCATCATGCGCAAGAACTGATCGAACTGCATACGGGAAATACCCAGCTCTTCAGCAATCACATACAGTACGTCTCGTTCGTTCGGATGCAGTGAGCCGTCGGCAAACGCTGCCTGAATCTGGATTTCCAGAAACATCCTAATTAAATCAAAGCGCCCGAAGCAGACGCTACGGAACTGACGCATTTTCTCGCGCAGCGGGTAATTATCCGCTTTACCGATGCGAAAGGCGTTTTGCGCCGCCACACGAGATTCACCGTGCAGACTCATGCGATCCATGAATACGCTGGCGATCTGAATGTCGGCTTCTGTGACCCGTCCTTTCGATTTGGTTAAATGCCCCATCACCTCGAACGTGGTGGCGAAAAACAGCGCCTGACGCTCGCGTTGGTTGGCAAACATCGCAATTTTGCGACTGCGCGCTTTATCAAACATATGGCCAATAATGAGGCCCAATAAGACGCCCCAAAATCCTGCGCCCATCAATAATGCGAATGCGACGCCAATTATTTTACCCCAATACTGCATATACTCCCCGTACGGTCATGTTCCTGGTCCGACTCAACTCCATTATCTCAGTGGTCGAGCCACGGTCAATTGAGGGACATCGCCTATAATTTGCATTATCATACTCGTCATTCGATAGCGAGCCTAACACTCTGACTCGCAAACGGGCAGGATTAACGCTGGCACTGCGCTGATGAGTAAGATAGTCTCTGACCGTTTGCCAGCGTAACGCCACTGATGATGGAACAATAAATACAACGTATGAAAAAACGTATCCCCACCCTCCTGGCCACAATGATTGGTGCGGCCCTGTATAGCCAACAGGGGCTAGCCGCCGATCTCGCCTCGCAGTGTATGCTGGGCGTCCCAAGCTACGATCGCCCGCTGGTGCAGGGTGATACTAACAGCTTGCCTGTCACTATTACTGCCGACAATGCAAAGGGTAATTACCCTGATAACGCCACGTTTACGGGCAATGTCGACATTAATCAAGGCAACAGCCGTTTGCAGGCGGATGAAGTTCAACTTCATCAGAAGCAGCCCGAAGGCGCAGCTGCTCCGGTACGCACGGTCGATGCACTGGGCAATGTGCACTATGACGACAATCAGGTCATCCTGAAAGGTCCGAAAGCCTGGTCAAACCTGAATACAAAAGACACTAACGTCTGGGAAGGTGATTACCAGATGGTGGGTCGTCAGGGCCGTGGTAACGCGGACCTCATGAAACAGCGCGGCGAAAATCGCTATACCATTCTGGAAAACGGCTCTTTCACTTCTTGCCTCCCGGGTTCAAACACCTGGAGCGTGGTCGGTAGCGAAGTGATTCACGACCGTGAAGAGCAGGTCGCTGAAATCTGGAATGCGCGCTTTAAACTGGGCCCCGTACCCGTTTTCTATAGCCCATATTTGCAGTTGCCGGTCGGCGATAAGCGTCGCTCGGGCTTTTTAATCCCGAATGCCAAATACAGCACCACGAACTATTTTGAGTTCTATCTGCCGTATTACTGGAACATCGCGCCCAATATGGACGCCACGATTACGCCGCACTATATCCACAAGCGCGGCAATATCATGTGGGAAAATGAGTTCCGCTACCTGACCCATGCTGGGGCAGGTCTGATGGAGCTGGATTATCTGCCTTCAGATAAAGTCTATGAAGATGAGCACCCTACTGAGGGCGATCGCCACCGTTGGCTGTTCTACTGGCAACACGCTGGCGTCATGGATCAGGTGTGGCGTTTCAACGTCGATTACACCAAAGTCAGCGACTCAAACTACTTTAACGACTTCACCACTAAGTACGGTTCCAGTACCGACGGCTATGCGACGCAGAAATTCAGCGCGGGCTATGCAATAGAGAACTTTAACGCCACGGTATCGTCCAAGCAGTTCCAGGTCTTTAGCAACCAAACGCGTAGCGTTTACGGTGCAGAACCGCAGTTGGACGTTAACTGGTATCAAAATGATGTCGGTCCGTTCGACACGCGCATCTACGGTCAGGCTGTGCATTTTGTAAACACCAATTCCGATATGCCGGAAGCCACACGTCTACACATTGAGCCGGTAGTAAATCTGCCGTGGTCCAATGATTGGGCGAGTCTGGATACCGAAGCCAAGATGATGGCAACGCATTACCAGCAAAAGAATCTCGACAATTACAACACCACCAATAACGCAAATCTGGAAGAGTCCGTAAACCGTACGTTGCCGCAGTTCAAGATGGACGGGAAACTGATTTTCGAACGTGATATGAATCTGGCGAGTGGTTATACCCAAACGCTGGAGCCGCGTATGCAGTATTTGTACGTGCCTTATCGCGATCAAAGCAAAATCAATAACTACGACTCTGCATTCCTGCAATCGGATTACAGTGGCCTGTTCCGCGACCGTACTTATGGCGGTCTGGACCGTATCGCGTCAGCAAACCAGCTGACCTCTGGCGTAACTACCCGTTTATATGATGAGGCTGCCGTTGAACGTTTTAACGTTTCTGTGGGTCAAATCTACTACTTCACCGAGTCGCGCACTGGTGATGATGATATCAACTGGGAAAAAGACAACAAAACTGGTTCGCTGGTTTGGGCGGGTGATACTTACTGGCGTATGACCGATCGTTGGGGTCTGCGCGGTGGGGTGCAATATGATACGCGCCTGAATAATGTCTCGACGAGCAGTACCGCCCTTGAATATCGTCGTGATGAAGATCGAATGGTGCAGTTAACCTACCGTTATGCCAGCCCGGAATACATCCAGGCGACATTGCCGAACTTTACGGCTGAGCAGTACAAAGAAGGTATTTCTCAGGTGGGGGGTTCTGCAAGCTGGCCGATCGCCGATCGCTGGTCTGTCGTTGGGGCGTACTACTTCGACACCAATACCAGCAAGGCAGCTGATCAGATGTTAGGTCTGCAATATAACTCCTGCTGTTATGCCATTCGCGTCGGTTACGAGCGTAAGCTTAACGGCTGGGATACCAGCAACAATCAGAGCAAATACGATAACGTGATTGGCTTTAATATCGAATTACGCGGCTTGAGTTCCAACTACGGTCTGGGCACTCAGCAGATGCTGCGTTCGAACATTCTGCCATACCGTAGTTCCCTGTAATGTGCTTGATTTACAACGCAATCCGCTTTGCGGTTAATTGAAATGGAAAAAGTATGAAGAACTGGAAAACGCTGCTGCTCGGTATCGCTATGGTTGCGAACACCAGCTTCGCCGCGCCACAGGTTGTTGATAAAGTCGCCGCTGTTGTGAATAACGGTGTAGTCCTTGAAAGCGACGTGGATGGCATGATGCAATCTGTGAAGCTCAACTCGGGCCAGGCAGGTCAGCAACTTCCAGATGACGCCACGCTGCGTCATCAGATCCTGGAACGTTTGATCATGGATCAGATCGTGTTGCAGATGGGCCAGAAAATGGGCGTAAAAGTCACTGACGAACAGCTCGATCAGGCGATCGCTAACATTTCTAAACAGAACAATATGACGTTAGATCAGATGCGTAGCCGTCTGGCCTATGACGGTATCAGCTATGCGACCTACCGTAATCAGATCCGTAAAGAGATGCTGATTTCTGAAGTGCGCAATAACGAAGTCCGTCGTCGCGTCACCATTCTGCCGCAGGAAGTGGATCAGCTGGCGAAGCAGGTGGGTAATCAGAATGATGCCAGCACCGAGCTGAACCTGAGCCACATCCTGGTACCACTACCGGAAAACCCGACCTCCGATCAGGCTGCTGAAGCTGAAAGCCAGGCGCGTTCTATCGTTGAACAAGCGCGTAACGGAGGTGACTTCGGTAAACTCGCAATTACCTATTCTGCTGACCAGCAGGCGCTGAAAGGCGGCCAGATGGGTTGGGGTCGAATTCAGGAACTGCCTTCTATCTTTGGTCAGGCGCTGAGCACGGCGAAGAAAGGCGACATCGTGGGTCCGATTCGTTCAGGCGTGGGCTTCCACATTCTGAAAGTGAACGACATGCGTGGTCAGAGCCAGAACATCTCCGTCACAGAAGTGCATGCTCGCCATATTCTGTTGAAACCATCGCCAATCATGACGGACGATCAGGCCCGCGTGAAGATGGAGCAGATTGCGGCTGATATCAAGAGCGGCAAAACGTCATTCGCTAACGCGGCGAAAGAGTTTTCTCAGGATCCCGGTTCCGCTAACCAGGGCGGTGACCTTGGCTGGGCAGCGGCTGATATCTACGATCCGGCATTCCGTGATGCGCTGATGAAGCTGAACAAAGGCCAGATGAGCACACCGGTCCACTCTACTTTCGGCTGGCATTTGATTGAACTGCTGGATACGCGCAACGTGGATAAAACCGACGCAGCACAGAAAGACAGAGCTTACCGTATGCTGTTCAACCGTAAATTCTCTGAAGAAGCGGCAACCTGGATGCAGGAACAACGCGCCAGCGCATACGTAAAAGTACTGAGCAACTAATGAAACAACATCGTGTTGTCATCACTCCCGGTGAACCCGCCGGGATTGGTCCTGAACTCGTCGTCCAGCTTGCGCAGCGTAGCTGGCCGGTTGAGCTGGTGGTCTGCGCAGACGCAACACTATTACAAGACCGGGCAACTATGCTCGGTCTGCCTTTAAGGCTCTTGCCCTATCACGCCGACAAGCCACCTGTTCCGCAGCAGCAAGGCACATTAACGCTTCTTCCGGTTTCGCTTCGCAAGCCTGCTACGCCCGGTATTCTCAGCACCGATAATGGTCACTACGTCGTGGATACGCTCGCTCGCGCCTGTGATGGGTGTTTGAGCGGTGAGTTTGCGGCGCTGATTACGGGTCCGGTTCATAAAGGTGTCATTAATGACGCAGGCGTTCCCTTCACCGGGCACACCGAATTCTTCGAAGAGCGCTCGCACAGCGATAACGTGGTCATGATGTTGGCAACGGAAGAGCTGCGCGTTGCACTGGCAACAACGCATTTGCCGCTAAAAGCCATTTCTGATGCCATTACGCCGGCACTCCTGCGTGAAATCATTACGATTTTGCATCACGATCTGCGTACCAAATTTGGTATTGCGGATCCGCACGTACTGGTCTGTGGCCTCAATCCACATGCGGGTGAAGGCGGGCATATGGGTACGGAAGAGATCGATACGATCATTCCGGTGCTGAATGAGATGCGCGCGAAAGGGATGAATCTGAGCGGGCCGCTGCCAGCGGATACCCTTTTTCAGCCTAAATATCTTGATAGTGCGGATGCTGTGCTCGCGATGTACCACGATCAGGGCCTGCCCGTGCTAAAATACCAGGGATTTGGCCGCGCAGTGAATATCACACTCGGCTTACCCTTTATTCGAACGTCCGTTGACCACGGTACTGCGCTGGATTTGGCAGGAAAAGGCAAAGCGGATGTCGGCAGTTTTATTACGGCGCTTAATCTCGCCATCAAAATGATTGTTAATACTCAATGAATACTAGAGTCCATCAGGGCCACTTAGCCCGCAAACGCTTCGGGCAAAACTTCCTTAACGATCAGTTCGTTATCGAAAGCATCGTGTCAGCCATCAATCCGCAAAAAGGCCAGGCTATGGTCGAGATCGGTCCAGGCCTTGCAGCCCTGACCGAGCCAGTAGGCGAGCGTCTCGACGAAATGACCGTTATCGAACTGGATCGCGATCTGGCTGCGCGTCTGAAAACGCATCCGTTCCTGGGGCCAAAGCTGACTATTTATCAGCAAGACGCCATGACCATGAACTTTGCCGAGCTGTCAGAAAAACTGGGCCAGCCGCTGCGTGTTTTCGGTAACCTGCCGTATAACATCTCCACGCCGCTGATGTTCCATCTGTTTAGCTATACTGATGCCATTGCCGACATGCACTTTATGTTGCAAAAAGAGGTCGTCAACCGACTGGTTGCAGGGCCAAACAGTAAAGCGTATGGTCGATTAAGCGTGATGGCGCAGTATTACTGCCAGATAATCCCCGTGCTGGAAGTGCCGCCAACGGCCTTTACGCCCGCGCCAAAAGTGGAATCTGCGGTTGTTCGTCTGGTTCCACATGCTGTCATGCCGCATCCGGTCAAAGAGCTACGCGTGCTGAGTCGCATCACCACAGAAGCCTTTAACCAGCGCCGTAAAACGATTCGCAACAGCCTCGGTAACACCTTTACCGTAGACGTGTTGACTGAATTAGGTATCGATCCGGCCATGCGTGCGGAAAACATTTCCGTTGAGCAGTACTGTAAGTTAGCGAATTACATTAGCGATAACGCGCCGCCAAAGGAGAGCTAAGCCATGATTGATTCGCCCCGCGTCTGTGTTCAGGTACAAAGCGTCTACATCGAATCGCAGTCCACGCCGGACGATGAACGTTTTGTTTTTGCTTACACCGTAACCATTCGCAATCTGGGGCGGATGCCTGTGCAACTGCTCGGGCGTTACTGGCTTATCACCAACGGCAATGGCCGCGAAATCGAAGTCCAGGGTGAAGGTGTGGTCGGCGAACAGCCCCACATCGCCCCTGGCGAAGAGTTTCAATACACCAGCGGTGCCGTTATTGAAACACCGATGGGTACCATGCAGGGCCATTATGAAATGGTTGATGTCGACGGCAATGCCTTCCGTGTTGCGGTCCCTGTTTTCCGCCTCGCTGTTCCTACATTTATCCATTAAAACATGTCTACATATCTCATTGGCGATGTTCACGGTTGCTACGATGAACTGATCGCGCTGTTAAAGCAGGTGGATTTTACACCAGGACAAGACACCCTTTGGCTGACGGGCGATCTCGTCGCGCGTGGTCCAGGCTCGCTTGACGTACTCCGATTTGTTAAATCGCTGGGTGACAGCGTGCGCCTGGTGCTGGGCAATCACGATCTGCATTTGCTGGCTGTTTTTGCCGGGATCAGTCGCAATAAACCCAAAGATCGCATTACGCCGCTGCTTGAAGCCCACGATGCTGACGAGCTGATCAACTGGCTGCGTCGTCAGCCTTTGTTGCAAATTGACGAAGAGAAAAAGCTGGTCATGGCCCACGCCGGGATCACGCCGCAATGGGATCTGCAAACGGCAAAAGAGTGCGCACGCGATGTAGAGGCGGTGCTGGCGAGCGACTCGTACCCGTTTTTCCTGGACGCGATGTATGGCGATATGCCGAATAACTGGAGTCCTGAGTTAAGCGGTGTGGCGCGCCTGCGTTTCGTGACCAATGCCTTTACGCGGATGCGCTACTGCTTCCCGAATGGGCAACTGGATATGTACTGCAAAGACACGCCGGAAAACGCCCCTTCACCGCTCAAACCGTGGTTTGCGATTCCGGGGCCCGTCACCAATGAATACAGCGTGGTGTTTGGACATTGGGCATCGCTCGAAGGTAAAGGCACGCCAGAAAATATCTACGCGCTGGATACGGGTTGCTGCTGGGGTGGCGATATGACCTGTCTGCGATGGGAAGACAAAGCCTACTTTATTCAGCCGTCGAATCGGCAACTGGATTTAGGGGAAGGTGAGGCGGTCGCCTCCTGATAGACACGTTCCCTCTCCCGAGCAGGAGAGGGATAACAATCTTAGCGACGTTCCAGAACTTCGAAGCAGTAGCTGTGTGAGTTCTGCGCATCAGCATCGTGGAATTCACTGAATACGGATTCCCACTCATCCGGATCGTAGTCCGGGAAATGGGTATCCCCTTCCACTTCCGCATCAATGTGCGTCAAATACAGCTTCTGCGCTTTTGGCAGGAACTGCTCGTACACACGCCCCCCGCCAATCACCATAATTTCTTCTGCGTCGCCGCAGGCTGCAATCGCGTCATCGACAGATTTAACCCACTCAACACGATCGTCAGTACCAGGCTGGCTACTGATCACGATGTTTTTACGCCCCGGCAATGGACGACCAATTGACTCCCAGGTCAGGCGGCCCATCACTACCGGCTTGTTTAACGTCGTACGTTTAAACCACGCGAGATCGGCTGGCAGATTCCATGGCATGGCGTTTTCCATACCAATAACGCGATCTACCGCCAGCGCTGCAATCAGACTGATCATTGAAAATTTCCCGGATGCAAAAAAATTGCCGCCACTATACGTAAAGCTTAATCTTTCGTCGACTACAGCCAGAGTAAAGAAGCGGAAATATTTCAATATTGCTGGCAACGCCACTTCACACCGTCGGTTTACTCTCCGGCTCATCGCGTGGATCGCCGGTGTGCTTACCCTCTTCGGTGCCCTGCCAGCCATGACGCTGGGTCAATGACAGATGATTACGGTCCTCATTAATGATTTCCGTCAGCATCGCGCTGGTGCGTTTTACCGCCGCGGCGCGGGATGAAGCATCCCCGTCTGCCATCTCCACCATCTCTTCGACCATATCCAGATTGAAACGGCGGAACAGGTCGGCGCGTTCCCGCGCTTCGTACGCCCCAAGGCCCAAGCCTTCCAGCGCCATGCGCCCGGTTTTGAGCGCGCCCTCAAACGTCTCACGCTCTGGCGTTTCAACACCCGCCTGACGCAGCTTGATGTAATGATCGACATCACGGGCTCGCGAGATAATTTTCAGATTCGGGAAATGTTCCTTCGCCAGTTCTGCCAGCTGCAGGTTGGTCAGCGGATCGTCAATCGCATTGATCAACACTTCTGCTTTTGCCGCGCCTGCAGACTCCAGCAGATCGACGCGCGTGGCATCGCCGTAAAAGACCTTCATGCCGAATTTACGCAGCGTTTCGATATGGTCAGGATCATGATCCAGAATCACCATTTTCACCCCGCTGGAGAGCAACAAACGACCGGAGATCTGACCAAAACGACCAAACCCGGCAATGATCACCCGCGGCTGCTCTTCGTCGATTTCGTCCGCTTCGCGATCCTGCTCGCTGCCCGACTGTTCGAGACGAGTCAGCAGCACCAGCAAAATCGGCGTGACGGCCATCGACAGCGCAACGGCCAGCGTCAACGCTTTCGCCCATTCCGGATCCAGCACGTTTGCCATTTGCGCCGCGCCAAAGACCACAAACGCGAACTCACTTCCCTGCCCCAGCAGCACGGCAAACCAGCGGCGCTGTCTGTTTGGTACGTTCAATGGGCGAGCGATCAGCCACAGCATTCCCATTTTAATAACCAGGAAACCGACCAGCAGGATTAGGATCCGCAGCGGATGCGTCACCAGCGTGCCAAAGTCCACAGACATGCCGACACCGATGAAGAACAGACCCAGTAGCAAACCTTTGAAAGGCTCAATATCGCTTTCCAGTGCATGACGATATTCGGAACTCGCCAGCAGAACGCCCGCCAGGAACGCCCCCATCGCCATGGATAATCCGGCCTCTTCAAGCAATAGCCCAAAACCAAACACCAGGAACAGGGCCACGGCGCTGAACACTTCCCGCAGGCCTGAGCGCGCAACAAAGCGCAGCAGCGGGCGCGTAACATACCGCCCGAGCAAAATCACCAGCGCCAACGCACCCGCGACTTTCAGCGCCGACAGCGCAAAGGCACCCAGCGTAGTCGATGAACCGCTTACGGCCAGGAGCGGGATCATCGCCACCAGCGGGATCGCCGCGATATCCTGGAACAGCAGCACGGAAAAAGTGCTGCGCCCCATCTGGGAAACCGTCAGATTGCGCTCGTTCATCGCCTGCATCGCAATGGCCGTCGACGAAAGCGCAAGCGTCATGCCGATCAGCTCCGCGACTTTCCAGTCCATTCCCAATAAGATGCAAAAACCGCCCAGTAATGCGCCGCAAGCGATCATTTGCAACGCCCCGCCGCCAAATACCGAGGCACGCAGTTTCCACAAACGCCGCGGATCCAACTCCAGACCAATAACGAACAGCATCAGCACCACGCCGATTTCGGCAAAATGCAAAATCGACTCGGCATCGGTCACCAGGCGGAATCCCCACGGGCCGATAATGCAGCCTGCAATCAAATAGCCGAGCACAGAGCCTAAGCCGAGACGCACGGCAACAGGCACAATCAGCGCCGCCGCGCCCAAATAGATCAGCGCTTGAATCAGCGTATGGCTATCCATTGTGCGTCTCCTGCCAGTCGAGTAAGCGTTGTTTGTAGTGACGCGCCTGAGCCTGCAACGTTTCGTCGTCGCAGACAAACGTGCAGTGCATCGCGAAAGGAGGGAGCCATTTCAGCCCGCAGTAAAGCGCGGTCGCCTGGAGCGGTTGCGCCAGTACTTCGAAACCAGGATGAGAGCCAATATCGAAATGGGCTTCTCCGCCGCCCGTGGTGACTGCCCACAGCACACTTTTGCCTTTCAACGCGTGGCCGTTATGCCCATACGCCCAGCCGTGGGAAAAGACTTTATCGATCCACAGCTTCAGCAGCGCTGGCGTGCTGTACCACTGCATCGGGTGTTGCCAGACGATCAGATCGGCGCGCGAAATCGCCTCCTGCTCGGCGGCAATATCAATATTAAAGTCGGGATAGAGTTCGTAAAGAGAGCGTATTTCTACGCCATCGAGCGCTTTTACCTGATCAAGCATCCGCTTGTTCGCGTGCGAATGACGCGGATAAGGGTGCGCGTAAATAATTAAAATCATCAATTAGCCTGTTGTTTTACTGCCTCTTTTACAAAAGAGTGTAGTCAGTAATTCAACAGGCTAATAGTGAATATTATTGACGGGGCAAATGGATAAAACTGACTTAGTTTTTCAGTTCACCCATAGATTTAACCTGGTCGCGGTTGATCTGCTCGGTCTTGCCGGTTTCCGCATTTTCGTAGGACACCAGTCCGGTGTCGTCATCAACCTGCGGTTTGCCGTCGGTGACAATCGTTTTGCCATCAGTCGTTTTCACCGCTTGATTCGATGAACAACCGGCTACGGTAAAGAGCGCTGCGGCTGCAAAAATGGATGTCAGCATAAGTTTACTTTTCATGGTGTGCTCCCTGTTGATAGTCATTTCTTACCTTCTGACCCTACACTTTAGCGGCAATGTCCGCGCACCAGGAAAAATGCAGAACACTCTGAAGCAGCACCTTAACGTTTCTGCGGGAAACCGTCTTTGTACATAACTATTTGTAAAACCTTACCGTTCACATCATAGGTTTTCGCTTCGCCGTTCGCGACGCTATCCTTGAAGGTAATGGTGGTGCGCAGTTTACCGTCCTGGGTATAGCCCTGAGAAACCCCTTCCGCCTTGCAGTTCACCAGCGGCGTGTGGGTTCTTAACGTACCGTTCGGATAGTAAATATCAATGTATTCATCGAAGCAGCGGTTCTTCACAATGGTCTCAAACTTCTTGCCACCGTTGTCATATTTCTCAATCAGTTTTCCTTCCGGCACGGTTTCCGCCACATTGATGACCGGCGTAGTGAGCTTTTTCTGCGCCTGAAGATCGTCCTGAAGACCTTTAGCATAATCTGGCGTCATGCCCATACCATCAATCGTGTTAGTGACGGAAGAAGCAAAATCCGCGCAGCCGGACAGCAGCAAAGCCAGAGATAACAGCGTCATTGAACGAGTCACAGAAAACTCCTTTTTATGAGAAGCCTTCAAAGTGCGATGAATTAGCGCGGGGCACAACCGCCAATATTGGTCGGAAAGGCAATAAAAAACCCGCCGAAGCGGGTTTTGGGATGATTCTGAGACGCGTTACTTCCCGATTTGCGCGTGCATTTCCTGCACTGAAATCACTTTCTCGGTGGCATCCGCATTCAGCGCCATCGCCGTGGCAAAACCGCCGTTGAGAGTGGTGTCGTAATGCACTTTGTACTGCAGCGCACTACGGCGAATCAGCTTGGAGTCTTCAATCGCCTGACGCCCTTCAGTGGTGTTGATGATGTAGGTGTACTCGCCATTCTTGATACGGTCCTGAATGTGCGGACGACCTTCATGCACCTTGTTCACCAGACGCGGGTTGATACCTGCTTCACCCAGCACGATAGCCGTACCGTGGGTGGCATCCAGCTCAAAGCCCTGCTTCAACAGCTTCGCGGCCAGGTCCACCACGCGCTCTTTATCGCCTTCGCGAACGGAGAGCAGCGCGCGACCCTGTTTTCTCATGGTTGAGCTGCTGCCCAGCTGTGCCTTCGCGAAGGCTTCTGCGAAGGTACGGCCCACGCCCATGACTTCACCGGTCGAGCGCATTTCTGGCCCTAACAGCGGGTCAACGCCCGGGAATTTGTTAAATGGCAGCACCACTTCTTTTACCGAGTAGTACGGCGGGATAATTTCTTTGGTTACGCCCTGCTGCGCCAGCGTCTGACCCGCCATCACGCGTGCCGCCACTTTCGCCAACGGCACACCGGTCGCCTTGGAGACAAACGGTACGGTACGTGCCGCGCGCGGGTTAACTTCAATCAGATACACTTCGTTGTCTTTCACCGCAAACTGCACGTTCATCAGACCGCGAACCTGCAGCTCGAAGGCCAGTTTCTGCACCTGCTGTCGCATCACGTCCTGGATCTCCTGGCTCAGGGTATAAGCCGGCAGAGAACACGCGGAGTCACCGGAGTGAACGCCAGCCTGTTCGATGTGCTCCATGATGCCGCCAATCAGCACGGTTTCGCCGTCGCAGATAGCATCCACATCCACTTCCACCGCATCGTCAAGGAAACGGTCCAGCAGGACTGGCGCGTCGTTCGAAACGCTGACCGCTGTCTGGAAGTAACGGCGCAGGTCAGCTTCGTCGTAGACGATTTCCATCGCACGGCCGCCCAGCACGTAAGACGGACGCACCACCAGCGGGTAGCCAATCTCTTTTGCCTTCTCAACGGCCATTTCAATCGCCGTAACGGTGGCGTTGGCAGGCTGTTTCAGCTTCAGGCGGTCAACCGCTTTCTGGAAGCGCTCGCGGTCTTCTGCACGGTCAATCGCATCCGGACTGGTGCCGATAACCGGAACGCCAGCGGCTTCCAGTGCGCGCGCCAGTTTCAGCGGCGTCTGGCCGCCGTACTGTACGATGACACCTTTTGGCTTCTCGATGCGCACGATTTCCAGCACGTCTTCCAGCGTGACTGGCTCAAAGTACAGGCGGTCAGAGGTGTCGTAATCGGTAGAAACTGTTTCGGGGTTACAGTTGACCATAATGGTTTCGTAACCGTCTTCACGCAGTGCCAGAGAGGCGTGTACGCAGCAGTAGTCAAACTCAATGCCCTGGCCGATACGGTTTGGACCGCCGCCGAGCACCATAATTTTATCGCGGTCAACTGACGGGTTCGCTTCGCACTCATCTTCGTACGTGGAGTACATGTACGCCGTGTCTGTCGCGAATTCTGCAGCACAGGTGTCTACGCGTTTGTAGACCGGGTGCAGGTTGTACTGGTCGCGCAGCTTACGAATTTCTGATTCACGCACGCCTGCAAGCGTCGCCAGACGCGCATCAGCAAAGCCTTTACGCTTCAGCATACGCAGGAAGTCTGCGTCGAGACCGGTGATGCCCATCTCGGCCACTTGCTCTTCCAGACGCACCAGCTCTTCAATCTGCACCAGGAACCAGCGGTCGATGTTGGTCAGGTTGAACACGCCGTCGACGGACAGGCCCGCACGGAAGGCATCGGCGATGTACCAGATACGCTCAGCGCCCGCGTCTTTCAGCTCGCGGCGGATTTTGGTCAGCGCTTCCGGGTCGTCCAGGCTCACTTTAGGGTCGAAGCCGGTCGCGCCCACTTCCAGACCGCGCAGCGCTTTCTGCAGGGATTCCTGCTGCGTGCGGCCAATCGCCATCACTTCACCGACAGATTTCATCTGAGTAGTCAGACGGTCGTTCGCGCCGGCGAATTTCTCGAAGTTAAAGCGTGGAATTTTGGTCACAACGTAGTCGATGGACGGCTCGAAGGAGGCAGGCGTGCGGCCACCGGTGATGTCGTTCATCAGCTCGTCGAGGGTGTAACCCACCGCCAGTTTCGCCGCTACTTTCGCAATCGGGAAGCCGGTCGCTTTAGAGGCCAGCGCGGAGGAGCGGGACACGCGCGGGTTCATTTCGATAACAATCAGACGGCCGGTTTTCGGGTTCACCGAGAACTGCACGTTAGACCCGCCGGTTTCGACGCCGATTTCACGCAGTACCGCCATCGAGGCGTTACGCATGATTTGATACTCTTTGTCGGTCAGCGTCTGCGCAGGGGCCACGGTGATGGAGTCACCGGTGTGGATGCCCATCGCATCGAAGTTTTCAATCGAGCAGACGATGATGCAGTTGTCGTTTTTATCACGCACCACTTCCATCTCGTACTCTTTCCAGCCAATCAGCGACTCATCAATCAGTAGCTCTTTGGTGGGGGAAAGATCCAGACCGCGCTCGCAAATCTCTTCGAACTCTTCGCGGTTGTAGGCGATACCACCGCCGGTGCCGCCCATGGTGAAGGAAGGCCGGATAATGCACGGATAGCCTACATCAGCGGCAACTGCCAGCGCTTCTTCCATGGTGTGCGCGATACCGGAACGTGCAGTGTCGAGACCGATTTTTTTCATCGCCACGTCGAAGCGGCGGCGGTCTTCGGCTTTATCAATCGCATCGGCAGTCGCACCAATCATGGTGACGCCAAATTCAGCCAGCACGCCCTGACGCTCAAGCTCCAGTGCACAGTTCAGTGCAGTCTGGCCGCCCATGGTGGGCAGCACCGCATCCGGGCGCTCTTTTTCAATGATTTTGCGTACGACTTCCCAGTGAATCGGCTCGATGTAGGTGGCATCGGCCATTTCCGGGTCGGTCATGATCGTCGCCGGGTTGGAGTTCACTAGAATGACGCGGTAACCCTCTTCGCGCAGGGCTTTACAGGCCTGTGCACCGGAGTAGTCGAATTCGCAGGCCTGGCCGATAACGATCGGGCCAGCGCCAAGGATCAGGATGCTTTTTATGTCTGTACGTTTTGGCATGATTCTCTGGGCTCCTGATTATTTAGCGGTCTGACGGTACTGCTCAATAAGGTCGATAAAGTGATCAAACAGCGGCGCGGCATCGTGTGGGCCAGGGCTCGCTTCAGGGTGTCCCTGGAAGCTGAACGCGGGCTTATCGGTGCGATGAATACCCTGCAAAGTCTGGTCGAAAAGCGATTTGTGCGTCACGCGCAGGTTGGCAGGCATTGACGCCTCATCAACCGCAAAACCGTGGTTCTGCGCGGTAATCATCACCGTATCATTATCGATATCTTTCACCGGGTGGTTACCACCGTGGTGGCCGAACTTCATCTTGATGGTTTTCGCACCGCTTGCCAGAGCCAGCAGCTGATGGCCGAGGCAGATGCCAAATACCGGAATATCGGTTTCAAGGAAGGTTTTGATTGCGTCGATAGCGTAATCGCACGGCGCAGGGTCACCAGGGCCGTTGGAGAGGAAAATCCCGTCCGGATTCATCTTCAGTACGTCGTCTGCAGGCGTTTGTGCCGGGACAACCGTCAGGCGGCAGCCGCGATCCACCAGCATGCGCAGAATGTTGCGCTTAGCGCCGTAATCGTACGCGACTACGTGGAAAGGCAGCTCATCTTCTTTCTTCGCCTCTGGCAGTTCACCCGCCAACGTCCAGCTACCTTGCGTCCAGCTGTACGCTTCGGTGGTGGTGACTTCTTTTGCCAAATCCATGCCGTTCAGGCCCGGGAATGCTTTCGCTTTTTCCTGTGCCAGCGCAGCATCGAGGTTGTCCCCGGCGATGATGCAGCCGTTCTGTGCGCCTTTTTCACGCAGCAAACGGGTCAACTTACGAGTATCGATATCGGCAATCGCCACGATGTTGTGACGCTTCAGGTAAGAAGAGAGGTCTTCCGTATTGCGGTAGTTACTGGCAATCAGCGGCAGGTCGCGAATAATCAGACCTTGCGCATGGACCTGGGAAGATTCTGCATCGGCTTCATTGGTGCCGACATTACCGATATGGGGATAAGTAAGAGTGACGATTTGGCGGGAATAGGAAGGATCAGTGAGGATTTCTTGATAACCGGTCATTGAAGTATTGAAAACGACTTCCCCAACCGCCGAACCTGTTGCCCCTATGGCCCGACCGATAAACTGGGTTCCGTCTTCCAGAACCAATAGCGCTGACTTAATCAAAACACCCTCCAAAGAATATTCACTCACTTTATCTGCATATTAATTCACAACAAGGTCATGAAGCAACGCAAATTTGCTGCCAGTGGATTTTCGGCAAACGGCGGCATTCTCGGGATTTGTAGGGGCAATGTCAACTGAAAACGGATATTTTACGTATTCTTTTAAGCACCTGGTGAAGCTTAAGAGACTTAGCCGCCAAAAAGATCAACCAAATCACCGAGGAAAACGTTTGTACACGCAGTTTAATCGTTTTCGATGGCATCACACAGTAAAAACCAGACCAAATGGTCAAAATTCACATTGGCGCAACACAAAAATGAAAGAAGTGATAATAAAATAGATGTTATAAGCAGGATTTGATTTATAAGCAGTAAAATAAAAGGGCAATAAATTATTGCCCTGTGTAATCAAGTAACTATGACTACAATAACCACATCACGAAGGGTATAAAAACTTATAATTCGTTGAGATTAAGCACATCACGCATATCAAAAAGACCATTTCCTTTCGATTTTAACCACAAAGCAGACCGCACTGCGCCGTTTGCGAAGGTCATTCTGCTGGAGGCTTTATGCGTGATTTCCACTCTCTCACCAATATCGGCGAAGATAGCCGTATGTTCGCCGACGATATCGCCTGCACGCACGGTTGCAAAACCGATTGTTCCCGGTACACGTTCGCCGGTGTGACCTTCACGGGTATACACTGCACAGTCTTTTAAATCTTTGTCGAGTGCATAAGCAATCGCTTCGCCCATCGCCAGAGCGGTTCCGGATGGCGCATCGACTTTATGGCGGTGATGCGCTTCGATAATCTCGATATCCGTGTAGTCGCCCATCACTTTGGCTGCTTTTTCCAGCAGTTTGAGCATGACGTTGACGCCCACGCTAAAGTTCGCGGCAAAGACAATCGCGATATCCTGCGCAGCGTCTTTGATGGCTTGCTTGCCTGCATCATCAAAACCCGTGGTACCGATGATCATCCCTTTACCGTGCTGGCGGCAAAAAGCCAGATGCTCCAGCGTGCCTTCCGGACGGGTAAAATCGATGAACACGTCAAAATCAGCTTTTACTGCGTCAAGACTGCTTTGCACCGTGACACCTGAATGTCCAGCCCCCGCCAGCTCACCCGCGTCCGTACCTAAAAGTGTAGAGCCTTCGCGTTCCAGCGCCGCACCCAGCACGACGCCCTCCATCTGCAGCGCAGCCTGAATCAGCTGACGGCCCATACGTCCACCCGCGCCCGCAATCGCGACCCGGACCTGTGCATCATGCATAGTTATTCTCTTACGTTAAAAGTATGTAAATCGTTTTCAGATTAACCAGCCTTTGAGAAGGCTGCCATCTAAAACGCCGATAATTAGAATTTTATGATAAACAGGGAGAGATATCAGTAAAAGGCATGATTCAGGCCGGGAGGCGCTACCCCATCACAGAACGCGATAGCTCACGATGAGCTGTCCCTTTTTCTGCTTCACGTTACTTATATCTACAGCGCCCAGTTTACTGAGATCGGAAACATGGGTACCGCCACACAAATAGGCGGGCAAATCGCCAAACCACACTTTTCTGCGGCCCTCGTCCATTTCAACGTGGCGTATGAGTTTCTCGGCTCGCCAGCCGTCGACAAGTTCTTTGAACATGTCGGCACTGGGCGCAGCACCTTCTTCACCCGGAATGAATGTAATCCGCCCTTCGCCTGGCCAGTGGTGGGCTTTTACCGGACGCCAGCCAAAGCGTTCCCCGGCATAGCCAATCAGATGACCAGCCGTATGCCAGCAGGAATGAAGCTCTCTCACCGCGGCATCGATCTGGATATCCACCTCGCCCTTAGCAAGCGAGCGCGCCAGAATGTGCATGATGTTCTCGTCACGCTGAATAACCTCTTCTACCGCAACCCCGGCTATCCAGCCTGTATCCGCCGGTTGCCCGCCGCCCTGTGGATGGAAAAGGGTCTGGTCCAGTTCAATCGCGTAGCGACCATCCTGTTCCTCAGTACAACGCACGATCTGCGCCCGGCCCACTGTCATTTCATTGGTGTAATAAAGACGCTCTGTCATGGCTATTCTCCTCTTATTCATGACAGTATATTCATTACGTGAACGGTGATAATGCGCCACTAACACAATGGACTCTTGCCTGGAATACACAAATGAAAGTGACACTGCTTCCCGATCTTGCGACTTTTGTTGCCATTGTTGAACACGGGAGCTTTTCTGCTGCTGCCCGAATTGTCGGAGCCACTCCGTCTGCACTGAGCCGCTGCGTCTCGCGGCTGGAACAAGAAATGGGCGGCAAACTGCTGCATCGCACCACGCGTAAGCTGGCGCTTACCGAAACCGGAAAATCGGTATATGAACACGCGCTGGATATGCTGGAAGCGGCAAAACAGGCGCTAGATTCTGGCAGCAGTCTGCAAACCGTTGCTCAAGGAAGGCTGACGCTGAGTGTTCCCAAGGCTGTTGGGCGATTTGTCATTCATCCGCTGATACCAGAGTTTCTCAACCGTCATCCGCAAATTGATGTTTGCCTGCGCCTTGAAGACCGCTATATGGACTTGATCGATGACGGTGTGGATCTTGCCCTGCGAATCACTAACACGCCGTCTCCAGGTCTGTATGGCAAAGCCCTGATGCCCGTGACCCATATCATTGGCGCAACGCCTGAATATCTCCGTCGAGCAGGCATACCGCAGCATCCGCAGGATCTTCGTGCGCATAGCTGTATTTCGCTGGGCGAAACCCCTGCTGATTCCCGCTGGAAGTTCGCCCTGCACGGGAAAACAGAAACCGTGCAAACGCGTGGACGCTATGCCGCTAACCATACGGGCGTGCGGCTGGATGCAGTAAAACGTCATTTGGGTATTGGCAGTCTACCGCTATTTACCGCTCGCGAAGCGCTGGCGTGTGGGGAGATCGTGCAGGTGCTGCCGGAATGGGAATTTATTAGTAGCTATTCGGGTGATCTCTGGCTTCTTTGGACGCGTAACAAACATATGCCAGCCAGAATGCGGGCGATGATTTACTATCTAAATGAAAAAATGCCAGTCATTCAGTGACTGGCATTTTGCGTATTTTATTCGACTTCTCGCGCGTCGATGCGCAGCTCTTTCGGCACTTCGAAGACGATATTCTCTTCGCGTCCTTCGAGTGGAATGGCATCTCCGCCGCCCAGTTCCTGCAGGCGGGCGATAACATTTTGCACCAGAATATCCGGTGCGGAAGCGCCAGCGGTAACACCCACGCAGTTCACGTCTTTTACCCACGCTTCCTGAATATCGGTCGCATCATCAATCAAAAACGCCGTTTTCCCCATACGCTGCGCCAGTTCGGCCAGACGGTTGGAGTTAGACGAGTTTTTGGAACCGACAACCAGCACCACATCAGCCTGTTCAGCCAGCGCACGTACCGCTTCCTGACGGTTGGTGGTGGCATAACAAATGTCATCTTTACGCGGCCCGACGATTTTCGGGAAGCGCTTGCGCAGAGCGTCAATGACATCTGACGTGTCGTCGACAGAGAGCGTGGTCTGAGTCATAAACGACAGCTTAGCGTCGTTTTTCACGTTGAGCGTCAATACGTCTTCCGGCGACTCGACCAGATACATGCCCCCTTCCGGGTTGCTGTATTGGCCCATTGTGCCTTCGACTTCCGGATGCCCAGCATGACCAATCAGGATCGATTCTTCACCACGACGGCTGGCGCGAGCGACTTCCATATGGACTTTGGTCACCAGCGGACAGGTCGCGTCAAACACGGTCAGATCACGACTTTTCGCTTCGTTACGAACGGCCTGAGACACACCGTGCGCGGAGAAAATCAGGATTGTGCCGTCCGGCACTTCGCTGATCTGCTCGATAAAGATCGCGCCGCGCTCACGCAGGCTTTCAACCACGTAGCGGTTGTGCACCACTTCATGTCGCACATAAATAGGCGCGCCGTAAAGTTCCAGCGCGTTTTCAACAATGCTGATAGCGCGGTCAACGCCGGCGCAAAAACCGCGCGGGTTAGCCAACAGGATCTGCATTCGTTTCCTCCAGTGCCGGGTCAATCTCCAGCACTTCGACATCAAAATGGACAGTGCGCCCGGCGAGCGGATGGTTGAAATCAACGGTGATGGAATCGCCATTGATTTCTCGGATCACGCCAGGCATTTCGCTGCCATCCATAGCGGTAAAGAGCATAATTGCGCCGATTTCCGGCTCGCCCGCATCCATAAATTCACGACGCGAGAAATACTGGATCAGGTCTGGCGACGGTACACCAAACGCGGCATCCGGCTCGAGCGAAAACGCTTTTTTCTCGCCTTCTTTCAGGCCTAAAAGCTGTTGTTCAAGGCCTTCAGAAAGTGAGGTGTCACCGAGGCGAAACAGCGCAGGTTTGCCGTTGTTGCGGGTAGATTCAGCGGTGGAACCATCTTCCATCTTCAGCGTGAAGTGAACCAGGACCGCGCTATTGCTCTGTATGGATTTAGACATGCAAATCGTCCAGTTGTTTTAGCCCGGTGGCATAACGCTCACCGGGCAATAAAGATTACGCCTGTTTCTTCGCGGCAGCGTTTGGCAAAAAGCCTTCCAGCACAATCATCGCAGCACCGATGCAAATGGCGCTATCGGCCAGGTTGAACGTCGCGAAGTGCCAGTTGCCGACGTAGAAGTCGATCATATCGACGACAAAGCCGTGCCACAGACGGTCGAACAGGTTGCCCAGCGCGCCACCAATAATCAGTGCATAAGCAATATTGTTCAGTTTCTGGCTAGCCTTCGCGCGATACATCATCACGGTCAGCACCAGGCAGATACCCAGCGCGATACCAGCAAAGAACCAACGCTGCCAGCCGCCGCTGTCGGCGAGGAAGCTAAACGCCGCGCCGTAGTTGCGCGCATAATGCAGATTCAGTGACGGGAACAGCGGTACCGTATCCCCCAGAGCAAAGTTCTGGAGGATAAGGAATTTGCTGCCCAAATCAATAATCAGCACGACGACGACCAGCCATAGCCAGCGAAGTCCTGTTGAACAAAACGATTTAGTCATCAGGCAAACTTACGTTTTTCGCCATCACCGGCGATGTTAGTAACACAGCGTCCACAGATTTCTGCGTGTTCCGCCACCTGGCCGACATCGGTGGTGTAATGCCAGCAACGCGGGCATTTATCACCTTCGGCTTTTGCCAATGCCACTTTCAGCCCTTTGAGCAGTTCGCTCTGCTGAGCATCAGCGGTAGCTTGTGCATAATCGGCAACCTGTGCACCCGAGGTCAACAGGACAAATCGCAATTCATCACCCAGCGCCGTCAGCTTCGCGGCCAGTTCTGGTTCTGCATACAACGTCACTGCCGCTTCAAGAGAGCCACCGACTTTCTTGTCCGCACGCGCCTGTTCGATAACTTTGTTCACTTCGCCACGCACTTTCAGCAGCTCGTCCCAGAAGGTATCGTTCATCGCTTCGGTTTCAGCCAGACCAAACAGACCTTCGTACCATTCGCCGGTGAACACGTATTTCTCGCGATCGCCTGGCAAGTAGGCCCAGATTTCATCTGCGGTGAAGGACATGATTGGCGCCATCCAACGAACCAGCGCTTCTGCGATGTGGAACAGCGCAGTCTGGCAGCTGCGACGCGCCACGCTGTCGGATTTAGCGGTGTACTGACGGTCTTTGATGATGTCGAGGTAGAACGAGCCCATCTCGATGGAGCAGAAGCGCATCAGGCGCTGCACCACTTCGTGGAAGTCGTAAGACTCGTAGGCCTTCAGGATATCTTCCTGTGCCGCTTGCGCGCAGCCTACCGCCCAACGATCCAGAACGACCATTTCTTCCGGTTTCACCATGTCGGTAACCGGGTTGAACCCGTTCAGGTTGGCGAGCAAGAAGCGCGCGGTGTTACGGATACGACGATAGCTATCGGCAGCACGTTTGAGGATCTCATCCGATACCGCCATTTCACCGGTGTAGTCCGTTGATGCCACCCACAGACGCAGAATATCCGCGCCGAGTTTGTTCATCACGTCCTGCGGAGAAACGGTGTTACCGATGGATTTGGACATTTTACGGCCCTGACCATCCACGGTGAAACCGTGAGTCAGAACCTGACGGTAAGGCGCTTTGCCTTTCATCGCGGTAGAGATCATCAGAGATGACATGAACCAGCCGCGGTGTTGGTCAGAACCTTCCAGATACATATCGGCGGCGTGACCCGAGAACTCAGGGCGCACGTCAACCACGGAAGAGTGGGTTGAGCCAGAGTCGAACCACACGTCGAGGGTGTCAGGCACTTTCTCGTAGTTGTCCGCGTCAGCGCCCAGAATCTCTTTTGAATCCAAATCCCACCACGCCTGAATGCCGTCAGCTTCAACGCGTTTCGCCACTTCTTCCATCAGTTCCAGCGTATTCGGATGCAGCTCCTGCGTCTCTTTATGCACAAACAGAGACATTGGCACACCCCACGTACGCTGACGGGAGATGCACCAGTCAGGACGGTTGGCGACCATGGATTCGATACGCGCCTGACCCCAGTCCGGGATCCACTGCACGCCTTTGATCTCTTTCAGAGACTGCGCTCGCAGGCCTTTCTGATCCATGCTGATGAACCACTGCGGGGTCGCACGGAAGATGATCGGCGACTTGTGACGCCAGCAGCATGGATAGCTGTGCTGCATCTTCTCAACGTGCAGCAGCGCACCGCTGGTACGCAGCATGTCGACGATGATGTCGTTAGCTTTGAAGACGTTGATACCGTCCAGCGCCGGGTAGGTGCCAGGCAGATAAACACCGTCCGGGCCAACCGGATTCGCGATTTCCAGACCGTATTTCAGGCTGATATTGTAATCGTCAGGGCCGTGACCACCGGCGGTGTGTACTGCACCGGTACCCGCTTCCAGCGTAACGTGATCGCCCAAAATGGCCGGCACGTCGAAATCGAGGAACGGATGTTTGAAGCGCAGCAGTTCCAGCTCAGCACCGTTCACGGTTCCCAGCACGGTGTAATCCGTGATATGCGCGCGTTTCAGAACGCTCTCAACCAAATCTTTCGCCAGGATCACCGCCTGCGCGTCAATCTGCACCAGCGCATAATCGAAATCAGCAGAGAGGGAAATGGCGCGGTTAGCAGGCAACGTCCACGGCGTGGTGGTCCAGATAACCAGAGAAATAGGGCCGCTGACGGAAGAGACACCGAATTTGGCTTTCACCGCGTCCGGATCGACGGCGTGGAAAGCCACGTCGATAGAAGGAGAGGTTTTGTCGTAATACTCCACTTCCGCTTCTGCCAGTGCAGAACGGCAGTCAACACACCAGTGCACAGGCTTCGCGCCTTTATGCAGGTGGCCGTTACCGATGATTTTACCCAGCGCACGAATAATGTTGGCTTCAGTTTTGAAGTCCATAGTCAGGTATGGACGCGACCAGTCACCCAGCACACCCAGACGGATGAAGTCTTTACGCTGACCATCAACCTGCGCCGCTGCATATTCACGGCATTTTGCGCGGAACTCCGCTGCGGTAAATTTCTCACCCGGCTTGCCGTATTCTTGCTCCACTTTCAGCTCGATCGGCAGACCGTGGCAGTCCCAACCCGGAACATAAGGCGAGTCAAAACCCGTGAGCCCTTTGGACTTCACGATAATGTCTTTCAGAATCTTGTTTACAGAGTGACCAATATGAATGCTGCCATTCGCATAAGGAGGGCCATCATGCAGAATGAAGGATTTTTTGCCTTTCTTGGCGGCACGAATGATGCCGTACAGGTCATCATCGGTCCAACGCGCCAGCATTCCCGGTTCACGCTTGGCGAGATCGCCGCGCATCGGGAACCCTGTTTCCGGCAAATTCAGGGTCGATTTATAGTCACTCATTAGATTCTCGGTTCCGTATTTAAAACTCATTCAGGCGTTAAGCCGGGTTCGATAGCCCAAAATATTCGCGGGCCGTTAACTCATCGCGCGCAATTTGTGCTTTCAGCTCATCGAGCGATGCAAATCGCTGCTCATTGCGTATTTTTTTACGCAGGATTACATCTATATGGCGACCATAAAGGTCCATTACAACGTCCAGCAGGTGCACTTCCAGCTGCTGACGCACGCCGGCAACCGTTGGACGGGTACCAATGTTGGCAACACCGGGCAAAAGCGTATCGCCAAGCCCGCTCACTTCTACCGCATACACCCCTTTCACCGGGGATACCTGACGACGTAGCGGAACGTTCGCCGTCGGGAAACCTATTGTGCGCCCCAGCGCGTCGCCATGCACAACGCGACCGGAAATCGAGAACGGATGCCCTAACAGGGTCTCCGCCACATCCAGTTGATCGTCGGCCAGTGCCAGGCGAACCGCCGTACTGCTCACACGCACGCCGCCTTCACAGAAAGTCATAGTGCTGGTGACGTCAAAGCCGTATTCCAGGCCAGCCTTCTGTAATAACAAGAAATCGCCCTGACGACCAGCGCCAAAGCGGAAATCATCGCCTACGGCAAGAAACTGCACGCCCAGACGTTTGACCAGCAGATCGCCAACGAAAGCCTGCGCCGTGAGCGCGGCAAAACGTTGGTCAAAACGTACGCACAGTACGTAATCCACGCCACACTCTGCCAGATAGCGCAATTTGTCGCGCAGGCGCGTTAAGCGAGCGGGAGCTTTATCACCGGCAAACAGTTCCAGCGGTTGCGGCTCAAAAATCATCACCACAACGGGCAGTCCACGGGCCTGGCCCTCTTTACGCAATCCCTGCAACAGCGCCTGATGACCACGATGTACGCCGTCGAAATTACCAATTGTCAGCACGCACCCATGAGGGGCCTGGCTGAGATTATGTATGCCGCGTATCAGCTTCATGACAGGCTCAAGACAGTGAAAATCGCCAAAGTATACCTTGTACAGCGGTTAACGTTAACTGGCGATTGTTCCCTCACTTCAGAAAGCCGCCCTGATTTCATAGACCTTATCTTCAGGTGCAAAAAAATCTGCCCGCCAACTGCGTTTTTTGTGCCGAAAGACTGTATTCAGGAGAGACAAGCTGGTAGAATCCTGCGCCATCACTACGTAACGTAGCGTCGCCATATAAACGGCGCTTATTTGCACAAATCCATTGACAAAAGAAGGTATAGAGGGCATATTCCTCGGCCTTTGAATTGTCCACATAGATCATATTTGGGAGTTGGACTTGGCTAATATCAAATCAGCTAAGAAACGTGCCGTTCAGTCTGAAAAGGCTCGTAAGCACAACGCAAGCCGTCGCTCTATGATGCGTACTTTCATCAAGAAAGTATACGCAGCAATCGAAGCTGGCGACAAAGCTGCAGCGCAGAACGCATTTAACGAAATGCAACCAATCGTGGACCGTCAGGCTGCTAAAGGTCTGATCCACAAAAACAAAGCAGCGCGTCATAAAGCAAACTTGACCGCGCAGATCAGCAAACTGGCTTAATCGCCACTTGTTGTTGCTTGTTTAAAGAACCCGCTTAATGCGGGTTTTTTTATTGGTTTAACGTGACGCTGGCGGCGTAAACAACGCCGAGTAGTCGCGGTTACAGATGCGCTGCACCGCCGGGTGCTGAATCATTCGCTCAGCGAATATCGCGTGGTACTCTTCCATCACGTTATCCACTCGTCCAATCTCCGTTACCTTCTCATCGATATAAAGATCGTGCGCGTACAGCGTCGGCGCGACAAAAATAGCGTTATGCGCTTCACCAAAGGCTTTCATCAGCGCGGCATCATCAAACTCCCCAAGGATCTCCACTTTCAGTCCCTGCGAGTTAAACCAGTTGAGCAGCTTGCGGCCCAGCATCGATCGCCGTCCCGGCACTAACAGGCGTCGCTCCTCAAGACAGGCTGGAAACGGTTTTTCCGGCGGCGGGTTAATGCACCAGAAGCTCACCCCGCATTCACCTATCTTCACCGAGAACAACCCCTCCTGTTGCGTGGAATCAATCGGACAATCAGAAATGATGATATCCAGCTTATGCTGGCTCAACTGCTCCAGCAGCATCTCGTGTGTGGATTCAAAGCAGCGCAGATGGATCTGTTCATCTTCTACTACCGCCGCGTCCAGTACACCGCTTACCAGGCGTTTTGAGAGCGCATCCGCGACGCCGACATCAAAGAGCAAATTCGACTCTTTGCGATAGTTGACGATATCGAGCATTTCCTGGCTCAGCGTGAACATCTTATCGGCGTAGCGAAACACCAGCTCACCAAGCTCGGTCGGTTCAATTCCGCGCCCTTTACGCTTAAACAGTTTCCCTTGCAGGCGTTCTTCGAGTGCCTTTATCTGACCGGTAATGGTCTGCGGCGTCAGATATAACGCCTCTGCCGCCCCCACAACGGAACCCGCTTTGTAGGCATTCCAGAAGTAGTAGAGATGGTTGTAATTGATATGAGACATCGTATCTTCGCTCCCTGATAGTGTCTTAGGGAGAGAGCCGCTGCCCTCCCCCTGCCTGTTATACCGGCTGGACCTGCCCCGACAATTTCACTTTCAATAACGAGTAGCCGACAAACGCCGCCAGCAACGATCCGGTCAGGATACCGAGCTTAGCCCAGACGATGAGCTGCGGGTCCATGGATGCAAACGCCAGCGTCGAGATGAAAATGGACATCGTGAAGCCAATTCCGCACAGCACGCCCACCGCCATAATCTGTCGGAAAGTCGTCCCCTCCGGTAATGACGCGAGTTTCAGCTTCAGTGCCAGCCAGCAGAACAGGCTGATGCCCAGCGGCTTACCAATAAACAGACCGGCAATAATGCCCATCGGCAGCATGGAGGTCAGCCCTGAAAGCGTCACGCCCTGCAGGGACACGCCCGCATTGGCAAAGGCGAAAAGCGGCAGAATCATAAACGCGACCCATGGATGCAGGACATGCTCAAGCTGTTGGGCTGGCGAGTTACCGTCCTGCTCTTTAAGCGGTATAAAGAAGCCGATAATCACGCCTGCCAGCGTGGCATGGACACCCGATTTCAAGACCGCGGTCCACAGCACGACGCCAACTAAAATGTAGATCCCCGTTCTGCGTACGTTAAAAATGTTCAGCAGCGCCAGCGCAGCGATAGCCCCTGCGGCAACGCTTAGCGACAGAATCGACAGATCGCTGGTGTAGAACAGCGCAATGATCACGATAGCGCCAAGGTCATCGATAATCGCCAGGGCCATCAGGAAAATCTTCAACGCCACCGGAACGCGGCTGCCTAATAAGGCCAGTACGCCAAGCGCAAACGCAATATCCGTCGCGGCCGGGATAGCCCAGCCCTGACGCGCAATCGGATCCTGATAGTTAAATGCCAGATAGAGCAACGCTGGCACGACCATACCGCCAATTGCAGCGATGACAGGAAACGCCGCCCGTTGGCGGCTAGCGAGCGAGCCCTGAACCAGCTCGCGCTTCACTTCCAGGCCCACAAGCAGGAAAAAGACCGCCATCAGCGCATCGTTTATCCAGAGCAGCATGTTCTTGTTAATTTCCAGAACACCCACGCGGAGTTCAACGGGCGTTTCCAGAAACGCGTGATACAGACCCTGAGTCGCCCCAAGGTTGGCAAATACCATCGCGGCCGCAGCGGCGATAATCAAAATAATGCCGCCGGACGCTTCATTGCTGAAGAAACGGTGTAGTAATTTCACTTTGATTCTCTCTTAAAGACGATGCTTCGTTAAAACCATCATACCAAGGCTAACAACTCGGGAAAAACAGATTAATATTGAGTATAAACTCAGTTTTACCGAGCAATATGCACAAAAACAAAAAGCCCGGAATCGCTTCCGGGCTTTGTGATGTACACCAGCTAACGGTTTAGCGGGTCAAATCATCGAAGAACTTTTTCACGCCGTCGAAGAAGCTTTTGGAACGCGGGCTGTTATTTTCACCCGTTGGGCCGCCGAAGCTTTCCTGCAACTCTTTTAACAGCTGTTTCTGTTTGTCGTTCAGACCGACTGGCGTTTCAACGACCACACGACACAGCAGGTCACCCTGCGCACCGCCACGTACCGATTTAACGCCTCTTCCACGCATGCGGAACAGCTTGCCGGTTTGTGTTTCACCAGGGACTTTCAGATTCACACGACCATCTAAAGTCGGGACTTCAATTTCGCCACCCAGTGCAGCCATCGCAAAGTTGATCGGCACTTCGCAGTACAGGTTATTCCCTTCACGCTCGAAAATGGCGTGCTGTTTTACCTGAACCTGAACGTACAGATCGCCTGCCTGCGCACCGTGTTCACCCGCTTCGCCTTCACCCGCCAGGCGAATACGGTCACCGGTATCAACGCCTGCCGGGATTTTCACGGACAGGGTTTTGGTTTTCTCGACGCGGCCATGACCGTGACATTTGTTGCACGGATCTTTGATAAGCGTACCGCGACCGTGACAGTGTGGACACGCCTGCTGCACCGCGAAGAAACCCTGACGAATCTGGACCTGGCCGGAACCATGACAGGTTGGACACGTCTGCGGTTTGGTGCCGACTTTCGCGCCGCTGCCGTGGCAGATATCACACTCTTCCAGCGTAGGAATGCGGATCTCTTTGGTCACGCCACGTACCGCTTCTTCCAGCGTCAATTCCATGTTGTAGCGCAGATCTGCGCCACGGGATGCACGCTGGCGTCCACGGCCACCGCCGAAGATATCGCCGAAAACGTCGCCAAAGATATCGCCAAAATCAGCACCGCCGCCACCAAAGCCGCCGCCACCGTAACCACCACCGCCCATACCGCCTTGTTCAAACGCGGCATGACCGTACTGATCGTATGCCGCACGCTTCTGCGCATCGGTCAGGATCTCGTAGGCTTCTTTGATCTCTTTAAATTTGGCTTCGGCCTCTTTGTCACCCTGATTACGATCCGGGTGAAACTTCATGGCCAGGCGCTTGTACGCCTTCTTGATTTCACGCTCTTCCGCGGTTTTCGGAACGCCTAAAATCTCGTAAAAATCTTGCTTTGCCATTGGTTTTTTCAGCCCCTTAACATGCGAGCACGGGCGGAGAGGAAACCTCTTCGCCCGTGCCGATTAATTACCCTGCATCAGGGCGATTACTTTTTGTCTTTAACTTCTTCGAACTCAGCGTCAACAACGTCGTCGTCTTTCGCATGGTTCTGAGAAGCGTCAGCGCCTGCTGCGCCAGCCTGCTGCTGTGCGTGCTGTTGCTGAGCAATTTCCATCAGCTTCTGGGACGCTTGCGCCAGTTCCTGCATTTTCGCTTCGATATCCGCTTTGTCTTCGCCTTTCAGAGACGTTTCCAGCGCGCTCAATGCAGTCTCGATAGCGGTTTTATCATCAGCTGGCAATTGATCGCCTGCCTCTTCAACCTGCTTACGAGTGCTGTGCAGCAAATGGTCACCCTGGTTACGGGTCTGAACCAGTTCTTCGAACTTACGGTCAGACTCGGCGTTAGCTTCCGCTTCACGCACCATTTTCTGGATCTCTTCTTCGTTCAGACCAGAAGACGCCTTGATGGTGATCTTCTGCTCTTTACCGCTGTTTTTGTCTTTGGCGGAAACGTGCAGGATACCATCAGCATCGATGTCAAAAGTCACTTCGATCTGAGGCATACCGCGCGGTGCCGGGCTGATACCGTCGAGGTTAAACTGGCCCAGATCTTTGTTGTCCGCAGCACGTTTACGCTCACCCTGCAGCACATGGATGGTTACCGCAGACTGGTTGTCTTCAGCGGTAGAGAACACCTGGCTGTGCTTGGTCGGGATGGTGGTGTTTTTGCTGATCAGCGCCGTCATCACGCCGCCCATGGTTTCGATCCCCAGAGACAGCGGGGTAACGTCCAGCAGCAGTACGTCTTTCACTTCACCGGTCAATACACCACCCTGAACAGCAGCACCGATTGCAACGGCTTCGTCCGGGTTAACGTCTTTACGCGGCTCTTTACCAAAGAATTCAGCAACTTTCTTCTGAACCATTGGCATACGCGTCTGACCACCGACCAGGATAACGTCCTGGATATCAGATACGGACAGACCCGCATCCTGCAGAGCAACTTTCAGTGGCTCGATAGAACGGTTCACCAGGTCTTCGACCAGGCTTTCCAGTTTCGCACGGGTCACTTTGATGTTCATGTGTTTAGGACCGCTCGCGTCTGCAGTGATGTACGGCAGGTTAACGTCGGTCTGTTGCGCAGAAGAGAGCTCAATTTTCGCTTTTTCTGCGGCTTCTTTCAGGCGCTGCATGGCCAGCGGATCGTTACGCAGGTCAATGCCCTGATCTTTCTTAAATTCGTCAACGAGATAGTTGATCATACGGCTGTCGAAGTCTTCACCACCCAGGTGGGTATCACCGTTGGTTGCCAGAACTTCGAAGGTTTTTTCGCCGTCAACTTCGTCGATTTCGATAATAGAGATATCGAAAGTACCACCACCGAGGTCATAAACCGCGATAGTACGGTTGCCAACTTCTTTGTCCAGGCCGTAAGCCAGAGCAGCAGCAGTTGGTTCGTTGATAATACGTTTGACTTCCAGACCCGCGATACGACCGGCATCTTTCGTTGCCTGACGCTGTGCATCGTTGAAGTATGCAGGTACGGTGATAACCGCTTCAGTTACCGGTTCGCCCAGGTAATCTTCAGCCGTTTTCTTCATTTTTTTCAGCACTTCAGCAGAGATCTGCGGTGGTGCCATTTTCTGGCCCTTCACGTCGATCCATGCATCACCGTTGTCTGCACCGATGATTTTGTACGGCATGATGGCTTCATCACGCTGCACTTCTTCGTCCTGGAAGCGGCGACCAATCAGGCGTTTAATCGCAAAAAGCGTGTTTTGCGGGTTTGTCACGGCCTGACGTTTAGCCGGCTGGCCAACCAGAGTTTCACCGTCCTGGGTATACGCAATAATAGAAGGCGTGGTGCGATCGCCTTCGGCGTTCTCCAGCACACGAGCAGTAGTACCATCCATAATCGCTACACAAGAGTTGGTAGTACCCAAGTCGATACCAATAATTTTACCCATCTAAACGTCTCCACTAAAAATTTGTTCATCATGTGGTTGTGAATCTGTAATAAGGGCGAAACGTGCGGTTTCAACTGCCCAGATTTGATTTTTTTCAGCTTCACTCACTGCGGTTGACTACAAGATGGGGTCGTAACCGCATCCATCAAGGGGGAAGCATAAAAAATATTTTAAATTCCCCCTGTTCAGATCATAGACGCCGAGTGTTGTGCCCTTTATGATGCCGCGCCCCGCCAGGGAGAGTTGGCGGGGCTTAACCACTTCACCATTTAATGATGATTTATTTTGAGGACTTATGGGCAACACTAAGTTGGCTAATCCGGCTCCGCTGGGCCTGATGGGTTTTGGCATGACCACAATTCTGCTGAACCTGCATAACATCGGTTTCTTCCCGATGGATAGCATTATCCTGGCGATGGGCATTTTTTACGGCGGTATCGCGCAAATCTTCGCGGGCCTGCTGGAATATAAAAAAGGCAATACCTTCGGTTTAACGGCATTCACCTCTTACGGTTCATTCTGGCTGACTCTGGTTGCTATTCTGATTATGCCGAAAATGGGTCTGGCTGACGCGGCAAACGCGCACTTCCTGGGCGTTTACCTGGGTCTGTGGGGCGTCTTCACGCTGTTCATGTTCTTCGGCACTCTGGCGGGCAACCGTGCGCTACAGTTCGTGTTCCTGAGCCTGACCGTTCTGTTCGCCCTGTTGGCGATTGGTCATCTGGCGGATAACGAAGGTATCGTTCACATTGCAGGCTGGATTGGTCTGGTGTGTGGCGCAAGCGCGATCTACCTGGCAATGGGTGAAGTGCTGAACGAACAGTTTGGCCGCACCGTTCTGCCGATTGGTGAAAAACACTGATCCCCCTTCGTGCCCGCCTCGCGGGCACGAAATCTCCCGCTTTATGCTTCTGATTGATATCCTGTTAATGCGCTTTGTGGAACACTGGTTCTCACTCTTTTCTTAAAGATGCTCATATGACGGCGAATGTCCCCTCTCGTTCTTACTGGCTGCAACGCTGGACCGCATTATTGCTCACCGGAATTTTAGCCGGGCTGGGTGGTATGCTGCTCGCCCTGCTGCTGCACGAAATCCAGCATCTCGTTTACGGCTATAGCCAGAAAGCGCTCATAAGCCCGCAATCATTTTTAGAAGGCGTGACGGATGCCAGCGCGCAGCGGAGATTTCTCGCCCTGCTGGCTGCCGGCCTCATTGCGGGCTGTGGCTGGTGGCTCCTTGCCCGCTACGGTAAAAAACGCGTCAGTATTAGCGCCGCCGTCAACCAGCCCGATAAACCGATGCCGGGCATCACCACGCTAATTCACTCCCTGCTGCAAATTATCACCGTTGCGATGGGCTCACCGCTGGGTCGCGAAGTCGCACCGCGTGAACTGGGTGCGTTGTTTGCCGGAGGGGTTGCCCGGCGTTTGCACCTGACGGCAGCAGATATCCAACTGATGATTGCCTGCGGCGCGGGCGCGGGACTGGCTGCGGTGTACAACGTTCCGCTGGCTGGCGCGATATTCACCCTCGAAGTGCTATTAATCAGCTTTAGCTGGGAAGCCGCCATTGCTGCTCTGGTCACGTCAGCCCTTGCGGCGTGGGTCGCCACGCTGGGACTCGGCGATGAGCATCAATATCGCTTTACGACCGAAATGGCCGCCACCTCGCTGGTGTTCTGGGCGGCGCTTTCAGGCCCATTGTTTGGCATAGCCGCCTTCTGGTTTCGCCGCATCACCCAGCGCGCACGCAGCAAAGTGCGCAGTAACTGGCAGATGCCGGTGTTCAGTCTGGTGGCATTTGCGGCGCTCGGCGCGTTATCAATGTGGTTTCCGCAGTTGCCCGGCAACGGCAAAGGCCCGATTCAGCTCACGCTTGCAGGCGACGTCACGCTGAAACTGGCGGCCGCGATTCTGTGTCTCAAAATCTTCGTGATCTGGGCCGTTTTGCGCGGCGGTGCGGAAGGGGGATTACTGACGCCCGGTCTCGCCGTTGGCGCACTGCTGGGTTCACTGCTTTTTATGCTGCTTGGCCGCTTCTTTCCTGGGAGCGATATGGCCAGTTTTGCGCTCACGGGCGCGGCAGGTTTTTTATCGGCATCCATGCAAATGCCCGTTACCGCTATCGCACTCATGATGGAATTCACCCGCATGGACCATAGCTTCCTGGTCCCATTGCCCCTGAGTGCAGCCGGGGCGTACATGACGTTTCGAAAACTCGAAGGTTAATTTTTGTGCAAAATTGCAACCGTAGCTAAACGACTTCTCTGATTCCTGTTTTTTCAATTGATAAGCATTATCATCCGGAATATTGTCACCGGCAGCATCCCCCGGATATTGGATATCAGGCAGCCTTTGTACAGGAACGTTTAGGGATAAAATACGGTTCTGATGTGTTGCACAAGGTAAGCCAATGAGTTCCATTTTAGCCAGCCGGGATAATCCTGACGGGGCGGCTGTCGCGTCGCATTACAAAAAAATCATCTTGCGGCGCTTTATCGTCGCAGGTGTCCTCCTGCTGTTGATCCTGCTCTCGCTGCTGCTTGATTTTACCCTCGGCCCGTCCGGAATTTCCGTCGCCACACTTTGGCATACGCTGTTTGATGCAGCCTCCGCTGACGCGGGCACACGCGTGATCGTCTGGGATTTACGGCTGCCTTTCGCGCTGATGGCGGTGGTCGTCGGCCTGGCGTTGGGTTTAGCCGGTGCCGAGATGCAAACCATCCTGAATAACCCCCTCGCCAGCCCGTTTACGCTGGGCGTTTCGTCTGCCGCCTCGTTTGGTGCCGCACTGGCGATAATCCTGGGCGTGGGGATTCCTGGCATTCCCGACCAGTGGTTTATCTCCGTTAACGCCTTTGTTTTTGCACTGATGGCCTGTTTTATTCTCGACGGTATTAGCCGCTGGACGCGCGTCGCCACCTCCGGCGTCGTGCTGTTTGGGATTGCGTTGGTATTCACGTTCAATGCGTTGATTTCGATTCTGCAGTTTGTCGCCAGCGAAGACACGTTACAGGGGCTGGTGTTCTGGACGATGGGCAGCCTGGCCCGCGCGTCGTGGGACAAACTGGCGATTCTGGTCGTGGTGTTACTGATCGTCGTCCCGCTCTCGCTGAAAAACGCGTGGAAGCTCACCGCCCTGCGCCTGGGTGAAGATCGCGCCGTCAGCTTTGGTATCAACGTGCGCAAACTGCGGCTCACCACCCTGCTGCGCATCAGCATCATTTCGGCGCTGACGGTGGCGTTTGTCGGCCCTGTCGGCTTTATCGGTCTTGTCGCGCCGCACATTTCCCGCATGATGTTTGGCGAGGATCACCGCTTTTACCTGCCGGGTAGTATGCTGATCGGCGCACTGGTGCTTTCCCTGGCCTCCGCGCTTTCTAAAAATATCGTGCCTGGCGTCATCATTCCCGTCGGGATTGTCACGTCACTGGTCGGCGTGCCTTTCTTCCTGAGCATTATTATTCGCCACCGGGGAACGCTCTGATGGACGGTTTACTCGTTACCGATCTGCACACTGGCTATCGCAAAAAGAAAATCATCGACGGGCTAACCACCCCACTGCTGCCGCGTGGCAAAATCACCGCCCTGTTAGGACCCAACGGTTCGGGGAAATCAACCCTGCTGCGTGCGCTGGCAGATCTCAATCCGGCCCAAGGCAAAATCGCCCTCAACGGTGAGGATCTGATGACCCTGCCGCCCGCGAAGCGTGCGCAAAAAGTGGTGTATTTGCCGCAGTCGCTTCCGGCTGGCGTGCATTTGCACGCCCTGGAATCGGTGATTGTTGCGCGTCGCGCCAGTGGCAGCGACACCCACGGCAATGCCGAACAAGAAGCCTATGACATTTTGCATAAGCTCGGCGTCTCGCATCTGGCGATGAGCTATCTCGACCAGCTCTCCGGCGGTCAGAAACAGCTGATCGGTTTGGCGCAATCGCTGATCCGTCAGCCAGATTTACTCCTGCTGGATGAACCGCTTAGCGCGCTCGACCTCAACTATCAGTTTCACGTCATGGATATCGTTGCCCGTGAAACACGTCAGCGGAATATCGTCACCGTCGTGGTGATTCACGACATCAACATCGCGCTGCGCCACGCGCAATATGCGGTGATGTTAAAAAACGGCACGCTGATTGCCAGCGGTATTCCGGGAGAGGTCGTCACCCCCGCCAATCTGGCGACGGTGTATGGCGTGCAGGGGCGCGTGGAAACGTGTTCGCAAGGGCTACCGCATGTGGTGGTCGATGGGTTAACAACATAAAAATAAAGGAATGACGGGGGAATAATGACACTTAAGAAGGCATTACTCGGCGCAGCGCTACTGCTCTCACCGCTGTTGGCGATGGCGCAAAACTGGCCGGTGACGGTTAACGATATTGATAACCGCACGGTGACGATCCCACAGGCGCCGCAGCGCATCATTTTACAGGATGGCCGCGATATCCTGACGCTGGCAATGCTTGAGCGCGACAATCCGTTTTCCAAAGTGGTGGCGTGGAATAATCTGCCGAAAAAACAGGACACCGAAACCTGGAACGTGCTGAAGCGCAAATGGCCGGAAGCAGAAAACATCCTCGATATGAAATTCTCCGATCAGGGGAATGTGGATCTGGAAACGGTGATCTCGCGCCAGCCGGACCTGATGATCGCCCAGCTCCGCGCCAAGCCGTCGCTGGTGCAGAGCGGCGTATTAGCCAAACTTGAGGCGCTACACGTTCCCGTGGTCTTCGTGGATTACCAATTGCACCCGGTTGAAAACACCGTCCCGAGCATTGCCCTGCTGGGTAAAGTGCTGGGGCAACACGAGCGAGCGCAGGCGTATATTGATTTTTACCAGCAGCGTCTGGACCGAATTCACCAGCGTCTGGCGACAGCAGAGAAAAAACCGCTGGTGTTCATCGAGCCGATCGCAGGCGTTGCCGGGCTGGATAACGGCTGCTGCTTTACCCATGCGCGCAACGGCTGGGGCGGTCTGGTTGAAGCGGCTGGCGGTGTGAATATCGGTTCACAACTGCTGCCGGGTGCGAGCGGAAATGTCTCGGTCGAAAAGATTATCTCCCTCAACCCCGATTATTACCTGATGACCGGTTCAAAACGTCCGGCCAAAGGCACGGCGATTATCCCGTTTGGCTACAACGTGGCGGAAAGCGATGTTGCTGCGGCCTTTAACGCGCTGGTGTCGCGCCAGGGCGTGAGCAGCATTCCGGCCGTGGCGCAAGGCCATACCGGCGCGCTGTATCATCACTTCTATAACAACCCGTACAACATTATCGCCATTGAAACGTTGAGCAAAATTTTCTACCCAACGCTCTTCAATGACGTCGATCCGCTGGCGGATTATCACGAGCTGATTAAAAACTTCACGCAGATCCCGGATGACAACATCATCCTGAGTTTTACCCCTCACTAACCGGCGTATGCGCCATCAACTGATGGCGCTCACCGCGCAACCAAATCCCTAACGCCAGCCCCATCAGTGACAGCGCCAGCACATACCAGGCCGGAGCCATCGGCGACACACCCATCAGCAGCGTGACGGCAATCGGCGTCAGGCCACCAAAGATGGCGTAGGAGACGTTATAGGAAAACGAAATGCCGGTGAATCGCACTTCTGCCGGGAACGCGCGTACCATCACGTACGGCACAGCGCCCACGACGCCCACGCAAAGCCCTACCACGCCATACAGCAGGAAAAGTTGTTCCGGATGGCTTCCCGCAAGGTGATAGAACGCCCAGCTTGATCCCGCCAGCAACAGGCTGCCGACGATAAACGTCAGGCTCGCGCCAAAGCGATCCGCCGCAACACCGGCAATCAAACAGCCAAAGCACAGCATAATGGTCGCGATACTGTTCGCCTGCAGCGTGACCGCAGGGGCAAAACCGTACTGTTTTTGCAGCCAGACGGGCGACATAAGAATCACCACCACAATCCCGGCGGACAGCAGCCAGGTCAGCAGCATAGAAATCACCACGGCTTTTTTGTGATGCGCCACGACAGATTTAACCGGCAGTTCTTGCGCCAGGGCTTTACGCTGCTGCATTTCAAGGAAGATAGGAGTTTCCTGCAACCAGCGGCGGAGATACATCGCCACCAGGCCAAACGCACCGCCGAGCAGGAACGGGAGACGCCAGCCCCACTCATGCACCGCCTGCGTGGTCATACTGGTGTTGATGAGGGTCGCGACGACGGAGCCGAGCAAAATCCCGACGGTCAGGCCCGCGGTTAACGTTCCGCATGCGATCCCAATGCGGCGTTCAGGTACGTGTTCAGCCACAAAAACCCATGCGCCAGGCACTTCCCCGCCAATCGCCGCGCCCTGCAAAATACGCATCAGCAGCAGCAAAACAGGGGCGAGAATGCCCATCGTGGCGTACGTCGGCAGCAAACCAATGGCCAGCGTTGGCACGGCCATTAGCAGGATGCTGAGGGTAAACATTTTTTTACGCCCGACCAGATCGCCAAAGTGGGCCATGATGATGCCGCCGAGCGGACGCGCAAGATAACCCGCCGCAAAAATGCCGAAGGTCTGAACCTGGCGCAGCCATTCCGGGATATCCGCCGGGAAGAACAGTTCTCCCACAACGGCAGCAAAAAAGACAAAAATGATGAAATCGTAGAACTCCAGCGCGCCGCCAAGGGCAGCGAGCGTCAGCGTTTTGTAGTCCTGACGATTCAGAGGCCGGGTGTAATGTGACATAGCGAACCTTTCCAGCGTTGTTGATTTAATTTTACAGTGATCGTAAAGAAAAAATTACTATACCGTAAATCTATCAACACGCTATTCCGGCTGTAGCTTATGTCACAGATGCGTTAATTTCAGGAGATTGTTTCGCGCCTTGCACTTTTAGGCCGAAATGCTGCTACCACTTGTGGATCGGTTTCAATGTAAGGCCCATCAAGCAGCTGTATACAATACGGTACACTGGCGAAAATTCCTGCGACGACCACGCTGCCATCTTCCGCTTTCACGCCTTCCAGCGTCTCTTTGATCGACTTCGGCTGGCCTGGCAGATTCAGAATCAACGCCTGTTTGCGAATCACGCCCACCTGACGGGACAGGATCGCCGTCGGGACGAAGTGCAGGCTAATCTGGCGCATCTGTTCGCCAAACCCTGGCATCTCGCGATCGGCAATCGCCAGCGTCGCATCTGGGGTGACATCCCGGCGCGCCGGACCCGTACCGCCGGTGGTGAGCACCAGATGGCAGCTCATTTCATCCACCAGCTCGCACAGCGTCTGTTCAATGATCGCCTGCTCGTCGGGGATTAAACGCGTCTGGATTTCAAAAGGCGTCGTGAGCGCCGTCGCCAGCCAGGCTTCCAGAGCCGGAATGCCTTTATCTTCGTAAATACCGCTGGAGGCGCGGTCAGAAATCGACACTAAGCCGATGCGTAATGTATTCATATCCATTTCCATTCAAACAATACTGATTAACAGGAATGATACACGCAGAGGGGGAATTCAGACAGGGTAGGAAAGAAGTCGCGTGACCGGAGGCCCGGTCACGCAGAATGATTACAGCAGATCGCCGATCATTTTTTCCAGTTTTTCCTGGTCAACAGCAAACTTACGGATACCGTCCGCCAGTTTGTCTACGGCCATTGGATCCTGGTTGTGCTGCCACAGGAACTCGGATTCAGTGATGCGTTCTGGACGCGCTTTCACTTCACCGGTGTAGGACCGTTTACGCTCCAGCGCGCCTTCGCTCTCTGCCAGCTCTTTCAGCAGTGCAGGGGCGATGGTCAGGCGGTCACAGCCAGCCAGCTCGATGATTTCACCCACGTTACGGAAGCTTGCGCCCATAACGACGGTTTCATAGCCGTGCTGTTTGTAGTACTGGTAGATTTCGCTCACGGAAATCACGCCTGGATCTTCCGCTGGTGCGAACTCTTTCTTGTCGGTGTTGGCTTTGTACCAGTCCATGATACGGCCCACGAACGGAGAAATCAGGTACACGCCCGCTTCAGCACAAGCACGCGCCTGCGCGAAGGAGAACAGCAGCGTCAGGTTACAGTTGATACCTTCTTTTTCCAGCTGTTCTGCAGCGCGGATGCCCTGCCAGGTGGATGCCAGTTTGATCAGAATGCGATCGTTGCTGATGCCAGCATCGTTATACAGTTTGATCAGGTGTTTGGCTTTGGCGATTGACGCGTCGGTGTCGTAGGACAGACGCGCGTCAACTTCGGTAGAAATACGGCCCGGAACCAGTTTCAGGATTTCGAGACCGATATTAACTGCCAGTTTGTCAGTCGCGTCCACAACCTGCTGCGCACGATCGTTGCTCTGGCCTTTCGCCCAGGTGACAGCTTCGTCGATCAGTTTGCGGTACTCAGGAATCTGTGCGGCGTTAAGAATCAGAGAAGGGTTGGTTGTGGCATCCTGCGGCTGGTACAACTTCATTGCCGCGATATCTCCGGTGTCAGCTACGACAGTGGTGAACTGACGAAGGGAGGTCAATTTATCCGTCATGATAGTCTTTCTCTTTTTACGTGCCCTGGATAATTCACGCCACCGACAGCATGCCAGCAACGGAAAAATGACAGGTTTACTTGTTAGGGGGATGTAACCGGTCTGCCCTGATGATAACACGACGGAATAGCAGCGCAACCGCAGACAGTGCGCTTACGGATAGTATGATAAACTCCGAATATTAACAGCCTGCTAAGTACCACTCCGTTCATTCAGTGGTAGCGCTTATAATTTCACTTTGGCATCAACAAGAGGGACGTTAATGCCTGATTTCTTTTCCTTTATCAATGAGGTCCTGTGGGGCTCAGTGATGATCTATTTGCTGCTCGGAGCCGGAATATGGTTCACGGTACGCAGCGGTTTTATTCAGTTTCGCTATATTCGCCAGTTTGGTAAAAGTCTGAAAAACAGCGTCAGCCCGCAACCCGATGGATTAACCTCTTTTCAGGCACTCTGCACCAGCCTGGCCGCCCGCGTTGGTAGCGGTAATCTGGCGGGTGTGGCGTTAGCCATTGGTGCAGGCGGCCCGGGTGCCGTGTTCTGGATGTGGGTCACGGCGCTTATCGGCATGGCGACATCGTTTGCCGAATGTTCGCTGGCGCAGCTCTACAAAGAGCGGGATCGGCACGGTCAGTTTCGCGGCGGCCCGGCCTGGTACATGTCGCGCGGCCTGGGTATGCGCTGGATGGGCGTGCTGTTTTCTGTTTTTCTGCTCGTGGCTTACGGTCTTATTTTCAATACGGTACAAGCCAACTCGGTGGCGCATGCCCTGCGCTACGCGTTTGATTTCCCCGAATGGATAACCGGCGCGATGCTGGCTATCGCGACCCTGCTGGTTATCGTGACGGGCATCAAAGGCGTTGCGCGCCTGATGCAGTGGCTGGTGCCGGTGTTGGCGCTGCTATGGGTCACCACCAGTCTGGTCGTTACTGCAATGCACATTGGTCAGCTTCCGGATGTGATCGCCACCATTTTCAAAGCCGCTTTCGGCTGGCGAGAAGCCGCAGCAGGGGCGCTGGGATATACCCTTAGCCAGGCGCTGACGGCGGGTTTCCAGCGCGGCATGTTCTCTAACGAAGCCGGAATGGGCTCCACACCGAATGCCGCTGGGGCAGCGGCTTCATGGCCCCCACACCCTGCCGCGCAGGGTATCGTGCAGATGATTGGGGTATTCATCGACACCATCATTATCTGCTCCGCCAGCGCCATGATTGTGCTGCTCGCGGGCCCTGTCGCGCATACCAACAGCCCAGAAGGCATACAGATCGTTCAGCAGGCGCTGGTGAATCTTGCGGGGAGCTGGGGGGCTGGCTTTGTGTCGCTTATCGTGATTCTGTTTTCGTTCAACTCGATGGTCGCCAATTATATTTATGCTGAAACGAACCTGATTTTTCTGCGTTTTGATTCGCGCAAAGCGCTATGGATTCTGCGGGTCGGAATCGCTGGAATGGTGATGGTCGGGTCGATGCTGAGCCTGCCGCTGGTCTGGCAACTGGCGGATGTGATTATGGCGCTGATGGCGATCACTAACCTGACGGCTATTTTACTGCTGTCACCGGTTGTCGCGCTTATCGCCAGCGACTATTTACGCCAGCGTAAGCTGGGCCTAAAGCCGGTGTTTGATGCGGCTCGTTATCCCGAAATCGAGTCACAAATTGCGCCGGGCACCTGGGATGATTTGCCACGGCAATAGCAGCCATCGATCAACTGAGGCGGATTTTTTGCTAAAGTCGCCCTAAACTTCCTGCAAGGACTGGTTATGCTGATTCTGATTTCACCTGCAAAAACGCTCGATTACCAGAGCCCGCTCGCCACCGAGCGCTATACCCAGCCCGAACTGCTGGATCATTCGCAACAGCTGATTCGTGAGGCGCGCAAACTTTCCGCCCCGCAAATTGGCAAGTTGATGGGCATCAGCGACAAACTCGCCGATCTCAATGCCACCCGTTTCCACGACTGGCAGCCGGATTTCACACCGAAAAATGCCCGTCAGGCGATCCTCGCGTTCAAAGGTGACGTGTATACCGGCTTGCAGGCCGAAGAATTTAGCGAGGCCGATTTTGATTTCGCTCAGCAGCATCTGCGTATGTTATCGGGTCTGTACGGCGTGCTGCGCCCGCTGGATTTGATGCAGCCGTACCGTCTTGAGATGGGCATCCGCCTGGAAAATGCCAAAGGCAAAGATCTGTACCAATTCTGGGGGGATATCATCACTGAGAAGCTCAACGACGCGCTGAAAGCCCAGGGTGACAACATCGTCATCAATCTGGCATCCGATGAATATTACCGATCAGTTAAGCCGAAAAAGCTGAATGCGGAGATTATTAAGCCCGTCTTCCTCGACGAGAAAAAGGGCAAATTCAAAGTCATCAGCTTCTACGCCAAAAAAGCGCGCGGGCTGATGAGCCGTTACATCATTGAAAATCGTCTGACAAAAGCTGAGCAACTCACCGCATTTAACAGTGAAGGCTATTTCTTTGACGGCGAAGCGTCCGAGAAAGGCGAGCTGGTGTTTAAGCGACACGAGCAGTAATTTCCGCCGCACCCAAACCCTCTCCTCAAAGGGAGAGGGAACCGTTTTGTGCACGCTTTTCATCACCACGCGGCACGGGCAAGCAACTCAGCGACAGTTTTCTCTCTCCTTTGGGCAGAGAGGGATGAGAAAAATCAGCGATGCTTCCAGTCCGGGCCGTGTCCGCGATCGTCATGAGGCTTGTCGCGGCGATTATCGTGACGATCGCGGTGATCGTCATGCGGATGCCAGCGGTTATCTCGCCACTCGTAATGCGATTTCCACCAGTCATTGTCGCGCCAGCGGCCGCCATCCCAGTGGTGACCCCGATCGTCTCGATCGCCAATCTGTAATTTTACGGCGGGCACTAACGTGATGTCGGCTGCCTGCACAACCGTGGGAGCCACCAGCATCAGTGAAAGTGCAAGCAAAGCAGGTTTCAGTTTAGACATCGGGTACTCCTTCTCATTCTTGCCCAACGCGGGCCGATGGAAGGAGATTACGTGAGGTGAATGCGGGTTGTTATCCTCTGCAATCCTATTCTCTAAGTGAGCGCATTTATTGGGAATTTCTGCTTTTCCCCCACACGATCTCTCCTTATTTTCTCCGTATTTGGGCATAAAAAAGGCCGGATATCATCCGGCCTGAATCATCGCGTGAGAAAACTATCCGCGGGTCATCATCAGCTTACGCAGCGCGGCAAATTCCGCAGGCAGAGAATGAGAAAGTAGCGGCAGATCGGCGCGATCCGCCAGCTCTTTTGGCAGCGGCAGCGACTCGCCCAGAATCTCATCCACGCTCTCTTTAAATTTCGCCGGATGCGCAGTGCCAAGGAACAATCCGTACTCACCTGGATTGAGCTGGTCACGCAGCGCGCGGTACGCAATCGCCGCATGCGGCTCAGAGATATACCCCACCGCTTTCAGCTCGCGCATGGTCGCTTTGGTGGTTTCGTCGGTAACGGCGGCATAACCCAGATCGCTCAGACGCCAGATTTTACGGCGGAACAGCTCTTCCACACGCGGCCAGTTGTTCGGCTGTGACACATCCATCGCGTTAGACAAGGTCGCTTTGGTCGCGTTTGGCGTCCATTTGCCCTCTTTCAGGAAACGGGGAACCGTGTCATTGGCGTTGGTGGCGGCGATAAAACGCTTGACCGGCAAACCAAGGGATTTCGCCAGCAGGCCTGCGGTCAGGTCGCCGAAGTTACCGCTTGGCACGGAAATCACCAGCTGATTACGTGCTTCCTGCGGGAGCTGCGCGACCGCTTCGAAGTAGTAGCAAATCTGCGCCAGCAGGCGGCTGATGTTGATAGAGTTGGCGGAGTTTAAGCCCAGCGCCACTTTCAGCTCTTCGTCGTCAAAGGCCTGTTTCACCAGCGCCTGACAAGCATCAAAATCACCGTCGATAGCCACGGTTTCAATGTTGCCGCCCAGCGTACAGAACAGTTTTTCCTGCAACGGACTGATTTTGCCCTGCGGATAGAGGATCACTACGCGCACGTTTTTCAGACCGTAAAACGCGTGAGCCACTGCCGCACCGGTGTCACCGGATGTCGCAGTCAGGATAGTGACCGGTTTATCACCGCTGATGTGCGTCAGCATTTGCGCCATAAAACGGCCGCCAAAGTCTTTAAACGCCAGCGTCGGACCATGGAAAAGTTCCAGGCAGCCTATATCCGGCTCAACCGATTTTACCGGTGCCGGGAACGCAAACGCCGCGCGGACACGCTCTTCCAGCTCTGCTTGCGGAATTTCATCGCCAATAAATGCTGAGACGATTTTGGCGCTGCGGCTGACAAAATCCTGCTTCAGCATTTCATCGATTTCAGTCAGGCTAAATTCCGGCAAGTCGTGCGGAAAGAACAGCCCCTGATTTTTGCCCAGGCCCTGAGTCACCGCCTGCGCGAAGCTGACCTGCTCGTTATGATCTTTCAGATTGTAGAGTTTCATCAATTATCCCAGTACTCGTGCGCCTGCCGTGTCCAGCCGGCAAATATGAACAAAGCCTTCCTGATTTTGCAGGTAGTTTTTCGCCAGCCAGTCCGCCACGCGCTGCGCGGTGTCAGGCTTATCGCATAATGCGAACAGCGTCGGGCCGGAGCCTGAAATGCCGCACGCCTGCGCGCCAATATCCAGCGACGCCTGACGCGCTTCAGTGAAGCCCGGCAGAAGTTTGGTGCGGTACGGCTCGGCGATAACGTCTTTCATCAGCTTCGCCGCCAGCGCAGGCTGGCGGGTATAACAGGCGTGAATAAAGCCTGCCAGATGACGACCGTGTGCGATGCAATCCTGACGACGGTACTGCGCGGGTAAAATCGCGCGCGCTTCGGCGGTCGAGACTTTAATGCCCGGATACGCCAGCACCCACAGCCACTCGTCAAAGCCTGGCACCTGTTGGCTGATAATGCCGTTCTCTTCGATCATCAGTTGCATACCGCCGAGGAAGCACGGTGCGACGTTGTCGTAATGAATGCTGCCGGAGATGCGCCCTTCCAGCTCGCCCATCAGCGCCAACAGGCGGTTGTTGTTCAACGGTTTGCCGCAATGTTCGTTCATCGCGACCAGCGCGGCGACGACAGAACAGGCGCTTGAGCCGAGACCGGAACCAATCGGCATGCTTTTTTCGAGCGTCATCGCGACGGGCACGTTCTTGCCAATTTCCTGACAAAAGCGCTCCCAGCACTGATAAACAATATTTTCGCGCGGTTCTGGCGGCAGCTTGCTGGCGAAACGGCCCACATTATTGAGGCTAAAACTGTCGGCGGCTTCAACCGTTACCGTATCGCCCAGCGGCGAACCGTCGACCGGCGCAACCGCCGCACCCAGCACATCAAATCCGACGCTCATATTGGCGCTGGAAGCCGGGGCATAAACTTTGACCATGTTAAACTCCTAACTTCCATGACAGGGTACGGAGCAGATCGGCAAATACGCCCGCTGCAGTGACATCGTTCCCTGCGCCGTAACCGCGAAGCACAAGCGGTAATGGCTGATAATAGTGGCTGTAAAACGCGAGGGCATTTTCGCCATTTTTGACTTTGAATAGCGGATCGTTACCGTCCACTTCAGCAATTTTGACGCGGCACACGCCGTCGTCTTCAATATTGCCAACATAGCGCAATACTTTGCCTTCATCACGGGCTTTCGCTACGCGAGCGGCAAAGTCATCGTCAAGCTGCGGCAAACGGCCCATAAATGCTGCGACGTCACCGCTATCATCAAACCCAGCGGGAAGGACAGGTTCGATAACGATGTCAGAAAGCTCCAGCTCGCGCCCGGTTTCACGCGCGAGGATCAGCAGCTTGCGCGCCACATCCATGCCGGAAAGATCGTCACGCGGATCTGGCTCGGTATAGCCGAGTTCTCGCGCGGCGGTGGTCGCTTCTGACAGGCTCATGCCTTCATCCAGCTTGCCGAAGATAAACGACAGCGAGCCAGAGAGAATGCCGGAGAAACGCTGCAGTTCATCACCCGCATTCAGCAGGTTTTGCAGGTTCTCAATGACCGGCAAACCCGCCCCCACGTTGGTATCGTATAAGAACTTGCGGCGCGATTTGCTGGCTGCGGTGCGCAGCTGATGGTAATAATCCATCGACGAGGTGTTGGCCTTTTTGTTCGGCGTCACCACATGGAAGCCTTCGCGCAGGAAATCAGCGTACTGATCGGCCACGGCCTGATGAGAAGTACAATCGACAATCACTGGGTTAAGCAGGTGATACTCTTTCACCAGACGGATCAAACGGCCCAGATTGAACGGCTCTTTGGCTTCTGCTAACTCCGCCTGCCAGCTTTCCAGATTCAGCCCGTGAACGTTGGTCAGCAGCGCTTTTGAGTTCGCCACCCCGCACACACGCAAATCGATATGTTTTTTCTTCAGCCAACCCTGCTGGCGCTTTACCTGTTCCAGTAACGCACCACCCACCCCGCCTACGCCAATCACAAACACTTCGATGACCTGATCGGTGTTGAACAGCATCTGATGGGTAACGCGCACGCCCGTGGTCGCGTCGTCGTTACTCACCACCACAGAAATAGAACGCTCGGAAGAGCCCTGCGCAATGGCCACGATGTTGATATTAGCGCGAGCCAGCGCAGCAAAGAACTTGGCGGAGATCCCGCGCAGGGTACGCATGCCGTCGCCCACGACGGAAATGATCGCCAGACGTTCCTGAATCGACAACGGCTCTAAAAGTTCTTCTTTCAGTTCCAGATAGAACTCTTCTTCCAGCGCACGACGGGCACGCATGCAATCCGCCTGCGGCACGCAGAAGCTGATGCTGTATTCGGAAGAGGATTGGGTAATCAGCACCACCGAAATACCGTTGCGTGACATCGCCGCAAATACGCGCGCTGCCATGCCGACCATGCCTTTCATGCCTGGTCCGGAAACGCTGAACATCGCCATGTTATTCAGGTTGGAGATGCCTTTAACCGGCAAATCATCTTCGTCATGGCTGGCGCCAATCAGCGTCCCCGGAGCCTGCGGGTTGCCAGTATTTTTGATTAAACACGGGATCTGGAATTGAGCGATAGGAGAAATGGTACGAGGATGAAGCACTTTAGCGCCGAAATACGACAGCTCCATCGCTTCCTGATACGACATTGATTTCAGCAGTCTCGCGTCCGGCACCTGACGCGGATCGCAGGTATAGACGCCGTCGACGTCAGTCCAGATCTCGCAACAATCGGCGCGCAAGCACGCAGCAAGCACGGCGGCTGAATAGTCAGAACCGTTACGGCCCAGCACCACCAGCTCGCCTTTCTCGTTACCGGCGGTAAAGCCCGCCATTAAAATCATGTGATCCGCTGGAATTTTGCTGGCGGCAATGCGGCGGGTAGACTCGGCAATGTCCACGGTAGACTCGAGGTAATGTCCAACGGCCAGCAGTTTTTCGACCGGATCAATCACCGCCACTTTGTGACCGCGGGCTTCCAGAAGGCCCGCCATGATGGCGATAGAGAGTTTTTCACCACGACAAATCAACGCCGCATTGATGCTATCCGGGCACTGGCCGAGCAGACTGATACCGTGCAGAACATGTTTGATCTGTGCGAATTCTTGTTCAACAAAAGCTTTTAACGGTGCGAGTGGGAAGCCTGGCTGCAAATCGGCCAGCCCCTGAAGCAGTTCGGTAAAAATACGTTCGGCATCGCTGATGTTCGGAAGGGCATCCTGACCACCGATGGTTTTTTCAATCATCGCCACCAGATGGTTGGTGATTTTCGCCGGGGCAGAAAGCACGGTTGCGACCTGCCCCTGCCTGGCGTTGCTTTCCAGGATATCGGCAACACGCAGAAAACGTTCTGCATTTGCCACTGATGTACCGCCGAACTTCAAGACGCGCATGGTATTACCTCAATGATCTTTAGCCGAAAAAAAAGCCCGCACTGTTTAGGTGCGGGCTTTTTTCTGTTTTTCCTGTTACGCGTCAGCCCGCATCGTTACCTGTGGTAATGATGATGGTTGTTGTAATGGTGGTGGTGCTAACGCGATTCATGGATGTTGTGTTCTCTGTCGTTATTATCTGTCTGTCCTGTATCCCTAAGGGTTAAGGGATTCGGTACCCTAAGTCAATAAATTTCTAATTTGATCACAATTTGCGCTTCTTCTCTGACGCGCTGCTTGCCGTTTATTTTCATCCAGATACGACCAGTCACAACCCTTATAATCAGACTCATAAGCTATATTAAATTCAAATGTCAGATTTTTACTCTGCCAATTTTTTTTCAATATCATGAAGCAATCGGTGCAGCATGGCGGTGTCTCGCTGCTCAAGACGCCCTAGCCGCTGGTGCAGCCACTCCACCATTTTTTGATCGTCAGCGACATTCAGTTGCGACAACAGGGCTTCTGCACGAACACGTAACGCACGCAGTTGGTTTTCATCAACGCTGCTCGACGCGGGTGCGGCAGTTTGCATTAAAGATGCTAATTGATAGCAATAGACCATAACTGCCTGGCCCAAATTGAGCGACGGGTAATCCGCGACCATCGGCACGCCGGTCAGAACATCGGCGAGCTCCAGTTCATCATTTGTGAGGCCCGAATCCTCACGGCCAAACACCAACGCCGCCTTCGATATCCATTCGCTTTTTTCCGTTAGCATCGGCACCAGTTCAGCAGGCGTGGCGTAGTAATGAAATTTCGCCCGGCTGCGAGCGGTGGTCGCGACGGTGAATGAAATATCATGCAGTGCGTCGGCGAGTGTCGCGTAAGTGGTTATATTATCGATAATTTCACCCGATCCGTGCGCTACCCAGCGCGTGGCAGGTTCAAGGTGAGCTTCACTCGCCACGATCCGCAAATCGTTGAATCCCATCGTCTTCATCGCGCGGGCGGCGGCGCCAATATTTTCTGCTCTTGCTGGGGAAACCAGCACTATCGACAAGTGCATTTATGTTCTCTTATTAATCAGTTAGCGGGTGAAAGTGTGATCCACCTCAAGATATTACGCGGCACGAATTTACAAAATTGCAACACAAATCACCGAAATCGCGTTTCACTATAAATTAAAAACGTTAAACTGTTCAGTGAGTGAATTATTGATAAAAATGTTAACAGATATTACTTATCCGTATGTTTATTAATGATAATACCTGTATTGATAGCTTTTTCGAATTGGATTCGCGTTGTTTATTAATCAATACCTGCAACTAATTGGTTTATTGAAAATTTGTGACAAAGGCTAGCAATCGGATACGATGATTTCATCAAACTGTTAACGTGCTACAATTGAACTTGATATATGTCAACGAAGCGTAGTTTTATTGGGTGTCCGGTGTCACTTAGCCTGTTATGTTGCTGTTAAAATGGTTAGGATGACAGCCGTTTTTGACACTGTCGGGTCCAGAGGGAAACTACCCACGACCAAGCTAATGATGTTGTTGACGTTGATGGAAAGTGCATCAAGAACGCAATTACGTACTTTAGTCACGTTACGCCGGTCATGTTAATTTGCGACATGCATCAGGCAGGTCAGGGACTTTTGTACTTCCTGTTTCGATTTAGTTGGCAATTTAGGTAGCAAACATGCAGACCCCGCACATTCTTATCGTTGAAGACGAGTTGGTAACACGCAACACGTTAAAGAGCATTTTCGAAGCAGAAGGCTACGATGTCTTTGAAGCGACCGATGGCGCAGAGATGCATCAGATCCTGTCTGAAAATGATATCAATCTGGTCATCATGGACATCAATCTGCCAGGTAAAAACGGCCTTCTTCTGGCACGCGAACTGCGTGAACAGGCGAATGTGGCGTTAATGTTCCTGACAGGCCGTGACAATGAAGTGGATAAAATCCTCGGCCTGGAAATCGGCGCTGATGACTACATCACCAAACCGTTCAACCCACGTGAGTTGACGATTCGTGCACGCAATCTGCTGTCCCGCACCATGAATCTGGGTACGGTGAGCGAAGAGCGTCGTAGCGTCGACAGCTACAAATTCAACGGCTGGGAACTTGATATTAACAGTCGTTCGCTGGTTAGCCCGAACGGTGAACAGTATAAGCTGCCGCGCAGTGAATTCCGCGCCATGCTGCACTTCTGCGAAAATCCGGGCAAGATTCAGTCCCGCGCAGAACTGCTGAAGAAAATGACCGGCCGTGAGCTGAAACCACACGACCGTACTGTTGATGTGACGATCCGTCGTATTCGTAAACATTTCGAATCCACGCCGGATACGCCAGAAATCATCGCCACGATCCATGGCGAAGGTTACCGTTTCTGCGGCGATCTGCAGGAATAATCCCGCATTCAACGCATTAAAAACGGCGCTTAACGCGCCGTTTTTTTATTTCCAGATCCGCAAGGAATCGTCATCGGTATTATTCGACGAGTCACCATCTGGCGGGTCGCTACGTTTTGACTGCGACAATGAATACCAGTCAAAGTGACGCGTGAGATACATCACCGCAAACAATGCGATTGCCAGCACGGTCGACCCCAATAGCAGCGCACTGTCTTCCGAGCGCAGCAAGAACCACATCACCGCATCAAGCCCTAACAGTGCCAGGATAAACACCGCACTGCGCCTCCAGCCTTTAAGCACCGCCTGCAAATACACCCCGTTCATCATCGCGCCGACCAGGCTTGCGATAATCCAGGCGGGCGTAAATCCAACGTGCTCTGACAGCGCCAGCAAGACCAGATAAAACAGCACTAGCGACAGTCCAACCAGCAGGTACTGCATCGGGTGCAGACGAAGATGGGTTAATGTCTCGTAGACAAAGAACGCCATAAACGTCAGCGCGATCAGCAAAACGGCATATTTGATGGCGCGGTCAGTCAGTTGATACTGATCGGCAGGCGTCGCCACGGTCACGCTAAAGGCGGGAACGTGTCGCCACTCAGGCTGCTCTCGAGAGCCAAACAGACTTTCAAGATTGTTAGCGAACCAGGTGCTTTTCCAATGGGCCTGAAAACCCGATGCGCTAATCTCACGCTGAACCGGTAAGTAATCGCCCATAAAACCCGGATGCGGCCAGTTGCTGCGTAACGTTAGCTCGCTGTTACGCCCGACAGGCACGGCGGAAAAACTGCCCGTCCCGTTGAGGCTCAGCGACATGTCCAGCGTCAGGGTTTTCATCGCCAGCAGATTTTCATTCAGCGGAATATGAATACCCGGCAATTCGCCCGAAACACCAGAACCGGGTTCAACAGTCAGCGCTTCGCCGTTGATTTTCGAGATGCTTACCGCGCCGATCCCCCGCGCGTCGCCCACGCCGACCACAACAAACGGCTGTCCAAGGGTGATCGTTTCGCCTTTTAAGCGCGTTAATTTTTCAGTGCTAAACTGCGCTTTTAGCGTGAGATCGGTGGTCCAGATTTGTCCGTCATAGATACCGATGCTCCTGGATTGCACCTGCTGATTGCCGTCAATAACCAATGATTCCGGCAGCACAAAATGCAGATAACTGCGCTTATGTTCGACCTCTTTTTTATCCTCAATTTTGTAGTAGATCTCGGTCACTGGGATGGCGATAAGCGGCCCGGTGAGCTGCTGCGGCCCGCTGGTGCTTTGCCGTAGCGTATCTTCCACGTCGTCACGATAGCTCGCGCGCTCCGAAATCAGGTTACTCACCATCAACAACGGCACTAATAACAGCAGGATGCACCCAATCAGGGTGCTGACTTTCCAGAACAGGGGGGATTTTTTCATGACCTTCTCCTTTGTGATGAAAGGAGCGTAACGGGGCTATGTGCGGTCAGTTTGAAGTTATGTGAAGGGACGGTGAAGTGTCAGTAACGCCTCGACGCCGCCTTCTTCGCGGTTGCGAAGCTGGATATCGCCATGGTGCAGACGGGCGACTTCCTGGACAAAGGCCAGCCCCAGTCCACTGCTTTTCAGCCCATTGTCACGCGGGAGCGAATAAAAGCGCTCAAAAATGCGGGTATGTGCGTACTCAGGAATGCCGCTGCCGCTATCGGTCACGCTCAGTTGCACTTTTTTGTGCACCTCACGGGCAGCAAGCTCGATGCTTCCCCCTTCGGGGGTAAAATCGAGTGCATTATCCAGCAGATTACCGAGCGCCTGCTCGAGTAAATCCTCGTCGCCTTCGACTGCCGTTAAGGAATTTTTCGAGTTCAGAGTGATATTTTTGGCAGCGAGTAACGCCGCGCGCGCCGTGCTCAAACGTGTAAACAGGGCATCGATATTCACGCTATCAGGCGTGATCTCCACGCGATTTTCCAGCCGCGCCTGCTCAAGGAGTTTCTCAACCAGCGACTGCATGCGTGCGTTTTGCACCAGAATATTATCGACAAACCGCGCGGCAACCTGCGGTGGCGGCTGTTCCGCCAGAATCTCAGCCGAACCGCGAATGGCCGCCAGCGGGCTTTTCAGCTCGTGGGTCAAGGCGTGAACGTAGTGTTCAATATAATTTTTGCCTTCGAGGCGAATGCGCATGTTTTCCAGTGCCTGCGCCAGCTTGCGCAGTTCGCTACTTCCCGGATCGGGCAGCGGAAGAGGGGTATCCGTCGTCACCGAATCGGCATAGCGCGACAGTGAACTGATTGAGCGATTAATCCACCACGCCACCACCAGCCCAATCAGCAGGGCGATACCCAGTAGCGCCGCGCCAGCCCATAAAATCCGGCGCTCACTGCGATGGATAACCGGTGCCATCGCGCTGTTTGGTTTGCCTACCGATAACACGCCAATAATCTTTCCGTGGTCAATAATAGGCGCGGCGACATACATCACAGTGCTTTGCGGATCGTCAGGGTTAATTTGCGTGCTACGCGCGCCATAGTCGCCACGCAACGTTTTCCACACATCGTTCCAGCGCGAATAATCTTCGCCGAGCGCTTTGCCGGCCGAATCGAACACCACCCTGCCCTGCGCATCCGTCATGTACACGTGATATTCGTTGCGCACTTTATGGATGCCGCCAATGTTGGCGCGAAACGGACGCAAATGGAGCTGCGAGAACGCCTGCGCCAATCGGCCATTTTGCGCAGCGCCTGACAGCAAATCGTCACGTCCAACTTCTGCCAGCAGAGTGGCGGTATCAATCAACGTCCCTTCCGTAGCCCTGCGCACGCCAGGCTTCACTTCCTGGACAAATATCGACAGCACAAACCACGCGGCAATCGCCACAATCAGGAAATAGCCCAATAACAACCGCATACCGATGCGCATCAGTACAATCCCAGGCTGTAGCCCATTCCGCGATGAGTGCTGATCGGCGAAAGATCAGCATTAATGGCGCGCAGCTTGGCACGCAGGGTTTTGATATGGGTATCGACCGTGCGATCAAAACTGTCGCCCTCATCGCCCCAGACTTTGTCCATCAACTGCTGGCGAGAAAAAACGCGGCCAGGCGCGTTCAGCAAGGTTTTCAGCAGTAAAAATTCATACCGTGTGAGCGGCAAAGCGTGCCCGCACCAGCTGATGTGGGCCGCAGGCTCGTTAAGCTCGAATTGACCAATGCGGACGATGTCAGAAGGCGCAGCAGACTTTTGCATTCGTCGTAAAATGGTTCTGACACGCGCGCAGACTTCGCGGGGAGAAAAGGGTTTAGCGACGTAGTCATCCGCCCCCATTTCCAGGCCAAGCAGCTTATCCACTTCATCACTTCGTGCCGTGAGAAACAGCACCGGCAGCGACGGATGCTGCGCCAGGAGCTGACGGCACAGCTCAAAACCGCTGATATCCGGCAGCCCCACGTCGAGAATGGCCAGCGCCGGAGCCTGCCGACGCGCCTCATCCAGCGCAGGAAGCCCACGCTCAAAGGCTTTCACGGCGAATCCTTCCTGCGAAAGCATGTAAATGAGCGTCTCGGCAATGCTGATCTCATCTTCTACCAGCCAAATCAACGGTTGCTGCATCGTGATTCCCTGCATTAACGCCACGGCATAATCGGTACTGCGCTCAGCGCGTTTTTCGGCGAGCCTTCGACCACTTTATCCGAGTACGCCAGATAGGCTAACGTGTTGCGCTTCGCATCGTAAAAACGCACGACCTGGAGTTTTTTGAACACCAGAGAGGTGCGTTTCTGGAACACGACGTCACCCTGCGCTTTACCGTTTTTGATTTTGTCGCTCAACTCCACCGGCCCGACCTGCTGGCAAGAGATCGCCGCATCAGCCGTATCTTCTGCCAGGCCAAGCCCACCTTTAATGCCGCCCGTTTTGGCGCGACTGATGTAGCACGTGACGTTCTTGACGTCGGGATCGTCAAAGGCTTCGACGACAATTTTGTGGTCCGGACCAAAGACTTTAAATACGGTGTCAACGGAACCCACTTCTTCTGCGAACGCGGTACGCCCGACCAATACCATCAGAGCGGTGAAGATCAATGTCTTGTATTTCATATTGTTACCATTTTTTAAAATTGCATTTAGCGATTATTCAATAATCCAGATAAAAACCTAGCAAGATCACAGGATTAAAAAATTCATCCCGATAATGTGCGGCAAAAAGCATGAATGCGCAAAAAAAACACCGAATGCTAAAACATCAAAAATGCTATTATCCGCTACCCTGTTATCAGGCACCTGCTGTTTTAAGGATGAGGATAGTATATGGATCAGGCTGGAATTATTCGCGATCTGCTTACCTGGCTGGAAGGTCATCTTGACCAGCCATTGTCACTGGATAATGTGGCGGCTAAAGCAGGCTATTCCAAGTGGCATCTGCAAAGGATGTTCAAAGATGTCACCGGTCATGCCATCGGTGCCTATATTCGTGCGCGTCGACTGTCAAAATCTGCCGTCGCTCTGCGCCTGACGGCACGTCCGATTCTGGATATTGCCCTGCAATACCGTTTCGACTCGCAACAAACATTCACCCGCGCCTTTAAAAAACAGTTCTCGTTGACGCCTGCGCTCTATCGCCGCTCGCCCGACTGGAGCTCGTTCGGTATGCGTCCGCCGCTGCGTCTGGGTGAATTCGCCATGCCGAAACATGAGTTTGTCACGTTGCCCGAAACGCACCTCATAGGCACCACGCAAAGCTACACCTGTTCGCTTGAGCAGATTTCCGAATTCCGTCATCAAATGCGTGTGCAGTTCTGGCGCGATTTCCTGAGCCACGCGCCGGCCATTCCGCCGCTGCTGTATGGTCTGAACCAGACGCATCCAAGCCAGGAAAAAGACGACGAACAGGAAGTGTTTTACACCACCGCACTCACCCCAGAAATGGCAAATGGCTATGTTCAGGGATCGAAACCGGTGGTGCTTGAAGGCGGTGACTACGTAATGTTCACCTATGAAGGGCTGGGCACGGGCGTTCAGGAATTCATCCTGACCGTTTACGGAACCTGCATGCCAATGCTGAATCTGAACCGCCGTAAAGGTCAGGACATTGAGCGTTACTATCCGACAAGCGATGTGAAGCCGGAAGAACGCCCAATCGATCTGCGTATGGAATACCTGGTTCCGATTCGCCGCTAGCGCTGTAGCTCATCCAGTGCAGGGGCGTCCAGATGCGAGATGTCCCCTGCCATTTCCACCACCCAACCAGACGCCAGCCATGGGCTTTCCTGATAGTCGATGCGAGAAATAGAGCAGTTGCGCAGACGCAAACGGCGCTCCGCATAGGCCGGCAATCCAAGAATCGTACTCACCAGACAACCCAGCGCAATGCCGTGGCTCACCAGCAGCGGACGACTGCCTTCTGGCAATTTCAGGCAATCCGCCAGAGCCGCCTGCACGCGCACGCTCAGCTCCTGCATGGACTCACCATCAGGAATGCGGCCATCTTCCGTTCCGTTCACCAGCGTACGACGCGAGCCCTCCTCCTCGTCAGTCAAAGAATCCACATGGCGTTTTTCCAGCACGCCCATGTCGAGTTCGCGCAGACGCGGATCGAGGATGATGTCGCAGCCACAGGCATCGGCGATAATGCGCGCCGTTTGCTGGGTACGACCGAGATCGCTGGCAATGATGTGCGTGATGCCTAACGTTCTGGCACGTTCTGCCACTTGCCGCGCTTGTTGCTCACCTTTCGCGGTGAGAGGACTGTCTGACTGCCCTTGAATACGTCGCTCGGCGTTCCACTGCGTTTCACCGTGGCGAACAAGGTAAACCTGTAACATGCTATTTTTCCGTTATACTGCGATGAATTTTTTTAAACTGAGCTTAATTATGCACCAGGTTGTCTCCGCTACCACCAATCCTGCCAAAATTCAGGCAATTCTAAGGGCATTTGAGGAGATCTTCGGCGAAGGATCCTGCCATATCGAGGCTGTCGCCGTCGAGAGTGGTGTCCCTGAACAGCCGTTTGGCAGTGAGGAAACGCGGGCTGGCGCACGAAATCGCGTCCTCAACGCAAAAGCGCTGCGCCCTGATGCCGATTTTTGGGTGGCGATAGAAGCGGGAATTGACGACGGCGCAACGTTTAGCTGGGTGGTGATTGAAAACCGCGAGCAGCGCGGAGAAGCGCGTTCCGCCACATTGCCGCTGCCCGCCATCATTCTGGAAAAAGTACGAGCAGGTGAAGCCCTCGGCCCGGTGATGTCACAGTACACCGGCATCGACGAAATTGGCCGCAAAGAAGGGGCCATCGGCGTGTTTACCGCAGGCGCACTGACGCGCTCAAGCGTGTACCATCAGGCTGTTATTCTGGCGTTAAGTCCGTTTCACAACGCGATTTATCGCTGAACGCCTAACAGGACCGACTCCAGCCACTGACGCAGTTCAACCGGTGCGGATTTCAGGCTATTCGACCCGCGGGTAATCGTTGCGATGCCCGCGCCCAGCTCGGTTTTCAACTCGCGCTGGCTCATCTCGCCCCGCAGTAATTCTTCAATAATGCGCACCCGCGTGCCCAATGCTTCACGTTCATCAGGCGTGAGCATCAGCTGCATCAGGGGTAAATGCAGATCGTGTTCATAGGACTGGCGAAGCAGCTCCACAAAGCGAAGCCACTCCTGATTGCGCTGTTCGGCCATCGCCGATGAATAAGGGGAATTCTGGGTCATGTTATGCCGCCGTTTTTCCATTGTACTCTTTGACGAGTACAGCATAACACAACCCACGCCAATCAGTAACGTCGCTCCCACTCCGCATCGCTCATCAGGGTATCTTTCTGCCCCATGAAGTAGCGGTAGTAGGCGTCATAGGCCATCACATTTTTCACATAGCCGCGCGTTTCAGAGAATGGAATACTCTCGACAAACGCCACGGCGTCAATGCGTCCGGCACTGTTCCCCAGCCAGGTACGCACGCGCCCAGGCCCGGCGTTATACGCCGCCGATGCGAAGATGCGGTTCTCACCAAACTGCTGATAAACGTACTGCAAATAGCTGGTGCCAATATTGATGTTGGTGTCCGGATCCAACAGCTGCGAAGGGCTGCTGTAACCTGGAATGTTAAACATCTTCACCGTATGCGTCGCGGTGCCGGGCATGATTTGCATCAGGCCGCTGGCCCCCACCGGTGAGCGCACTTTCGGATTCCAGGCGCTCTCCTGACGGGCAATCGCCATCGCATAACTCTTCGGAATGTCTTTTCCGCTGGTGTAGCGATCGAACAGATCTTTGTAGGCCAGCGGGAAACGCTCTTCAAGATGATCCCATAGCTTACCGGCGATCGTCGCCTGCACGCTCAGATCCCACCAACGATTATCAAAGGCATAACGTGCCAGCTGGGCCTTTTCATCCGTCGTGCGGCTGGTGACCAGATTGGCCCATTCGCTGCGCGCGGTATTGTCCATATTCCAGTACATCAGCTCGCGCACGCGCGCCATTTCCGGCCCTTGAACCAGCGCCGGGCTGGCATTCGCCGGCGCTTTGTCGATTTTAAGCTGGTACTCTTCGCCCAGACGCTGCGCCGCAGCCATCGGGTAGAAACCACGCTGCAGCATCAGCGAATGCAGGATCTCTTTCGCTTCACCTTCGCGGCCGCGCTCTATCAGCAAATCAGCCTGCCAGTAGCGCCATTCGTCTTTCTCTTTCGCATCCATCGGCAGACGTGATAGCCAGGTATTTAAGCCACGACGATCGCCCGTGCCCAGCGCCATACGCACCCGGCGCTCCACCAGCGAAGTGGAATTGGAACGCATAATCGCGTCGTCACGCCAGCGTGCTTGCTCATCGGTGACGTCTGTCCCCATCAAACGCCACGCCACGATATCGCGCAGCTCCTGGGTTTGATCGTCATTCAACTGCTGCACCTGCATCAGTTGCGGAATCATCAACCGGGCATTTTCAACGTCATTGCGCGCCACGCTGCTAAAGGCCACAGCGGCCATCTGGCGGGTAAAATCGGTCGCGCCGGTTGAACGGGCAAACGTCATCACCGAGTTAGGATCGTTCGCCAACTGGATCACGGCGGTAGAAATCGTTTGGTAGTCCGATGGCATTTGCCCCGCAAGCGTGGTGACCAGGCGCGTATTGCCCGCTTTCATCGCCAGACGAATGCGCTCGAGATAGGCCAGCGGATCCTGTTTACCGGACGCGCGCCACGCGCCGAACAGTGAATCACAGGCATTCGGCTGACTCTTACCCGACAGCCACAGCTCTTTCGCGCCGTTCCACGCCTCTTCGGCTTGTCCGGTATTCCACTTGGCATAGTAGTAATTACACTGCGCTTCAGTCGTTCCCGGTTTGTCCGGGCTGAACGCCAGCAAACCGCGCCAGTCTTCACGTCGCGCCAGCTCGTTCACAAAACGTGATTGCAGCGTGCGGGCGGGCGGCAGCGTTGGGTTTGCCTGAATAAAATTCGCGACGGTGACCGTCGGCTGGTTCATCAGATCGTCAGTGATTTGACGATATTCAAGATACGGGTACAGAGGATAATCTTTCAGAGTGGGCATCAAGGCCTGCACGGTATCCATCTGTTTACTGTCCCACGCCTGCTTGATTTGTGCATAGCGGTTACGTTGTTCATCCAGTGAATCAGCTCGCGCGGCGTTGCTTATCGTCAGCACGCACACGCTGGCAGCCAGCAGACGCCAGACCACCTGTTTGGCTTTTTCCACAAGCTCTCCTTCATATTGTTGATTTCAGTTGTAGCGTCGTGCCACGTCAAAAATGTCATTCACTTATGCTAACCAGGAGTACCACAACGCGCCACGCCGCGGACACTTTTTTACCTTTCTTGCGCGTTTTAACACTCCCGAAGTTCCTGGCTGGGATTAGCCACTGAAAAAGGCTACACTTCGCAGCTGAATTCTATTTTCTCTACTATAAAAGAGGCGAAGTCCACGTGGCTCAATTCGTTTATACCATGCATCGTGTCGGCAAAGTCGTTCCGCCGAAACGTCATATTCTGAAAAATATCTCGCTGAGCTTCTTCCCGGGCGCAAAAATCGGTGTTCTGGGTCTCAACGGTGCCGGTAAGTCCACCCTGCTGCGCATCATGGCGGGCATCGATACCGATATCGAAGGTGAAGCTCGCCCACAGCCTGGTCTCAAAATCGGTTACCTGCCACAGGAACCAAAGCTGAACCCGGAACACACAGTACGTGAATCCATCGAAGAAGCCGTTTCTGAAGTGGTTAACGCGCTGAAAGGTCTGGATGAGGTGTACGCGAAGTACGCTGAGCCGGACGCTGATTTCGACAAGCTGGCGGCGCAACAGGGTAAATTTGAAGAAATTATCCAGGCGCACGACGGTCACAACCTGAACGTACAGCTGGAGCGTGCGGCCGATGCCCTGCGTCTGCCGGACTGGGACGCGAAAGTTGAAAAACTCTCCGGTGGTGAACGCCGCCGCGTCGCGCTGTGCCGTCTGCTGCTGGAAAAGCCAGACATGCTGCTGCTCGACGAACCAACGAACCACCTGGATGCTGAATCCGTGGCGTGGCTTGAGCGCTTCCTGCACGACTTCGAGGGCACCGTGGTGGCAATTACCCACGACCGTTACTTCCTCGATAACGTTGCGGGCTGGATTCTGGAACTTGACCGCGGTGAAGGTATTCCGTGGGAAGGCAACTACTCCTCCTGGCTGGAGCAGAAAGATCAGCGCCTGGCACAGGAAGCTTCTCAGGAAGCGGCTCGTCGCAAGTCGATTGAGAAAGAGCTGGAGTGGGTTCGTCAGGGCGCGAAAGGCCGTCAGTCTAAGGGCAAAGCCCGTCTGGCTCGCTTTGAAGAACTGAACAGTTCCGAATACCAGAAACGTAACGAAACCAACGAACTGTTTATCCCACCAGGAGCACGTCTGGGCGATAAAGTCGTTGAAGTGAACAATCTGCGTAAATCCTACGGCGATCGCCTGCTGATTGACGACCTGAGCTTCTCCGTGCCAAAAGGCGCGATTGTCGGGATCATCGGCCCGAACGGCGCGGGTAAATCAACGCTGTTCCGCATGATGTCCGGTCAGGAACAGCCTGACAGCGGTACGATTACGCTTGGCGAGACCGTGAAACTGGCCTCCGTTGATCAATTCCGTGATTCAATGGATAACAGCAAAACCGTCTGGGAAGAAGTGTCCGGCGGGCAAGATATCATGCGTATCGGCAACACCGAAATGCCAAGCCGCGCCTACGTTGGCCGCTTCAACTTCAAAGGTGTTGATCAGGGTAAACGCGTCGGCGAACTGTCCGGTGGTGAGCGTGGTCGTCTGCATCTGGCGAAGCTGTTGCAGGTTGGCGGTAACGTATTGCTGCTCGATGAACCAACCAACGACCTGGACATCGAAACCCTGCGTGCGCTGGAAAACGCCATGCTGGAGTTCCCAGGCTGTGCAATGGTTATCTCGCATGACCGTTGGTTCCTTGACCGCGTAGCGACCCACATTCTGGATTATCAGGATGAAGGTAAAGTGGAGTTCTTCGAAGGGAACTTCACCGAATACGAAGAGTACAAGAAACGCACGCTGGGCGCAGACGCGCTGGAGCCTAAGCGTATCAAGTACAAGCGTATCTCCAAGTAAAAACAAAACGGCAACCTCGGTTGCCGTTTTTAGTTTTTCGCCCTCTCCCTGTGGGAAGGTGCCGGGGTGAGGGCATCAGACCACGCAGAACGAGAACTAACCACTCACATAAAACCGTTTCACCTCGTCGTACTGCAGCGCAAAATCCACATAGCTCATCAGCGCGGGAGAGTTCAGCTTACGGCTTGGATACGCCAGCCACAGCTCATTGCCCTCGACGTTCCACTCCGGTAACACCTGTACCAGCGCGCCATTCTCAAGTTTATCCTCCAGCAAAAATGCCGGTAACAGCGTAATCCCTGCCCCTGCGATGGCGCTTTCGCGGGCATACACCAGGTTATCGCTGATGTGCGCATTATCCGGCAGATGGCGATAGTCTTCGCTTTCGCGGCGTAGCAGCCACTCCGGCCAGGCTTTGTGCGTGATGCAACGATGCTCAACGAGCTGGCGCGGGTGTTCCAGCGGCTCACAGCGTGCCAGATAGTCAGGTGACGCGAGTATATAGCGCGGGCAGTGACCAATCATGCGGCCAATCAATGACGAGTCTTGCGGCTTACCGGTGCGAAGAGCCACGTCAAAACCGGATTCCACCAGATCAAGCAAATCGTCAGAAATACAGACATCAAGCGACACATCAGGATAACGGCGCTGAAAATCAGCGTTCAGATGCGCCAGCAGCGTTGCTCCAATCCCCGCAGGACAGGTAATGCGCAGTCGCCCGCTGGGATTATCACGCAGGCGCTGAATGGCGTATTCCGCGCGTTCGCTCGCCGTCAGCATCTCGCGGCAATGCACCAGATAGTGCTCGCCCGCAAACGTCAGGTTGAGCTTGCGGGTGGTTCGATTGAGCAGCCGGATACCCACCTGCTGCTCAAGCTGGCTCACGCGCTGGCTCACGCTGGACTTCGGTAAACCCGCTTTACGCGCGGCGGCAGTAAAGCTGCCCATCTCTGCCACCAGCGCAAAAAGGGCCATATCCTGAAGCTGTTTAAACATACTGTTCATCCTGAGTGAACACTTCGTTCTTGATTGTCCATCTTATCACGCGTCTGGCGGCTGAATAGACTAGCCTCAACATAACGTCATTCATGAGGAGCTCACCATGTCAGTTAAAGCCATCGCCGTGAACCCGAACGCACCGGCAACATTCATTGAAATCACGCAACCTATGCCGCAGCCGGGTGAACACGATCTGCTGGTCGAAGTGAAAGCGGTTTCCATCAACCCGGTTGATACCAAAGTCCATGCCGGTATCGTGAAAAACGGTCTGCAGGCACCGCGTATTCTGGGATGGGATGCCAGTGGGATCGTCAAAGCCGTCGGTGCAGGCGTCACGCAATTCAAGCCCGGCGATGAAGTGTGGTATGCGGGAGATATCACTCGTCCAGGCAGTAACACCAGCCACCAGCTTATCGACGCACGGATTGTCGGCCGCAAGCCAACCCGTCTTGACTGGGCGTCCGCCGCCGCGTTGCCATTAACGGCCCTGACCGCGTGGGAAGGACTGTTTGAGCGTCTGAACATTCAGTATGCCGGTGCGGGCAAAACACTGCTGATTATCGGCGGTGCGGGCGGAGTAGGATCGCTGGCGATCCCGTTTGCGAAGCACAACAGCAACGTTAAAGTGATCGCTACGGCATCTCGGGAGGATTCCGCGCAGTGGTGTCGGGATCGCGGTGCGGATCTGGTGGTGAACTACCGCGATCTCCAGGGTGAACTGGCGAAACACGACATCACATTCGTGGATTACATTTTCATTCTCAATGATACCGACGGTCATTGGGCTGCCGTGGGTGAGCTGATTGCCCCGCAGGGACATATTTGCAGCATCGTGGAGAACGATCGTCCGCTGGATCAAAACGCGCTGAAGTCAAAATCCGCCGCGCTGCACTGGGAATTTATGTACACCCGCAGCATGTATCAGACCGCAGATATGGCGCGTCAGGGCGAGATTTTAAATGAGGTGGCAAAGCTTGTGGATGATGGTGTGGTGGAGAGTTCGCTCAGCGAAACGCTACATGGTTTGAGCGTGGAGAGCATCACGCAAGCGCACCGAAAAGTGCTGGACGGGCATATGCGAGGGAAAGTGGTGGTGGCATTCTGAGTTGTCTGGTTCCCTCACCCTAACCCTCTCCCAAAGGGAGAGGGAATACTCGGGGTTAGCTTTCACCCTTTCCCCAAGGGAAAGGGAACGCTCGGGGTTAGCTTTCACCCTTTCCCCAAGGGAAAGGGAACGCTCGGGGTTAGCTTTCACCCTTTCCCCAAGGGAAAGGGAACGCTCGGGGATAGCTTTCACCCTTTCCCCAAGGGAAAGGGAACGCTCGGGGATAGCTTTCACCCTTTCCCCAAGGGAAAGGGAACGCTCGGGGTTAGCTCTCACCCTTTCCCCAAGGGAAAGGGAATGCTCGGGGATAGCTTTCACCCTCTCCCCAAGGGAAAGGGAACGCTCGGGGTTAGCTCTCACCCTTTCCCCAAGGGAAAGGGAATGCTCGGGGATAGCTTTCACCCTCTCCCATTGGGAGAGGGCTGGGGTGAGGGGGATAATTTACCCCTGCTCGCCCATCAATCCTTTCACCAGCTCAACGCAGCGCAGGAAGCGGTTGTCATAATCTGACTCTTCCACATGCACAAACTCAACGTTATTTTCGTGCAGCATCTCCACCAGCATGGTCTGGAACTCTTTTCTGTCGACCGAGCTGCCCAGGCTGCGCATCCCATCGGCCACCCAAGGCGTGTTGTTTTCCAGCAGGATCACCAGGTCAAAGCGGTACTCATCAATCAGCGCTTGTACGAACGGATGCTCACGCCCTTCGTACTTTTTACAAAACGCCTGAGTCGTCACAAAATCAGTATCCACAAACGCCACTTTATTGGCGTATTTCACCGCGAAATCAATGTACTGTGCATGTCCCAGCGCGATTTTATCGTAATCGGAATACTGGAGCGCCATCTCGTCGCCGCCAAGGTGCGAGAAAACGTAATCACGCCCGTATTCCCACGCACTGGTGGTGTTAAAGATATTGGCGAGCTTATTCACCAGCGTCGACTTACCGCTCGATTCACCACCCAGAATCGCCACCGTGCGCACAAAGAACGGCTTCACTTCCGTTGGAATATAGTCCCAGTAGCGGAACGGGTTTTCGCGAATCTGTCCGCCGCTGATATTCATAAAGGTACGCTTAGGATCGATAAGCACCGTTTCAGTGCCTAAATGCTCGCGGAACTGCGGGGCATCAGACTCTTCAGAGGTGTAGATCCAGTTAGGCGTAATCCCCTTCTCTTCCATAAACGCTTTGATGCCGTTACTCCAGACATCCCAGCCGTGCGGATACGGCTCCATGCCCTCTTCGTTAAAGGCATGAATGCGAATATTTTTCTGGTATTTAAAGGTCTGGAGCAGCCAGCGCAGGCGGTCGGAAACGGTCGGCTGTTGCGACATCGCGCTGTCTTCAAACAGGGCACGGTCACGCGTGTCGTCGTAACCCATGATGATATGCAGCTCATCGACCTGGCTACAGGCGCGCTGAATCAAATAGATGTGCCCGGTATGCAGCGGGTAAAACTTGCCGAACACCACGCCGATATTTTTTTGCATCCGTGGGAATTCAAGCCCGAGGAAACGGTGCAACGCCTCCAGCTTTTGCGCGCTGGGGCTTTTGATTTTGGCATTGAGAAGCTGGCTCAAGTAGCCCTTGGTCATGCCGCTAGCTTCGGCCACCTGCTGCAAAGTACAGCCTTTCTGGCGGATCGCGGTTTTGAGATAATCAAATGATGACACAAGAGCCTCCTGCTAAATGGATTTGCCCGGCCGGACCCAGCCGGGAAATAAAGTATGACGGGGTTAATTATAAGTCGTCAAAGACGCTGAGTGCATCCGAGAGTTTTTTGACGGGGAAAACCTTCATCCCTTCCGGCACTTTTTTCGGCACATTGGCAGCGGGGACAATCGCGCGACGGAAGCCGTGTTTCGCCGCTTCTGAAATACGCTCCTGCCCGCTCGGAACCGGACGAATTTCCCCGGCCAACCCGACTTCACCAAATACCACCAGATCCTGCGGCAACGGGCGATTGCGCAGACTGGACACCATCGCCAGCAACAATGCGAGATCGGCACTGGTTTCCGTGACTTTCACACCGCCGACAACGTTCACGAAAACATCCTGATCCGCCATTTGCAAACCGCCATGACGGTGCAATACCGCCAGCAGAATCGCTAATCGGTTTTGCTCCAGGCCCACCGCGACGCGGCGTGGATTGCCCATCATCGACTGATCCACCAACGCCTGGATCTCGACCAGCAGCGGACGCGTCCCTTCCCACAGCACCATCACCGAGCTGCCGGAGGTGACTTCTTCACCGCGGCTCAGGAAAATCGCCGACGGGTTGCTGACTTCACGCAGCCCCTGTTCGGTCATAGCGAACACACCCAGCTCATTCACCGCACCGAAACGGTTTTTATGGCTGCGCAGCGTGCGAAAGCGGGAATCGGCATCGCCGTCCAGCATTACGGAACAGTCGATACAGTGCTCAAGCACTTTCGGGCCAGCCAACGAGCCGTCTTTGGTGACATGGCCGACCATCACAATCGCAACGCCGCGCGTTTTGGCAAAGCGCGTCAGATAGGCCGCGGTTTCACGCACCTGGGCCACGCTGCCCGGCGAAGACTGGATGTCCGCCATGTGCATCACCTGAATGGAGTCGATCACCATCAGCTTTGGCTGCTCTTCTTCGGCAATCATGCAGATCTGCTCAATGCTGGTTTCCGAGAGCATATTGAGATTACCAGTCGGCAGGCCGAGACGGTGCGCGCGCATCGCCACCTGCTGCAGGGACTCTTCGCCCGTGACGTACAGGGTTTTCATCTGCTCTGAGAGTCTGCACAGCGTTTGCAGCAGTAGCGTGGATTTACCCGCCCCCGGATTACCACCGATCAGAATCGCACTGCCCGGCACGACGCCGCCGCCCAGCACGCGGTCAAACTCTTTAAATCCGGTAGAAAAGCGCGGCACTTCGTCCAGGCTGATTTCTGAAAGTTTCTGAACTTTAGAAATGCCTGCATTGCCCGCGTAGCCGCTCAGGCGTTCGTTGCGAGCGACCGTTGGCGAAGCGGCCACACCACGCACTTCAGTGATGGTATTCCACGCCTGGCAGGCGCTGCACTGCCCCTGCCAGCGCGGATAATCCGCACCACATTCATTACAGACAAATGCGCGTTTTGGAGCTTTCGCCATGGTTTACCTCTTTATTTGTGATTCACGCTGCCGGACAGGATGCAAAACACGCCCATCAGGTCAGCATGACGGATAGTCACTTCCGTCTTTTCATTCACTTTTGGCTTGGCATGATAAGCGATGCCAAGTCCCGACACCTTGATCATCGGCAGATCGTTCGCACCGTCGCCAATGGCCACGGTCTGCTCGACAGGAATTTCGTATTTTTCCGCCAGACGCATCAGCGTGTTGGCTTTGTATTGCGCATCCACGATATCGCCAATCACCTGGCCGGTCAGTTTCCCGTCCATGATCTCCAGTTCGTTGGCGACCACCGTCGTCAGGCGCAGCTTGTCGCGCAGATAATCCGCGAAGAAGGTAAACCCACCCGATGCGATGGCCACTTTCCAGCCCAGCGTTTCGAGCTTGAGCACCAGTTGCGTCAGACCCGGCATCAGCGGCAGTTCGTCACGCACCTGACGCAGAATATTCGCGTCTGCGCCCTTCAGCGTGGCGACGCGCTGCTTCAGGCTGGCGGCAAAATCTAATTCGCCGCGCATCGCACGCTCGGTCACTTCCGCCACCAGTTCGCCGCTACCAGCTAGTTTAGCGAGCTCATCAATACACTCGATCTGAATAGCGGTGGAATCCATGTCCATCACCAGCAGGCCCGGCGTTTTCAGATGCGGGATTTTACCCAGCGGGGCGACGTCCAGCCCGGCGTCATGCGCCAGACGGGTTGCGCGCTGCGTCAGAGAACCGGCCAGCCGAAGCACCTGATAATCTTCGACACACCACGCCGCCACGATCACCATCGCGGCACCAAGTTTCGTTTGGTATTGGGTAAGGCGTTGCTTATCCAGGCCGCGTCCGTACAGCAGCCAGCCGCTACGGCCAGCATGGTAATCCAGTGGCATTACCTCATCGCCACTTAAAGAAAGCGGCAATCCTGGCCAGAAAGAGACATCGTCAGGCAGGTCGCACCAGGTAATGTTTGGCATTGAAGCTCCTGTAAATTGGTTCGCGCCGGAAGGTTCCAGGGGGAAAATAACGCATGAGGCTACCTTGTAACCATCACTTCTGGCAACATTAAGCGGTAAATTTTCAGCAGGTGGAATATGGCTCGCGCAAAACTGAAATTCCGGCTTCATCGTGCAGTGATTGTTCTTTCATGTCTCGCGCTGCTGGTTGCCCTGATGCAAGGGGCGTCCTGGTTTAGCCAGAATCACCAGCGACAGCGTAATCCGCAGCTCGAAGAGTTGGCCCGAACGCTCGCGCGCCAGGTGACGATCACCATCGCTCCCGCGATGCGCACCGAAACCCCGGATGATAAACGTATCAGCCAGGTGTTGCGCCAGATTACGGAAAATAGCCGGATTCTGGATGCAGGCGTGTACGACGAGCAAGGCGCGTTGATTGCGCGCACGGGCGAACATGTTGATGTTCGCGACCGTCTGGCGCTCGACGGCAAAAAAGCGGGCGGCTATTTTAACCAGCAAATTGTCGAACCCATTCAGGGCAAAAATGGTCCGCTCGGCTACTTACGCCTGACGCTTGATACCCACACCCTGGCGACAGAGGCCAAACAGGTCGATAACACCACCAATATTTTGCGCCTGATGCTGCTGCTTTCGCTGGCGATCGGCGTGGTACTGACGCGTACGCTGTTGCAGGGCAAACGCACCCGCTGGCAGCAATCGCCGTTCCTGCTCACCGCCAGCAAATCGGTGCCGGAAGAGGAAGAGAGCGAGAAGAAAGATTAATGGTAAAGTAGGCGAACGATTCGGAAAAGGAAATCTGCCATGACGACGTTACGCCTGCTTATCTCTGACTCTTACGATCCCTGGTTTAATCTCGCGGTGGAAGAGTGCATTTTCCGCCAGATGCCTGCCACCCAGCACGTGTTATTCCTGTGGCGCAATGCCGACACGGTAGTGATTGGGCGGGCGCAAAACCCGTGGAAAGAGTGCAATACGCGACGTATGGAAGAGGACAACGTGCGCCTCGCCCGTCGCAGCAGCGGTGGCGGCGCGGTATTCCACGATCTCGGCAACACCTGCTTTACCTTTATGGCCGGTAAACCGGAGTACGATAAAACCATTTCCACGGCCATTGTGCTAAAAGCCCTGCACTCTCTCGGCGTCAATGCCGAAGCCTCCGGACGCAACGATCTGGTGGTGAAAACCCGCGAAGGCGATCGAAAAGTGTCTGGCTCGGCGTATCGCGAAACCAAAGATCGCGGTTTTCACCACGGCACGCTGTTGCTCAACGCCGACTTAAGCCGTCTGGCCAATTACCTCAATCCGGATAAAAAAAAGCTGCAGGCTAAGGGGATTACCTCAGTGCGCGGTCGTGTGGCGAATCTGGTGGAGTTAATGCCGGGCATCACTCACGAACAGATCTGCGATGCCATTCGCGAGGCGTTCTTTGAACACTACGGCGAGCGCGTTGAGGCCGAAATTATCTCTCCGGATAAAACGCCCGACCTGCCGAACTTTGCCGAGACGTTTGCCCGTCAGAGTAGCTGGGAATGGAATTTTGGTCAGGCGCCGGCTTTCTCGCATTTACTGGACGAGCGATTCACCTGGGGCGGCGTGGAGCTACACTTCGACGTTGAAAGAGGTCATATCACCCGCACACAGGTGTTTACCGATAGCCTGAATCCGGCACCGCTGGAGGCGCTGGCGGCACGTTTGCAAGGCTGTGAGTATCGCGCAGAAACACTGAAACAGGAGTGTGATGCGCTGGTGGTGGATTTCCCGGAGCAGGAAACGGAGCTGAGAGAACTGTCACATTGGATTGCCCAGGCAGTTCGCTAGATGCGCTGATGCCCTCACCCCGCCCCTCTCCCACAGGGAGAGGGGCGGGAAAGAGAGAAAATTACTCTTTATCGCCCAGCAGAACGGATTCCAGCGCGATTTTGATCATGTCGTTGAAAGTGGTCTGACGCTCAGCAGCAGAAGTCTGCTCATGAGTACGGATATGGTCAGACACGGTACAGATGGTCAGCGCTTTCGCACCGAACTCGGCCGCAACGCCGTAGATGCCCGCCGCTTCCATTTCCACGCCCAGGATGCCGTACTTTTCCATCACGTCGAACATTTCGCCGCCGTCCGGAGAGTAGAACAGGTCAGCAGAGAAGATGTTACCGACGCGCGCGTCAACGCCCAGCGCTTTCGCAGCGTCAACCGCGTTACGCACCATGCCGAAGTCAGCGATCGCAGCAAAGTCGTGATCTTTAAAACGCATACGGTTTACTTTGGAATCGGTGCAAGCACCCATACCGATAACCACGTCACGCAGTTTCACGTCCATGCGCACAGCGCCACAAGAGCCCACGCGAATGATTTTCTTCACGCCGAAATCGGTGATCAGCTCTTTGGTGTAAATGGAGCAGGATGGGATACCCATGCCGTGACCCATTACGGAGATTTTGCGGCCTTTATACGTCCCGGTGAAGCCCAACATGCCACGCACGTTGTTCACTTCACGCACGTCTTCGAGGAAAGTTTCAGCAATGTGCTTCGCGCGCAGCGGATCGCCAGGCATCAACACGACGTCAGCGAAATCGCCCATTTCTGCATTAATATGTGGGGTAGCCATAAATTATCCTTATTTAAAGAGTAGAAATACCCTGCGGATTTCGCGTTACAGGAAGGCGGTGATTTCATCCATCATCCCCGGGAGTGATCGGGGTGAATGAATAATATCAATGCACCTGTAGCGCGAAAAACGACGGGTATTACAGCATGTTTTTACCGTAGTCCATCGGTGACGTGCCGAAGTAGCTGGCAATGGTCTGTCCGATATCGGCGAAGGTTTCGCGGTGACCGAGAGAACCCGGTTTCACTTTCGGGCCGTAAACCAGTACCGGAATGTGCTCGCGAGTATGGTCAGTGCCGGTCCAGCTTGGGTCACAGCCGTGATCAGCGGTCAGGATCAGAATGTCATCTTCACCCACAAGCTCCATCAGTTCAGGCAGACGGCGGTCGAACAGCTCAAGCCCAGCAGCGTAACCGGCGATATCGCGACGGTGACCCCAGGAGGAGTCGAAGTCCACGAAGTTGGTGAAGACGATTGTCTTGTCGCCCGCTTCTTTCATCTCTTTGACGGTGGCGTCAAACAGCGCATCCAGACCGGTGGCTTTCACTTTTTTGGTGATGCCGCAGTTAGCGTAGATATCCGCGATTTTACCCACAGAAACCACCTGGCCATCTTTCTCATCAACCAGTTTCTGCAGCACGGTCGCAGCTGGCGGTTCAACGGCCAGATCGTGACGGTTACCGGTACGCTGGAATTCACCAGGCTTGTTGCCGATAAACGGACGCGCGATAACGCGGCCAATGTTGTAGCCGCCTTCGGTCAGCTCTTCGCGCGCGATTTCGCACAGTTCATACAGGCGATCGAGACCGAAAGTCTCTTCGTGACAGGCAATCTGGAACACCGAGTCAGCCGAGGTATAGAAAATCGGCTTACCGGTTTTCATATGTTCTTCGCCGAGCTGATCCAGAATCACCGTCCCCGATGAGTGGCAGTTACCGAGGTAACCCGGCAGATTGCCGCGCTCAACCAGCTTATCCAGCAATTTCTGCGGGAAGCTGTTCTCGTGATCGGAGAAATAACCCCAATCAAACAGCACCGGCACGCCGGCGATTTCCCAGTGACCTGACGGGGTATCTTTCCCGGAAGAGAGCTCGTGAGCCCAGGCGTATGCGCCAACCACTTCCGCGTTTGCGTCCATACCCGCAGCCACTTTACCGGTAGAACCTTCATGCGCTTTCACCAGACCCAGACGAGTCAGGTTTGGCAAATTCAACGGGCCTTGACGGCCAATATCCGCTTCGCCTTTAGCACAGGCTTCTGCGATGTGACCCATGGTGTCAGAACCTACGTCACCAAAGCGATCCGCATCTTCTGTAGCGCCGATGCCGAATGAGTCCAGCACCATAATAAATGCACGTTTCATCATATTCTCCGTACTCAGTGCTTCATAAAAATTCGATCAGATCAGTATACGACTAATCGGTGATACGACGATAGACCGTTGGTGTGGTTTCTGGTGCTTTGTCGTCAAGCTGAATAGCCGCTTTCACCGCTTTCGCCGCTTCCTGCCAGCTGTTTTCGTCCTTCGCATGGATAACGGCTAACGGACGCAGTCCGTCAACGCTGTCGCCCAGACGTGCCATATCGGTAAAGCCAACGCTGTAATCAATGGTGTCCGACGCCTGGCGACGACCGCCGCCCATCGATACCACTGCCATGCCGAGCGCACGGGTGTCCATTGCGGAGACAAAACCTTCTGTATCGGCATACACCGCTTTGCTGAGCATGGCGGTCGGCAGGTATTTCGCGTAGTTCTCAACGAAATCGTTCGGGCCTTTTTGCGCGGCGACCATGCGGCCAAAGATCTCTGCCGCTTTACCGTTATCCAGCACGGCCTGCAATTTCGCACGCGCTTCGGCGTCGTCTTTGGCCAGCTTGCCGGAGATGAGCATCTCAACGCACAGCGCCATGGTGACGTCGAACAGACGCGGATTACGGTATTCGCCCGTCAGGAACTGCACCGCTTCACGGACTTCAACCGCGTTACCAGCGCTGGACGCCAGCACCTGATTCATGTCTGTCAGCAGTGCCGTGGTACGCACGCCCGCGCCGTTGGAGACGCCAACGATCGCTTCAGCCAGTGCCGCAGAAAGTTCAAATGTCGGCATAAATGCACCGCTGCCCACTTTGACGTCCATCACCAGCGCATCCAGCCCTTCGGCCAGTTTTTTCGCCAGGATTGAAGCGGTGATCAGCGGGATGGAATCAACCGTCGCGGTGATATCGCGTGTTGCGTAGAAACGCTTGTCCGCCGGAGCCAGAGAGCTGGTCTGACCGATGATCGCCACACCAACGTCTTTAATAATTTCGCGAAAACGCGTGTCGTTCGGGAAGATATCGAAGCCCGGAATGGCTTCCAGTTTGTCGAGCGTACCGCCCGTGTGACCCAGGCCGCGCCCGGAGATCATTGGGATGTAGCCGCCGCATGCTGCGACCATTGGGCCGAGCATCAGAGAGGTGACATCGCCTACGCCGCCCGTGGAGTGTTTGTCCACGATCGGGCCGTTAAGATTGAGGCTTTTCCAGTCCAGAACGCTACCTGAATCCCGCATCGCCATGGTCAGCGATACACGTTCCGGCATCGACATATCGTGGAAGAAGATGGTCATCGCCAGGGCGGCAATTTGCCCTTCAGAGATGGTGTTGTCACGAATGCCGTTGATAAAGAAACGGATCTCTTCGTCACTTAATGCATGACCATCACGTTTTTTACGAATAATTTCTTGTGCGAGAAACAAAGTAACCCCCAGGAATCAGGTTAAATGCGGCGAAAAAATCGCCGCAGGAATGATATTAGTAGGCGCTTGCGCTCTTACCGTCGCCGTGACCCAGCGCTTTCAGCAGGCTAGCGAGCAGGCTGGAAGCACCGAAACGGTAGTGACGGGAATCGGCCCAGTCTGCGCCGAACAGATCGTCAGCGATCGCCAGGAACTGCTGCGCGTCTTCGGCTGTACGCACGCCGCCCGCAGGTTTAAAACCAACGGTTTTAGAAACGCCCATATCACGAATCACTTCCATCATGATGCGTGCGCTTTCTGGCGTGGCGTTGACCGGTACTTTACCGGTGGACGTTTTAATGAAATCCGCACCGGCTTTGATAGAAATTTCAGACGCTTTACGAATCAACGCTTCTTCTTTCAGTTCACCGGTTTCGATGATCACTTTCAGCAGAACGTTTGCCGCCGCACAGGCATCTTTACAGGCTTTCACCAGATCAAAGCCGACCTGCTCGTTACCGGCGATCAGCGCACGGTAAGGGAACACCACATCAACTTCATCCGCGCCGTAAGCAATCGCTGCGCGCGTTTCTGCCAGCGCGATCTCGATATCGTCATTGCCATGTGGGAAGTTGGTCACGGTCGCGATGCGCACATCAGGCGTGCCCTGCGCGTTCAGCGTTTTACGTGCAATGGGGATAAAACGTGGATAAATGCAGACAGCGGCGGTGTTGCCCACTGGGGTTTTCGCCTGATGACACAGCGCGATCACTTTTTCATTTGTGTCGTCATCATTCAGGGTAGTCAGGTCCATCAGTTTCAACGCGCGCAGGCTGCTTGCGGTTAAATCAGTCATAACAATCTCCAACGGCATCGCCGTATAATTTTTCACCTTGCGGGTATGTGAGTATTCTAACATTCACCCGCACTCACACTTCGACATTCATCACAGTTAATGAAAACTGCATACAAATTTGCATTACTGTAATGAGATCCACTTCAAATTTCAGTCCTGAAATAGCTGACTAAAGCAGCAATCACCCGCTTCTGATCAATAGCTTCAGCGTAATGACTTCCTACAATCTGCCCATCATCCGCAGAATAATAAGGAAGCGACTATGTCCACCTCCGGTCTCGATGCTATGCAACAACGTTGCCAGCAAATTGTGACAAGCCCGGTACTGACGCCTGAGCAAAAACGCCATTTTCTGGCGCTGGAAGCGGAAAACAATCTGCCCTATCCCGGTCTGCCTCACGCGGCGCGCTCAGCGCTGGATGACGGGTTTATCTGCGATATGTTTGAAGGCCATGCGCCTTTCAAACCGCGCTACGTTCTGCCTGATTACGCCAAATTTCTGGCGAACGGGTCAGAATGGCTGGAGCTCGAAGGCGCAAAAGATCTTGATGATGCGCTTTCGCTCCTGACCATTCTTTATCACCATGTTCCTTCCGTCACATCGATGCCGGTGTTTCTGGGCCACCTCGATGCACTGTTGCAACCTTATGTTAGAATTCTAACACAAGAAGAAATCGAAAGCAGAATAAAACGCTTCTGGCGCTACCTGGACAGAACGCTGCCAGACGCCTTTATGCATGCCAATATCGGTCCAGGAGATTCCCCTGTCACACGCGCCATTTTACGCGCGGATGCAGAACTGAAGCAGGTTGCGCCGAATCTCACCTTTATTTACGACCCGGAAATTACGCCGGACGATCTGCTTTTGGAAGTGGCTAAAAATATTTGTGAGTGCAGTAAACCGCATATTTCTAACGGCCCAATGAATGATAGAATTTTCACAAAAAGCGGTTTTGGCGTCGTCAGTTGCTACAACTCGCTGCCGTTGGCCGGCGGTGGCAGCACCCTGGTACGTCTGAATCTGAAAGCCATCGCCGAGCATAGCGAGTCCGTGGCAGATTTCTTTGACCGAACCCTGCCGCATTACTGTCAGCAGCAGATCGCCATCATCAATGCCCGCTGTGATTTTCTGTATGAACAATCCGGCTTCTTTGAGAATAGCTTTTTGGTGAAAGAGGGGCTGATCGATGCGGATCGTTTTGTGCCGATGTTTGGCATGTACGGTCTGGCAGAGGCGGTAAATACGCTGTGTGAGAAATCGGGTCACCCAGGACGTTACGGGAAAGATGAGCAAGCCAATGCGATGGGCTATCGTATCAGCGAACAGCTCGCCCACTTCGTCGAGAATACGCCGGTAAAACACGGCTGGAAGCAGCGCGCCATGCTGCATGCCCAGTCTGGCATCAGCTCTGATTCCGGCACCACGCCGGGCGCACGATTGCCGTACGGCGATGAGCCCGATCCGATCAGCCATTTGCTCGCCGTCGCGCCGCATCACAAACACTACCCTTCCGGGATCAGCGATATTTTGACACTGGACGAAACCATCAAACGTAACCCACAGGCCGTTGTTCAACTGTGTCTCGGTGCGTTTAACGTCGGGATGCGCGAGTTCACCGCTAACGTTGCCGGAAACGATCTGGTGCGCGTCACGGGCTATATGGTGCGTCTGTCGGATCTGGAAAAATATCGCGCCGAAGGGTCACGCATCAATACTACCTGGCTTGGCGAGGAGGCCGCGCGCAATACCCGTATCCTGGAACGTCAGCCACGCGTGATAAGCCATGAACAGCAGATGCGCTTTAGTTAGTCAGGTGATTCCCTTCTCCTGCGTGGATGGGCCGGGCAGCCGTCTGACCCTTTTCCTGCAGGGCTGCAACCTGCGCTGCAAAACCTGCCACAACCCGTGGACGATCGGTCGCTGCAATGACTGCGGCGACTGCATCCTCCATTGCCCACACGATGCGCTGAACATTCAGGCCGGACGCGTCTGGTGGCAGGAAAGCGACTGTCAGAAATGCGATACCTGTTTGCGCATGTGTCCACAGCAGGCCACGCCCATGGCGCAGCGCTTAAGCGTTGACGACGTGATTGACCGCATCCGCAAAGTCGCGCCCTTTATCGAAGGGATCACCGTCAGCGGGGGAGAAGCCACGACTCAACTGCCGTTTTTAGTGGCGCTGTTTAGCGCCGTCAAAGCCGACTCCTCGCTAGAGCATCTCACCTGTCTGGTCGACAGCAACGGCTTACTGAGTGAAACCGGCTGGCAAAAACTGCTTCCAGTTTTTGATGGCGCAATGCTGGATCTGAAAGCCTGGAACAATGAGCATCATCGCTCTCTGACCGGGCGCGAGAATCCGCAGATCAAACACAGCATCCGCTGGCTGGCACATCATCAACGGTTAGCTGAGCTGCGCCTGCTGGTGATCCCTGATCGTTGTGATTATCTGGAACATCTGGGTGCTTTGACGGCCTTTATCCGATCGCTGGGTTCTGTCCCGGTACGAATCAATGCGTTTCATGCGCATGGCGTGTATGGCGAAGCGGCATCGTGGCGCAGCGCCACGGCTGACGATGTGGAACCGCTGGCGCTGGCATTAGAAAAACATCGGATCACGGTGATCCGCCCAGCGCTCTATTTATAATGTGATCCCAAAGAGATCGTGAGTATTTCGTAACAGCGCATCTGCGATTACGTCTGCTGGCTCGTTGCGGAGTTCGCATAATGTCGCAAAGACGCGTGCGGCCTGCTCCGGACGGTTGGGTTCTCCCTGGAAACCATTGAGCGGCATATCAGGCGCGTCGGTTTCCAGAAGCAACGTTGAAAGCGGCAATTGCGTCATCACATCACGGGTTTTACTCGCGCGCGGATAGGTGATCGTTCCGCCCACGCCGATTTTATAACCCAGCTCAATAAAGTGCTGCGCCTGCTGAAGGCTACCGGCGAAACCATGCACCACGCCGGTTCGCGGTAGATCGTGACGTTTGAGGTGCATCGCCAGCTTATCGTGAGTGCGCCGCGAATGCAGAATCACCGGTAAATTATGGTGTTTTGCCAGTTTCAGCTGCGCATCCAGGATCGTCTGCTGGCGTTCAAACTGCGGATCGTCACGATACAGATCCAAACCGATCTCCCCTATCGCCACCAGTTTCTTGCTTTCGGATCGCAGTTTGTCCTCAAGCACCTCAATGTGTGCGTCCAGATGCTTTTCGATCACAATCGGATGAAGACCCAAAGCAGCGTACAGCGCGGTATGCGTCCCAGCCAGATCGAGTACCCGATCGAAATGTGCGGCTTCGATCGCCGGGACGATTATCGCCTGGACACCTGCGCCCGCCGCTTGCTGAATGCTTTGCGCTTCATGGCCGGTAAACGGCGGAAAATCAAAGTGGCAATGGGTATCAACAAAGCGGAAAGTCACGCCAGATCCTCATTTTCAAAAGTGGTGTCGTTGGCATGAGGGGCGTCAATCAGCGGCGTAGCCACAACATCATTCGCGACAGCAGCAGGCGGAACCACGAACGTTGGCGGCGTGATGATCCTTTTATGACGCCGTATTGGTGGCTTTTCAGCCAGCATTTTTCCGACCGTCGCCAGGAAATAACGCCCGCAAAGTCGCCCTATTTTGTAATCATCGCGAAGGGATGGCAGACGGCTTCCCAGCGCCATGCTCAGGAGCGGTTTTGGCGGGTAGATTTCAAAAATGCGCAGCTTGCCGGGCGGTTTCTCGATAAAACGCTGCATCGCGCTGTAGCTGGATTCATGCTGATGGGCAATGTTCACCAGCGACTGCAGGCTGCTGTCACCCAGCCAGCGCTCCATCCGTTTAAACCACTGCGGGGTGTAGTACATCTGTGACGGCACGGTGCGGATCACCACGATCGTTTTCGCACCGCGACGGGCGGCCTCCTGAACGGGGACCGCATCACTGATCCCGCCATCAAGATATGGAATACCATCGAGCGCAGCGGCAGTACGGTAAAAACCAGGAATCGCACTCGAGGCACGAATAATATCCAGCCAGTTCTCCTTTTGTGGTGAGAAATAGCCCGGCGTGTAGTCGTCGCCCCGGCTGGCACACATCCAAAACTCTTTACCCGTATCGAACAGGCGCGCAGCAGTATCCATCGCCAGCGGCATCTTGCTGGCGGTGGAATCTAACAGCCAGTCGAGATCGATAAGGTTGCCGCCGCGGACAAAGCGAATCGGATTAAAAAAATCGCGTGAAGTGGTATAGCGCATGATCACTTTGCGGGCGTAGCCGGGCTGGTTGCAGACGTAGGCGGAAAGATTTTGCGCGCCAGCGGACGTGCCGAAGAATTGGTCGAACGGGTTAAATTGCGCACGCATAAATTCATCCAGCACGCCAGCCGTGAAGATGCCCCGCTGTCCACCGCCTTCACACACTATTGCGAGTTGACCGGGACGAAAGGGTTTTAACGCTAGCGGCGCTATATTACCGAGCGTAACGGGAATTCTTTGTCCCACTGCTGCATTCCTGTTCTGATTTTTATCATAAGGACACAGTAGCGCATTCTGTACCCCTTACTCAAACCAGAAAAAGCCAGTCGCAAGGACTGGCTTTGGATGTGGGTGTCGATTGTCGCTTCGCGTATCGACGGGCGTGTTACGCTCAGCTAGGGACGACGGCGTCCGGTAAACAGGCTGACCAGGAACAGGACAATACCGACAACGAAGACAAGTTTAGCAGCCCATGCGGCTGTACCAGCCAGACCACCAAAGCCCAGAGCAGCGGCAATTAACGCGATAACCAGAAATATGATGCCCCAACGAAACATAGAACTCTCCTTTACCATAGTTAATATCGGCCGCTTAATGTGGGCGCTCAGGACGCCCACCGGCGTTCAGCCAAATGTTGTTTTTATTTCGCTTTCAGATCGTTTTTAACGCTTTTCACGCCATCAACGGCTTTAGCGATAGTTTCGGCACGCTCAACCTGCGCCTGTGAATCAACCGTACCGGAGAGCTGCACCACACCATCGGTGGTTTCCACTTTCACTTTACGTGACGGCACGATGTCATCAGCTAATAGTTTAGCTTTGATTTCGCTTGTGGTTGCCGTATCGCCTGCATAGCCTTTCACAGACTGATCTTTGGCATCCCGTACGTGCAGTTTGTCGCTGACTGAGGTTACACCCTCAACGCCTTTCGCCACGGTGACCGCTTTTTCAGCTTGCGCCTGGCTTTCAACAAAACCACTTAACGTGACCACTTTCTTGTCCGTTTTCACGGAAATGTCGGTGCTCTTGATGTTTTCATCATCCACCAGAGCGGCTTTCACTTTTGCTGTGATAGAGCTGTCATCCATGAAATTACCGACTTTATTCATAGAGCTATCGATTTTTTGCCCTGCGGAATCAGCGGTGGATTTAGCTTTGTCCGTGGCGGTGGTTTCTGCCAGCGCAGAACCGCTTACCAGGATGCTACCCAAAGTGACTGCCAGCAGAGTTTTAGAAATCTTCAGTCTTGTCATATTCATCGATGTATTCCTGTAGTTTGCTCGTAATTTGAGCGTCAAACATCCCTTGGACTAGTTATTAATTTTGCGATTAAACACACGGTCGGGATGAGCGGCTTATCAACACGCATTGAACAGAGCTTTCATCCGCGCCCGGTGCTAAACACTGAGTTAAATATAGATCACAATTTGAGGGCTGCTTTCAGAAACGGCGAAATAATGAGCGATAGAGATAAAAAAGCGATGAATTAAGAAAATTCCGCAAGGGATTAATAAAGCAGGGAATTAAGAAGAGCGCGGCGGTCGCCGCGCTCTGAGATGGGATTAGTGCTCGCGCGTTTTGCGGAACTGAACGTCCGGGTAACGCTCCTGAGTGAGGTTCAGGTTAACCATGGTCGGCGCGATGTAGGTGAGGTTATCACCGCCATCCAGTGCCAGCTGGATTTCATTCTTACGCTTAAATTCTTCGAATTTTTTCACGTCAGAACATTCAACCCAGCGTGCTGTCGCAACGTTCACCGACTCGTAAATCGCCTCAACGTTGTACTCGCTTTTCAGGCGCGCAACGACCACGTCAAACTGAAGTACACCCACAGCGCCCACGATCAGGTCGTTGTTCGAAATAGGACGGAAGACCTGCACCGCGCCCTCTTCGGAAAGCTGAACTAGACCTTTCAGCAGCTGTTTTTGCTTCAGCGGATCGCGCAGGCGAATACGGCGGAACAGTTCAGGGGCGAAGTTCGGGATACCCGTAAACTTCATCATTTCTCCCTGAGTGAATGTATCGCCGATCTGGATCGTACCGTGGTTGTGCAGACCAATGATATCGCCCGGATACGCTTCTTCGACGTGGGAACGGTCACCCGCCATAAAGGTCAACGCGTCGGAGATGACAACGTCTTTGCCGATACGCACCTGGCGCAGCTTCATGCCTTTTTCATACTGACCTGAAACCACACGCAGGAACGCGACGCGGTCGCGGTGTTTCGGGTCCATGTTGGCCTGAATCTTAAAGACAAAACCGGTGAACTTCTCTTCAGAAGCTTCAACCAGGCGGGTGTCGGTTTTACGCGGCATCGGCTGCGGTGCCCACTCGATCAAGCCGTCGAGCATATGGTCAACGCCAAAGTTACCCAGTGCAGTACCAAAGAAGACAGGCGTGATTTCACCGGCCAGGAATAACTCGTGGTCAAATTCGTGCGACGCGCCTTTCACCAGCTCCAGCTCATCACGCAGCTGCACTGCCAGCTCTTCGCCGACTGCCGTTTCCAGTTCAGGGTTATCCAGGCCTTTTACGACGCGAACTTCCTGAATGGTGTGACCTTTACCGGTCTGGTAGAGATACACTTCGTCTTTGTAAAGGTGGTAAACGCCCTTAAACAGCTTGCCGCAGCCAATCGGCCAGGTGATAGGCGCGCAGGCGATTTTCAGTTCACGTTCCACTTCGTCCATCACTTCCATCGGGTCACGGATGTCACGGTCAAGTTTGTTCATAAACGTGAGGATCGGCGTGTCGCGCAGACGGGTGACTTCCATCAGCTTACGGGTACGATCTTCTACACCTTTTGCGGCGTCGATCACCATCAAACAGCAGTCAACCGCCGTCAAGGTACGATAGGTATCTTCAGAGAAGTCTTCGTGGCCTGGGGTGTCCAGCAGGTTCACCAGGCAGTCGTGATACGGGAACTGCATCACGGACGTGGTGATCGAAATACCACGCTGCTTTTCCATCTCCATCCAGTCCGATTTCGCGTGCTGGCTTGAACCACGGCCTTTTACCGTACCGGCAGTTTGAATCGCCTGTCCGAATAAAAGCACCTTTTCGGTGATGGTCGTTTTACCGGCATCCGGGTGAGAGATAATGGCAAAAGTACGGCGCTTCGCCACCTCTTGCAGATAAGGGGACAACGTCATAATTGAATCTTCTTATATAAGCACGGCAGTTGGCCACGCATCATGGAATACGAAATTGCGGCTATTTTACCCATCAACGGGGGGCAGGCAATCATTGTTTACACAGGAGTTGCTCCAGTTCGTTCAATGATGTGACGGTCCAGGTCGGATGAATGCCGTCTGGTAAGGCGCGGCTATGCGCATTAAGCCAGACAGTTGCAAGACCAGACTTCATGCCGCCCAGAATATCTGACTCAGCGGTATCGCCCACCATCAGCACACGTTCACGATCGGGATGACCCGCTTGTTCCAGCGCATAATCAAAAATACGCGGATCCGGTTTGGGTACGCCCACCTGTTCGGAAATCACTAACGCATCAAAATGATCGCGCAGACCTGTGCGCTCAAGGCGGATCTGCTGCAAGGCGGTAAACCCGTTGGTGATGATCCCAAGCTTCGCTTTGCCTTTCAGTGCATTAAGCAACGACACAGCACCCGGTAAAGGCGCACAGATCTCTGCCATCGCATTCAGAAAAGCTTCATTGAGCGAGCCGGGATTCACGTTCAAACGCTCCGACCAGCTTTGAAAACGCTGATGCTGAAGCTGCAACGCGGTGATGGTTCCGTTCTGGTAATCCACCCACAGCGGCTTATTCACCGCCTGATAGTCCTGAAAATCCTCAGCGGTAAAGGTAACGCTATAATCCAAAAACATCCGCTGTAGACCGCCAAACGAATCAAACGTAAACAGCGTTTCGTCGGCGTCAAAGAAAACCCAGTCCCATTTCATCGTTACAACCTTTTTTATCCAATCGGCAGAGCCATGATGATGGCGTCTTCGCGCCCGTCAGCAGTGGGGTAATAATTACGGCGAATCGTCGCCTCGTTAAAGCCTAAGCTTTCGTAGAGCGCAATGGCGGCGGTATTCGACGCACGCACCTCAAGCCAAAGCGTGAAAACGTCTCGCGCTTCCAGCTCGCGAATCAAAAATTCAAGCAATTCTCTGCCCAAACCTCGGCGCTGAAAAGCCGGATCGACAGCGATATTAAACAGCGTTGCCTCATCCAGAACGACCTGCGTAATGGCAAACGCGGCCATCTCGCCGTCAACATCCAGACGGAGATTGAGATAACGCTCGCCCTGATTGCTGGCAAAGGTTTTTTCGCTCCACGGGAAAGCATGGGCGCGTGTTTCAATAGCGAACGCCGATGCGAGATCAGTCGTCGTGAGGGAAGAAATCGTGTTCATATTCGCAGATTTGTTGCCATAGAGCGCTTCGCGCTGCTGGGTTTGCTTTTAGTTCTTCCAGGGTTGGCGAAGAGAGCCGGCCGCCACGAAACGTAAGCGCTTCTTCTACGCCTAACTGCCAGAAATTACAGTGGCTTTCGGCGGGTAACATAGCGACACGATCGGGCGTGAGTTGCAACACCTGATCCTGGCTCACTTTCAGCGTGCGCAACACATCATTGATCAGCGTTTCATTCAATGCGGGCAATGCTTCTGCCACCATAACCAGACGAACATGCGCAGGAATTGAGATAGCAATTTCGCCCTGCAACGCCGTCGGGCGACGCAGAGCCCACTGGGTAATGCCCAGTTGCTGTAACTGCCAGTCTCGTCGGGATGTCATAGCGAAAACTCCTGTCTGTCAGGCGCGCAAATATAGCAAATATGTCGTATCTGCGCCATCAACCAACTATACTCGCCGCCATAGTTTATTGAGGAACAATTCATGTCTGCATTTACCCCGGCAAGTGAAGTCTTGCTGCGCCACAGTGATGATTTCGAACAAAGCCGTATTCTTTTTGCCGGAGATATGCAGGATGACCTGCCTGGCCGTTTCGAGTGCGCCGCTAGCCGCGCCCATACTCAGCAATACCACCACTGGCAGCTTTTGAGCCGTCAGATGGAAGACCGCGTGCGCTTCAGCCTGGTGGCTGAGCAAAGCGACGTGGCCGACTGTGACACCCTGATTTACTACTGGCCGAAGAACAAGCCAGAAGCCCAGTTCCAGCTGATGAACCTGCTGTCCATGCTGCCAGTGGGTTGCGATATTTTTGTTGTGGGTGAAAACCGCAGCGGCGTGCGTAGCGCAGAGTCTATGCTGGCGGAATATGCGACGCTGAACAAAATCGACAGCGCTCGTCGCTGTGGTCTGTACCATGGTCGCCTGGACAAACAGCCGACCTTTGATGCGGAAAAATATTGGGCCGAGTATCAGCTTGATGGCCTGACGATCAAAACCCTCCCAGGCGTATTCAGCCGTGACGGTCTGGACCTGGGCAGCCAACTGCTGCTTTCCACTTTCACGCCACACACCAAAGGGAAAGTCCTTGATGTGGGCTGTGGCGCAGGCGTGCTCTCCGCCGTGCTGGCAAGCCATTCACCGAAAGTCCGCTTAACCTTGAGCGATGTGAGTGCGCCTGCGGTTGAAGCCAGCCGCGCGACTCTCGCCGCTAACGGACTGGAAGGTGACGTTTTCGCCAGCAACGTGTTCTCCGAAGTTACTGGCCGTTTTGATATTATTATCTCCAACCCACCGTTCCACGACGGTATGGAAACCAGCCTAGAAGCCGCACAGACCTTGATTCGTGGGGCCGTCCGTCATCTTGGTAGTGGCGGTGAACTGCGTATCGTTGCAAACGCCTTCCTGCCCTACCCTAAGCTTCTGGATGAGATTTTCGGCTTCCACGAAGTACTGGCACAGACCGGCCGATTTAAGGTTTACCGTACCGTGATGACGCGTCAGGCGAAAAAGTAATCGCCATCAGCCCGGTAGCGTAATTTCTGCCGGGCAACGTAAATGTCCATTTTTGCAGCAACTAAAACGCCCTACACAATTTTCTATTGACGAAATGCTGAAAACATCTAGAATGCGCCTCCGTGGTTGCAATACTTTTTAAGTATTGATGGTATGCGACGGTGGCGGAATTGGTAGACGCGCTAGCTTCAGGTGTTAGTGTCTTTACGGACGTGGGGGTTCAAGTCCCCCCCCTCGCACCAAAAACCATGTAGATATTGTTCTCACCGGGCGACGGTGGCGGAATTGGTAGACGCGCTAGCTTCAGGTGTTAGTGTTCTTACGGACGTGGGGGTTCAAGTCCCCCCCCTCGCACCAACGAGGCAATATCAAAAAATAAGATAACAGTGCGAAGGTGGCGGAATTGGTAGACGCGCTAGCTGCAGGTGTTAGTGTTCTTACGGACGTGGGGGTTCAAGTCCCCCTCTTCGCACCACTTATCTTATCTCCTTCCTGTTTTATCTCTGCTTTTTCAATCATTTTAAACTCATCGTTATAACCAGCATTGCGCCAATCAGCGCGACACATGACGGCAACAGTACAAAGTGGCGTAATTGCTTATGCCAAATCATTGCTGACGTGACCAATAAGCCCGAGACAATAATCATTTTCCAGACGTCTAATGAGAGGTCGGCAAAGGTCAGTCCAGCGATCAGTAGACCCGGCAGCAGCACACCCCATCCACTTCCCAGCGCTTTACTCAACATGGTTTACCCTGTCAACATGATAATGATAACTAATATCATATGATAGGTTTTCGCATTTGTCAGTATATGTCGCCACAATCTCATCACCTTTACCTTTCCTGTAATGACAGGAAATGAGGAAGGTGATAAATTGAACACCTGTTAACTACACATAACTATTTCCTGATTATTAAGTCCCTGATTATTTCTCAGTTTTATATTCAAATCGGCTACCATTATTTTGATTTAATTAAGTATTATAAAAACATACCGACATGACATCACAATCCTGGCGTTCCTTACGCCACAAGAAATATCAGTTATCTTTACGTTTATTTTTATTCCTGAACGCCGTTTCAGCACTTTTTACGCTGCTGAACCCGCTATACAGCGTGCGTATGCTGACGCTTCCTGTCGCGTTGATTTTTACGCTCAGTGTGACATTGCTTATCTGGCACTGGAGAAATAAAACCAGGAAGATCAATATTCCGCTGATTTCACTGACCTTTGGTGGAATATGGGCGTGGCATATTGCCTATAAATTTACGCTGGTCACGGAAGATCCTTTTACCTTTCTTTTATTGGGCTTATTAAGCGTTCTATTTATTGGTTCACTGGCTTTCGCGAGTGATATCAAAGCATTTACGCTCCATTCGCTGCCGACCTTTGTCGTTTGCATGTGGTTTAGCCAGCATGAGCACTGGCTGCGAGTCATTTACTCTCTCGCTCTCCCGATGGCTGGGATTGCCATCCATCACGTCATTCAAAAGCGCAACGACCGCTTTGCACAACAGTTGCTGTATCGGCTGCTCGAGGAGCGTGAAACGCTCAACGACCTGAGCATGATGGACCCGCTGACAGGTCTGTATAACCGACGTGGATTGAACAACCGCCTGGAAAATCTCCCAACGCTGGAGCAGGGAGAACACTTCGTCCTGCTGCTGGATATTGACCATTTCAAGGCCTACAACGATCACTACGGTCATATGATGGGCGATCAGGCCCTGATTCGGGTTTCCGCTGCCATCCGTGATGCCGTTCGCTCGCGGGATATCGTTGCGCGCTTTGGCGGAGAAGAATTTATGGTGTTGTTAACCAGCGTCACTCTTGAGCAGGCACGCCAGACCGCAGAACGTATTCGTCAGAAAGTCTACGACCTTAAGATCCCACATATGTTTAACGAGAGCGTGGCAACCAACGTCACCATCAGTATTGGTATCGCTATTTTTGAAGGCGAAGATATCGAAGGTGCGCTCGGTAAAGCAGATAAAGCGCTGTATGAAGCCAAACACCGAGGGCGCAATAATATCCTTATTAGCCCTGAGCTACTTGCTGGATAAGCTCTACCCCCCATTGTAATGACAAAAGGCTTGCGATCGGTTTTGTCTATAGTTAGGATTGGCAATCATTATCATTTAGATTTCTATCCTATTCCGATATGGCCACTCATTCCGCACAAGTCGTTGATTCCATCATCTGGCGAGCCCGTCTTACCAGCGGGAGCCCTGCGCTTGCGGATTCCATTCGGGAGACGATCACAGAAAATCGTGCCTACCTGCTGGATTTCATCAAATTCGATGAGCCACACCCGCATCAGGCAATGACACTGTCGCAATGGCAACGTCCGTCCGAGATTCAATCCTTGCTCGCGGCATATTCCGATCATATTTACCGAAATCAGCCCACCCTTGCGCGGGAAAATAAGCCATTACTTTCCCTATGGGCGCAATGGTATATCGGTTTAATGGTGCCGCCGTTAATGCAGGCGTTGTTAACTCAGGACATCGCACTGGATTTATCCCCGGAACATTTCCATGTCGAATTCCACGAGACGGGCCGAGCGGCGTGTTTCTGGATTGATGTGCATGAGGATCGCGTAGCGACTTTGCAATCGCCGCAGGAACGAATGGAAACGCTGCTAAAGCAAGCGCTTATTCCCGTCGTCGACGCGCTGGAAAAGACCAATGAGATCAACGGAAAACTCATCTGGAGCAATACCGGTTATTTGATTCACTGGTATCTGAACGAGATGAAACCGTTACTGGGGGATGAAACCCTCGACACGCTCCGCCAGTCCTGTTTTTTTGCAAAGCAGTTGTCAGATGGACGGGATAATCCCCTGTTCCGCACCGTCGTCCCACGCGATGGACTGCTTGTGCGTCGTACTTGCTGTCAGCGCTATCGCCTGCCAGATGTTCAGCAGTGCGGCGACTGCACGCTAAAATAGTGCGTACAGCCTGACGTTTTCTCCCCGCGGAAGAAGCCAAAATAGTCAAAACGGCAACCTTGGTTGCCGTTTTGCTTTTCACTACGCTACTTGCTGACTTTCTTCATCTGCACGCTGAGCTTCCTCTGCTTCTTGTTGCAGAAGTTGCTTCTCGTACACTTTGAAGAACGGGTAATAGATAATTCCCGAGACTAACGCCAGCAGAATGACCAGCAGCGCCGCACGGAAATCCCAACCCAACGCCCACGCAGCGCCCACCGGAGCAGGAGCAGTCCATGGCACAACGGAAATAACACGACCAATAAGATCCAGCTTCATGGCTGCCCAAGCGAGCACGGCGTTAACCATGGGTGCCAGCAGGAATGGAATAAAGAACACCGGGTTCATCACAATCGGTGTACCAAAAATAACCGGTTCGTTGATGTTGAAAATACTCGGCACAACGCTCAGACGACCAATGGAACGCAGATGCGCAGAACGACTGCGCAAGTAACATAAGACCAGACCCATTGTCGCGCCCGAGCCGCCAATGACGATGAAGAATGTCCAGAACGCTTCCATGAAGATATGCGGCAGTGGCGCGCTTTGTGCCAGTGCAGATTGGTTCATGCCAAGGTTGGTCAGCCAGAACATTTGCAGCATTCCGGAGACAATCGCCGCGCCGTGTATTCCGGCAAACCACAGTAAATGCGCGATCAGCACCGCCAGAAGAATGGCAGGCAGAGAATCCGCTGCGGAAACCAACGGCTTGAAGATAGACATGATGGCTTGCGGAATGAGCATATCAAACTGAGACTGGATAAAGAGGCTCAGCGGGTAAAGCGTCAGGACGACAACCAGCACAGGAATCAGAAGATCAAATGAGTTTTTGATCATCGGCGGAACCTGATCCGGAAGACGAATACCAATATTATGCGCTTTCAGGAAACGCATCATTTCGACGCAGTAAATCGCCACCAGAATCGCTGTAAAAATCCCGGTCCCGCCCAAGCTATCAACCGGCATCGCCCCTTTCGTTTTCGGCGCAGCAACCAGTAAAAACGCCATTAAGGACAACATCGCGCACATAAACGGGTCAAGCTGATGTGACTTAACGTAGTGCTTGCCCAGGTTATAAGCGATCGCCGCACAAATGTAGATGGACATAATGCCCATGGTCATATCAAACGGGGTGAGGATTTGCCCTTCGAACTGCTTCGCCATATCCAGCCACGCGCGCGCAAAGCCCCACGTGGTATCCGGTGAGAACGGCGGGTAAGCAAAGACTAATAAGAATGAACCGACAATCATGAACGGCATCGCAGAAATAAATCCATCGCGAATGGCCATCACATGACGCTGGGAGGAGATCCGCCCGGCAATGGGACTGACATAGTTTTCGACAAATCGGAATATCAAATTAAACGCAGCATGGTTGGCAGACATAATGGTTCTCCTGTCAGATGATCAGTTCCGACGCAGACGCGTCATACGGTGTTCCATACATCATTTTCACCACCTTGCTGGGTCATGAACCAGCGGCAAAACAGGGACGGATCGTTTCATGATTGACTCTTATTATTGGATACAGGGGACGTTACACAGTCAGTATTAATCTCTCTTTCTCGCTCTGCAACCGGTTACTGTAACCGGTTTCCGTGATTGTGAAGGCGATCCAGAAATCGGGGGTCAGGGATATTTGTTACTTAAGAGATATTTACAGAGCATAATTTCTTATGACAGATTACGCAGGATAATTGTCAGGAGATAACAATGAGTTTGCAGTCCGTACAGCAATTTTTTGCTGACAATGCCCCAGATATTGATGTCATTGAGTTGAGTCAGAGCACGGCCACCGTTGCGTTGGCTGCCGCAGCCCATCACGTTGAACCGGGTCAAATCGCCAAGACGTTATCGCTCAAAGTAAAAAATGAGGTGATTCTGGTCGTGGCGAAAGGCGATGCACGCCTGGATAACAAAAAGCTGAAAGACACTTTTGGCGCAAAAGCGCGAATGCTCAGCAGCGATGAAGTGGTGACATTAACCGGGCACCCTGTTGGGGGCGTCTGTCCCTTTGGGCTAGAAAATCCTCTGTCCGTTTTTTGTGACATCTCGCTCAAGCAATACGACGAAGTCCTGCCCGCTGCCGGGTCAATCCGCAGTGCCGTGCGCATTAAGCCTGAACGAATGGCCGAACTCACATCGGCTAAATGGGTTGATGTTTGCATTTGAATTGTTGCGCCAGAACTCTGGCGCAGGGAGGCTTTCGCCTTTGCGCTATGAGTAAAATGGCGCAACCCATAAGGCGAACCGCGGTTTAACCATCGGCAGATTCCTGAGAATGTCGGCCGCCGCGAGAAGTCCAACGTCAGAATTCACACCCAGTTTCAGCATCGCGTTGTATTTGTGCGCACGGATGGTTTTGATATTGCGCTCTAGCTGTTCCGCAATTTCGGGTATGGAAAGACCCGATGACATATATCGCAAAACCGTTCGTTCGGTTGGGCTTAAGATCCGGGTGTGACCGCCATGCCAGTGGGTAAACGCGTTATTGTTCACCTGCCCCATCTCACTCAACAGAGTGATGAGCTGTTTTCTTAATACGACCAGTGACGAAGACTTGCTAATAATCCCGTGAAGACGAGAAGGGGAAAGCTGGCCGATCAATCTCGCCTCAACCTCATCGCCCGCCAGGATAATGCGTTGTATGGCGCCATGTTTAAACGCAAGTTCGCGCATATAAACCAGACAATTCCGTCGTTCTTCTCGGGCGTCTGACAGCGAATAGATCACCGAAAAAAAAGGAATATACGTTAGAGCAGTATTAAAACTGTCGAAATCCCTAAACAAATGCAGCTGATATTGCCGAAATGAAACCGTCGTAAAAAAATGTGCCAGACCCATAGCACTCATATCACAGGATTCTATGACTGCAATGTGTTTTCTTGCGATATTTGTTTCCATTCCTTTGGTTCTCCATAGGGTGAAATTAAGTTTAACTCTCTCATTCCTTGTGAACTGTTGATCCATGCGTACATTTCAGCATTACCGTGCAGTGATAACCGGCGCATCGCACTATTTTTCTGAGCACTGATCGTCTTGTTACTTTTATTCAATAAGGACGCAATTTGATTAATACCCCAACCTTTACCCAGAAGACGTAATACCTGACGCTCAGAAAGCGTCAATGTTACGGCTCGCTCAGGCGCTTTGTTCAACGCCTGTGGCTCAGGAAGTAACAAGGCCTGACTTATCCGCTCAGCACGTTCGCGGCCCGCACAGAGGGCGTTAATCACTCCTTCAACCGGCCCCATATCTGAAAGGAGAGTGCTCTGCGGACACATCAACAACTCAATCGCCAGGGGGTACAGAGGTCGGGAGATTAAAAATATCCAGTGAATACTCTTATACTGACTCATTAATAAATAATATTGTTCAAGCGCGCCACGAGGATTAAAGTATTCGCCTGAGATATCGGCAATGACGACGGACGCTCTTTTAACTTGCAAGCTTGTCAGTTCATCCTGAGTTCGACAATATGTCGCTTCATATTCAGGAAACTGCCTTGCCATCATGCATCCCAACCCCATTTGCACCATGGGGATTTTACTAATCACAATTGCAAACTTGCTCTTCACTGACGACATAGATTCTCCGATTCCTTTCTTCATCTATTATAAAGATATTTAAAGTCCAATTTTAGATACAAGTAACATTCTTAAACAGAAATAACAGCAGAGATGATATTAGCAAGGTATTCAGTCAATCATGACACCTAAACTCGATATTAATATAGTACAAAAAATCGCATAACTTAATAGCCTAAACATGAAATATCAATAACGGTTTACGCATTAAGAAATGATATATTTATGTCTTTATCATTCACAAAATATATAAAGCCTGTTTTGCCTCTTTTCACTGATTGCACAAATGTTGATCTGACTCAGAGCCAGAGCGCCTGGGGTTTGTGCTAAAAATAGACATTCCAGACAATCTGGCAGTTCTCATTTTTCAGGGTTTCAAATGCAGGCAGATCAGTCGTCACAACGCGCCGTCACGCGGCTTTGTATTCAGTGCGGTCTATTTCTATTGCAACATGGCGCGGAAAGCGCGCTGGTCGAAGAACTCTCCACACGGCTGGGTCTCGCGCTCGGAATGGACAGCGTCGAGAGCTCCATCTCTTCAAATGCTATTGTGCTAACAACCATAAAAGAGGGGCAGTGCCTCACCTCAACGCGTAAAAACCAGGACCGTGGGATTAACATGCACGTAGTGACGGAAGTTCAGCACATCGTGATCATGGCTGAGCATAAGCTGCTGGACCTGAATACGGTCGAAAAACGTTTTCATCAGATCAAACCCCTGCGTTATCCGCGCTGGTTAGTGGTCGTGATGGTGGGCCTTTCCTGCGCCTGCTTTTGCAAACTCAATAACGGCGGCTGGGACGGCGCAGTCGTGACATTTTTCGCCAGCGCTATCGCAATGTATGTTCGCCAGCTTCTCACCCAGCGACATATGCATCCGCAGATCAACTTTTGTATCGCCGCGTTTGTCGCCACAACTGTCTCCGGTTTACTGTTGCGCCTGCCCACGTTTGCCAACACACCCACCGTCGCGATGGCGGCCAGCGTGCTGCTCCTGGTACCAGGATTCCCGTTAATTAACTCCGTTGCAGACATGTTCAAAGGACATATCAATACGGGCCTGGCGCGCTGGGCGATTGCCAGTTTACTGACTCTTGCCACCTGCATTGGCGTGGTGATGGCAATGACGTTGTGGGGGCTGCGCGGATGGGCATAATCGAGTTTCTGTTAGCCTTGGCACAAGACATGGCTCTGTCCGCTATTCCCGCCGTGGGGTTTGCCATGGTCTTCAACGTGCCGCATCGCGCCCTTCGCTGGTGTGCATTGTTAGGTGCCATCGGCCACGGGTCGCGGATGGTGATGATGACCGCCGGGTTTAACATTGAATGGTCAACGTTCATGGCTTCTATGCTGGTCGGCTGCATCGGTATTCAGTGGTCACGCTGGTATCTGGCGCATCCAAAAGTTTTCACCGTTGCCGCGGTGATCCCCATGTTCCCCGGCATTTCGGCTTATACCGCGATGATCTCGGCGGTAAAAATTAGCCATTTTGGCTACAGCGAACCGCAAATGATTCTTCTGCTGAGCAACTTCCTCAAAGCCTCATCAATCGTCGGCGCGCTCTCCATTGGTCTGTCGATACCCGGTTTGTGGCTGTACCGTAAGCGCCCACGCGTTTGAGATTTGTGTTATCGCGCTGCCATGGTGATAATCCCTGCATTCTGTTTGGCAATGTAAGGAGAGGAAGTGGCTAACCCTGGCAGCGAATTCCCCGATCACAATGACGACTCCAGTTTGAAGGACAAAATTTTTCAAAGCGCGATCGCCCTGTTTGCTGAATACGGGTTGAACGGCGCACGCATGGAACAAATTGCCGAGAAAGCCCGTACCACTAAACGCATGGTGGTCTATCACTATAAAACCAAAGAAAATCTGTATCTTCAGGCACTCGAATACGTTTATACCCAGATACGCGCCAGCGAAAAACAGCTCAGTCTGGCGGACTTACCGCCGGTTGAAGCGCTGGTGCATTTGGTAGAAGCGACATTTGATTATCATGCCGACCACCCCGATTACATCCGAATTATTTGCATGGAGAATATGCAGCGCGGCCGCTTCATGCAGCAGTCCAACTATTTGCGTCAGGTCAACCGCAGCGCGCTGGATTTACTCGAAGCGATCCTGCGTCGTGGAAAAGAAAAACAGCTTTTTAATCAAACCGTTGATGCCCGTGATTTACACCGCCTGATCAGCAGTTTCAGCTTTCACTACGTCGCCAACAGTTACACCTTCACGCTGCTGTTTGAAGACGGCGCAGATGAGCAGGCGCAACGTCAGCACTATCGCAAAATGGCCGTTCAGGTCGCATTGCGCTACACCTGCCCATAAAATCGCTTGCAATTAAATCGCGCACTACCTATATTGGATTCATGAAGACGAAAACGACCGACACCACCGCAGCGCTGTTGCTGGATAACCAGCTCTGTTTTGCCCTTTACTCGGCAAACCTGGCGCTCAATAAGCTGTACCGGCAACTGCTGGCACCGCTTAACCTGACCTACCCCCAGTATCTTGTGATGCTGATTTTGTGGGAGCAGGATGACATCACGGTGTCGGAAATTGGCGAACGTCTGTTTCTGGATTCCGCAACGCTTACCCCGCTGCTGAAGCGACTGGAAAGCGCCGGTTTGATTGTACGCCAGCGTTCACGTCAGGATGAGCGTCAGGTCGCCGTCACGCTGAGTGATGACGGCCGCGCGCTGCAACAGCAGGCGCAGGACATTCCTCAGGCTGTTGGCTGCGCTGCGCAATGCGATACCGAAACCTTGGTCGCACTTAAGCAACAGCTTGAGCAACTGCGCCAGCAACTCCATCGCGCCTGAAGCTATAGTTAATACGTATTGATTTAACCATGTATATCGCACGCTATTTAATAGCGCACATAAAAGTAAGATGAGGAATCTGCCATGTCTTTAGAAAAAGTTGTTTATACCGCCAAAGCCAAAGCCACCGGAGGCCGTGATGGCCGTGCGACCTCTTCTGACGGCGTACTGGACGTTAAACTGGGCGTACCAAAAGAGATGGGCGGCATGGGGGGGGAAGTCACTAACCCAGAGCAGCTGTTTGCTGCGGGCTACTCTGCCTGCTTCCTGGGCGCAATGAAGTTCGTCTCTAACCGTGACAAAATTGCCCTGCCAAAAGATGCCTTTATCGAAGGCGAAGTGGGTATCGGGCCACTGCCAACTGGTTTTGGTATCGAAGCCAAACTGAATATTCACGTTGAAGGTATGGATCCAGCAGAAGCCAAAAAACTGGTTGATGCGGCACACATCGTTTGCCCTTACTCCAACGCGACCCGTGGCAATATCGACGTCACACTGAATATTATCGCGTAATTCCAGTTCGCTACCCTCTCCTCTCTGGAGAGGGTAAAACCCCCGCACGATCCCCTGCTTCGCCCTTCTTCTCTGTGCTACCATAAGCCCATATCACGCCCGCAGTCATTCAGTAGAGAAAGTGTATGTCCTCCAGAATTTTGACCACCAGCGTCGCTGGAATTGATGCCTTTATGCGCGATCCCCGCGGCGTACTGAATAACGCCGAAGGCGGCACAATCGCCGTATTTGCCGACAATGCGCCGGCTTTTTACGCGATCACGCCCGATCGTCTGGCCCAGCTTTTGGAAATCGAAGCGCGCCTGTCGCGCCCAGCGAGCGACGTCGCTCTGGATACACAATTCTTCGAAGAACCCGCCAGTGCGCCCGTCGCGATCCCGATGGGGAAATTCGCCATGTACGCAGGCTGGCAGCCCGATGCTGATTTCCAGCGGCTGGCAGGTCTGTGGGGCATAGCGCTCGCACAGCCCGTGACGCCAGAAGAATTGGCTGCATTCGTGACTTACTGGCAGGCAGAAGGCAAAGTGTTTCACCATGTACAGTGGCAGCAAAAGTTAGCCCGCAGCGTGCAGTTGAATCGCGCCAGTAACGGCGGGCAGCCAAAACGCGATATCAATGCCTTTTCCCAGCCGGATTCACAGATCCCACACGGATTCCGAGGTGCTAAATGAAAAATGTCGGCGAGTTAATGAAGCGTCTGCAAAAAATGATGCCAGCCAATGTGAAGCCCGCCTTTACCACTGGCGAAGAGCTCCTGGCATGGCAGAAAGAACAGGGTGAGATCCGCGCTGCTGCACTGGCCCGCGAAAACCGCGCGATGAAAATGCAGCGAACGTTTAACCGCTCCGGTATACGTCCACTTCATCAGAATTGTTCCTTCGATAATTACAAAGTGGAATCCCAGGGGCAAATGAACGCCCTGAACTTGTCGCGTCAGTATGTGGACGAATTCGACGGCAACATCGCCAGCTTTATCTTTTGTGGTAAGCCTGGCACCGGCAAAAACCATCTCGCGGCAGCAATTTGTAACGAACTGCTGCTGCGCGGTAAATCGGTGCTGATCATCACCGTCGCCGACATTATGTCGGCCATGAAAGACACCTTCACCAATCGCGAAACCACAGAAGAACAACTGCTTAACGATTTAAGCAATGTCGACTTATTGGTCATTGATGAAATCGGCGTTCAAACGGAATCCCGCTATGAGAAAGTGATCATTAATCAGATCGTTGATCGCCGCTCTTCATCCAAGCGCCCTACCGGCATGCTGACCAACCATAATATCGATGAAATGACCCGCCTGTTGGGTGAGCGCGTGATGGATCGCATGAAGCTCGGCAACAGCCTGTACGTGATTTTTGACTGGGAAAGCTTCCGCAGCCGCGTAACGGGCAAAGAGTATTAAGACATTTCCAGGAATGGCGCACCTTTGAGCAGTATATACTGGTGCCCATTCCAGCCCAACCGGGGCCATTCTCGAGTCAATATCATGAAAAAAAATCGTCTTCTCAGCACTGCTCTCGGCGTCGCTCTGCTCACTGGCGCAGCACACGCCGCCTCATGGCAGGACTCTTTATCCAGCGCAGCCAACGAACTGACCAAAGGCAGCGGCTCTGAAAGCGGTGGCCTTTCGGCGTCATCCCTGACCAGCCTGTTAGGTAACAGCAATCAGAGCCTGAGCGCAGGCACCATGAACAACGCGGCGGGTATTCTCGGCTATTGTGCAAAAGAGAAACTGGCATCGGTGACGGATACCCAGAACATTAAAAACCAGGTTCTGGGCAAATTGGGCATGGACACCCAAGAGCAGAAAAGCGACACGAACTACATGGATGGAATCCAGGGCCTGCTGAATGCGCAGAACGGCGAGCAGTTGAATCTGAACACCCTGGGTGACTCCGCGCTGGCGAAAAAGGTGAAAACCAAAGCCTGCGATCTGGTGCTAAAACAAGGCGTTAATTTCCTCTCCTGATCCATCCCATTTTCTGCCACAACACGCCGCGTTTGCCAGGTTATCCTTGCGCCGCGGCGTCAGAGTCGGATTTTGCTTACTTGCCAGCGTCTCCTTCCCCTCATAGCGGGATGCGACGGCGTTCAAAATTTCCAATTTCTAAACCAAATCCTAACAACAGCACAATTTAGTGACACTAAAATTGCAGCTGTGTGACTTCGCTATTAAATTGGTTTCCCAAAAAGTCATCAGCTGGCCAGGAAAGAGACTGGCGCTATTGAGGATAATGCTGTTGTCAGAGTTTATATCCCTTACCCTTTTCCTGGCTTCCATCGGCATTTACGCGTGGAAAGCGGGTCGCAATACCTGGTGGTTTGTTGCCACGCTTCTGGTATTGGGCATTTTTATTGTTTTGAACATTACCCTGTACGCCAGCGATTACTTTACCGGTGATGGTATTAATGACGCCGTACTTTATACCCTCACCAACAGCCTGACGGGCGCAGGTGTGAGTAAGTACATACTTCCGGGTATAGGTGTCGCCCTGGCGCTGGTTGCGGTGTTTGGGACGCTGGGTTGGGTCCTTCGCCGTCGCCGTCACCATCCGCACCATGTGGGCTACAGCCTGCTGGCATTGATGCTGGCGCTTGGGTCGGTCGATGCCAGCCCGGCGTTTCATCAGGTGACGGAGCTGGTAAAATCGCAGTCGCGCGATGGCGACCCAGATTTCACCGCGTATTATAAAGAGCCCGCCAAATCCATTCCCAATCCAAAACTCAACCTGGTGTATATCTACGGGGAAAGCCTTGAGCGTACCTATTTTGATAACGATGCGTTCCCAAACCTGACGCCAGATCTCGGTGCACTTAAAAACGAAGGGCTGGATTTTAGCCATACCGCGCAATTGCCTGGCACGGATTACACGATCGCCGGCATGGTTGCGTCCCAGTGCGGCATTCCGCTGTTTGCGCCCTTCGAAGGCAACGCCTCCGCTTCGATGTCGAGTTTCTTCCCGCAGAATATTTGCCTGGGCGATATTCTGAAAAACTCCGGCTACGAAAACTACTTTATGCAGGGCGCAAATCTGCGTTTCGCTGGCAAAGACGTGTTCCTGAAATCCCACGGATTCGAGCATCTTTACGGCGCTGAAGAGTTAAAAAACACCGTCGCCGATCCCGCTTATCGCAATGACTGGGGGTTCTACGACGACACGGTGCTGGACGAAACCTGGAAAAAATTTGAAGAGCTGTCTCAATCCGGCAAGCGCTTTTCTCTGTTTGCGTTGACGGTCGACACGCACCATCCGGACGGTTTTATTTCGCGCACCTGCCAGCGCAAAAGTTACGCAATCAATGGAAAAGCAAATCAGTCATTCAGCGCCGTCACCTGTAGCCAGGAACATATCGCCGCCTTTATCAATAAAATCAAAGCATCGCCGTACTTTAAAAACACGGTCATTGTGGTCTCTTCCGACCATCTGGCGATGAAAAACACCGCATGGGATGCGCTGAACAAACAGGATCGCAGCAATTTATTTTTCGTCCTGCGCGGCGACCAGCCTCAGCAGGATGTCATTGCCACCAAGCGGAATACCATGGATAACGGCGCCACCGTGCTGGATATCCTGGGCGGCGACAACTTTATCGGGCTGGGGCGCAGTACCCTTTCCGGACAGTCGCTGTCAGAAGTATTCCTGAACATGAAAGAAAAAATTCTGGCATGGAAGCCGGACGTCATCCGCCTGTGGAATTTCCCGAAAGAGATGAAAGCGTTCACCATCGACCAGCAGAAAAACATGATTGCGTTTTCAGGCAGCCAGTTCCGTCTGCCGCTGCTGCTGCGCGTCTCGGACAGCCGCGTCGAACCGCTGCCAGAGAGCGAATATTCTGCCCCGCTGCGCTTCCAGCTGGCTGATTTCGCCCCACGGGATAACTTCGTCTGGGTCGATCGCTGCTACAAAATGGGTCAGCTCTGGTCACAGCCGCTGTCCCTCTCGACGGACTGGTGTGTATCCCAGGGTCAGTTAGGCGGCCAGCAGACGGTGCAGCATGTCGATAAAGATCAGTGGAAAGGCAAAACGGCGTTTAAAGATACGGTGATCGATACCGATCGCTACAAACGTAACGTCGATCTGCTCAAAGTGGTTGATAACGACATCCGCTACAAAGCGGACAGCTTCGTGTTTAACGTGGCCGGTGCGCCAGAAGAAGTGAAGCAGTTCAGCGGGATTTCTCGCCCTGAGTCGTGGGGGCGCTGGTCAAACGCCCAGCTTGGCGACGAAGTTAAAATCGAATATGCCGAGCCGCTGCCCGAGAAATTCGATCTGGTGATCACCGCGAAAGCGTTTGGTCCAAACGCCAATAAACCCATTCCGGTGCGTATTGGCGATACAGAACAGATGCTGACGCTTGGCAATGAGGTCACCACTACCACGCTGCATTTCGATAACCCGTCGCGCAGTCGTACCGTCGTGATTGTGCCGCCGGAACCGCAATCGACTAACGAAGGCAATATCCTCGGGCATTCACCGCGTAAACTGGGGATTGGAATGGTCGAAATGAAAGTGGTCCGGAGCGACGGCTAGCGTTAATAAGAAAGCATGCGAAAAGAAAAGCGCCCTGCCTGAACAGGGCGCTTTTTTACATCAGAAGGTTTCCCAGTTTTCACCGGACGTGGTTGCCGCAGCTTTACGTGCTTTCACTGAGGTAGCGGGCGTTTTAAGACCGGCCTGTTCACGCGATTTCGTCTGTTCCTGCTGAATACGGAACACCGCAACCGCCTGCGTCAAACGACTCGCCTGCTCTTCCAGTGCTGCCGCCGCAGCCGCAGATTCTTCCACCAGCGAGGCGTTCTGCTGAGTCACACGATCCATCTCGGCAACGGCCAGACCCACCTGGTCGATACCGCGACTCTGCTCATCAGAGGCAGAGGCGATTTCGCCCATGATATCGGTCACGCGCGTTACCGCATTGACGATTTCACCCATCGTTTCACCGGCGCTTTCTACCAGCGTAGAGCCCAGTTCAACGCGACCGACTGAATCTTCGATCAGGCTCTTAATTTCACGAGCTGCCTGGGCGCTACGCTGTGCCAGATTACGCACTTCGCCAGCCACCACCGCAAACCCACGACCCTGCTCACCCGCACGTGCCGCTTCAACCGCAGCGTTCAGTGCCAGAATGTTGGTCTGGAAAGCAATTCCGTCGATTACGCTGATAATGTCAGCAATCTTCTGCGAACTGCCAGCGATGTCACGCATGGTTTGCACCACGTTATCCACCACTTTTCCGCCTTTCTGCGCAGTCTCAGACGCGCTCAGCGCCAGATTGCTCGCCTGACGGGCGTTTTCGGCGTTCTGCTTCACGGTAGCAGTTAGCTGTTCCATGCTGGCAGCGGTCTCTTCCAGAGAAGCGGCCTGCTGCTCGGTACGGGAAGAGAGATCGTTGTTACCGACAGAGATTTCGCTCGCGCCGCTGTAAATCGCATTCGCGCCGTTACGCACATCACCCACAGTACTCACCAGCTCACTCTGCATATGACGCAGAGTGTCGGCCAGCTGTCCCATTTCGTTAGTGCCTTCGACATCAATACGCTTCACCAAATCGCCGCTGGCGATATGACGAATGCTGTCGATCAGACGGTTCAGCGGAGAGATCAGAGACTGCTTGATGCCCAGCCAGACGCTAACAATCACCACCAGCACGGCGATCAGCACGCTAATCAGCACCCAGATAGCTTGAGTGTAAGAGCTGTTGCTGTCGGCGACGGCGGTTTCATAGAGATGGTCATTCTGCTGCAGATAATTCACATATTCTTTTTCGAAACCGTCCTGATAGCTCTGAGTCGGTTGATCGAAGAAGTCATTGATTTTACCAGCACCCAGTAGCTGGATAAGCTCAGCCAGCGCACCGTGATAAATATCGTAGTTACGCTTAATTTCCTGAGCTGCAGCATCGCTCTGACGCGGATCGCGCGGCAGGGCTTCGTAGTCGGCCCAGTTTTTTTCCGCCTGCTTCAGGGAAGTCGACGCAATCTGCATCAGATCGTTCACGGTTGCACCGCTACCGATATTGCTCTGATCCATCATGTAACGGATACCCGCGCGGTTCAGGGTATTACGTGTTTGCAGCAACGCAACCCAGCTGCCGTTAAGCGTGGACTGTTGCTGGCGAATAGTTTGAAGAACAGTGAAGTTTTCTTTGTCATGCTTCAGGGCATTAAAGAAAAGACCACCGGATGTCAGTTGTAAAAGGCCGAATATAGCCAAGACCAGCAACAAGCTGGTGACAATCTTGATACGATTTAACATGTTTTCTCTTTCCATCAGACAGATAACAGAATTTTCGGCCTGGATAGTGAAAACTTTAAGGAAATCGTGTTGATGATTTGCGTGACTACACGTCATTTCACAAAAAATTATTAATGTTTATCCTAAATTGGGCCGTTATATATCCATAAGATAAATTTTTGCTTTGTGGCACTGACATATTCTGTCAGTGCCATTGGCATAATTCAGACCTTTTCATGTCAATAAACGGGAATAAATTATGACAACTCCTGCCCGGAGTCGCTCTGCTGAACGGCTCGTCGATATTCTTATGGAGCTGCATATAAACGGTGTTGTTCACCGCAGCGACCTGATGCAAAAATTTAAAATTACTGAACGAACGGTATATCGCGATCTGAATGCGCTCTCACCCATTGTTCAACACGCCGGTAACGGTCAATATCGTTTGATTCACGCCACGCCAAGTTCTCGCGGCCAGGGGTTGCACAACGCTGTGGCTAACCTGCTGAATGCGGATAGTTTTTTTCCGGACAGGGGAGCGGCGTTCTGGCAGAACCTGGAATCACGCGTGGAAGAGAACCATATTCTTATCCTCAACAATGATGCAGAACATACGGTACAAAAGGATATTCGCCTCTATCTGACGGCTATCGAGAAATCGATTAAAAACCGCCATGTTTGCCTGATGACATATAAAGACAAAACGCGATCGGTAAATCCCTACAAATTAATTAACAAAAAAAATATATGGTATTTACAAGCCACCGAAAATGGCAGGTTAAAATCATTTTCACTGAGCCAAATAAGCTGGTTTGATATTCAAAAAGAGACGTTTATTCTGGATCCGCATACTCAGGAATTACTGGAGAAAAATCTCGACCCATGGGTCAGTGAAGAGACTTTCGAAGTAAAAATATTTACCAATAATAATATCTCTCACTATTTTAAACGCCGAGACCTGCTGCCAGAGCAGGACATCGTGGCGGAAAGCCATGAGGGGATCACTATCCACTGCCAGGCGGCGCATGAGAACCAGATCCTGCCGCTGATCTTCTACTGGCTGCCCAATATTCAGATCGTAGAGCCCGAGTGGCTGCGGGTGAAGCTTTTCGAGACGCTCGAAGGCTACCTGTCGACCGCTCACGCTGAATCACTCGAAGAAACACTGTGATCTCAATCACATAATACTGACCACTGGCGGCGAGACTTAACCACTCGCCCCTCGCTTTGACCGCTTAGCCTCCACAAACAACCACTCACCGATTTACCTTCCTTTACACGCGCGCAGATCTGGCAAGATCGCCTCAGCATTAATCAATACTTCCTCACAACGAACTCTGACCCCTTTTTACCGTTAAAAAACCAGGTCTAACTATGGATACTAAAAAACTTCTTAAGCACGTACCCTGGGCACTCCTCGGGATCCTCGGTGCGTTCTGTCTGGCCGTTGTTGCACTACGTCGGGGCGAACACGTCAGTGCCCTGTGGATCGTAGTCGCATCGGTCTCTGTCTATCTGGTCGCGTACCGCTATTACAGCTTGTATATCGCGCAAAAGGTCATGAAGCTTGACCCAACGCGCGCCACACCGGCGGTCATTAACAATGACGGCCTGAACTACGTTCCCACTAACCGCTATGTGCTGTTTGGTCACCACTTTGCCGCAATTGCCGGTGCAGGTCCGTTAGTCGGGCCAGTACTTGCCGCGCAGATGGGTTATCTGCCAGGCACGTTATGGCTGCTCGCAGGCGTTGTGCTGGCGGGTGCGGTGCAGGACTTCATGGTGCTGTTCATCTCGACGCGCCGTAACGGTGCTTCGCTGGGTGAGATGATCAAAGAAGAGATGGGCCGCGTGCCGGGCACCATTGCCCTGTTCGGCTGCTTCCTCATCATGATTATCATCCTTGCAGTGCTGGCGTTGATCGTCGTGAAAGCGCTGGCGGAAAGCCCGTGGGGCGTCTTCACCGTCTGTTCAACCGTGCCGATTGCGCTGTTCATGGGTATCTACATGCGCTTCCTGCGCCCAGGACGCGTCGGCGAAGTGTCGGTCATTGGGATTGTGTTGCTGGTCGCCTCCATTTACTTCGGCGGCATTATTGCGCACGACCCGTACTGGGGCCCGGCGCTGACCTTTAAAGACACCACCATTACTTTTGCCCTGATTGGTTACGCGTTTATCTCCGCACTGCTGCCGGTCTGGCTGATTCTGGCGCCGCGTGATTACCTCGCAACGTTCCTGAAAATTGGCGTGATCGTCGGTCTGGCGATTGGCATCGTGATCATTAACCCGGAACTGAAAATGCCTGCGGTCACGCAGTACATCGACGGCACCGGTCCGCTGTGGAAAGGCGCGATGTTCCCGTTCCTGTTCATCACCATCGCCTGTGGCGCGGTGTCTGGCTTCCATGCGCTGATCGCTTCCGGCACCACGCCGAAGCTGATGGCCAACGAAACCGACGCACGCTTCATTGGTTATGGCGCGATGCTGATGGAATCTTTCGTGGCAATCATGGCGCTGGTTGCAGCGTCTATCATCGAACCGGGCCTGTATTTCGCGATGAACACTCCGCCAGCAGGGCTCGGCATCACCATGCCAAACCTGCATGAGATGGGCGGCGACAATGCTGCACTTATCATGGCGCAGTTGAAAGACGTTAGTGCCCACGCGGCGGCGACCGTCAGCTCCTGGGGCTTTGTTATCTCCCCTGAGCAAATCATGCAGACCGCGAAAGACATCGGTGAGCCGTCCATTCTGAACCGTGCCGGTGGCGCACCTACGCTTGCCGTCGGTATCGCACACGTGTTCCACAAAGTGTTGCCGTGGGCGGATATGGGCTTCTGGTATCACTTCGGGATCCTGTTCGAAGCGCTGTTCATCCTGACTGCGCTGGACGCTGGTACCCGTGCGGGCCGCTTTATGCTGCAAGACTTGCTCGGCAACTTCGTGCCGTTCCTGAAGAAAACCGACTCTCTGGTCGCCGGTGTTCTGGGTACAGCAGGCTGCGTCGGTCTGTGGGGTTACCTGCTGTATCAAGGTGTTGTGGATCCGCTGGGCGGCGTGAAGAGCCTGTGGCCACTGTTCGGCATCTCTAACCAGATGCTGGCGGCGGTTGCCCTGGTACTCGGCACGGTTGTTCTGGTGAAAATGAAACGCACCAAATACATCTGGGTGACCGTGGTTCCAGCGATGTGGCTGCTGCTTTGCACCACCTGGGCGCTGGGTCTGAAACTGTTCAGCACCAACCCGCAGCTGGAAGGCTTCCTGTATATGGCTAACCAGTACAAAGAGAAAATCGCGGCGGGCAGCGGTGATCTTACGGCTCAACAGATTGCCAACATGAACCATATCGTGGTGAACAACTACACCAACGCGGGTCTGAGCATTCTGTTCCTGGTGGTGGTGTACAGCATCATCTTCTACGGCATTAAAACCTGGATGAAAGTGCGTAACGCCGACGGTCGTACGGATAAAGAAACCCCGTATGTGCCAGTGCCGGAAGGTGGCGTGAAAACCTCTTCACACCATTAATCCGCAATCCTCCCCCTCTCCCTTTAGGAGAGGGCTGGGGTGAGGGGAACACAAGCCCAGCGGACTCACATCGCCGGGCTTTTTCTATCTGGAACCCACAATGTTTGGTAACTTAGGCGAAGCAAAAAAATACCTCGGTCAGGCGGCAAAAATGCTGATTGGCATTCCGGACTATGACAACTACGTTGAACATATGAAGACTAACCATCCGGATAAGCCGTACATGACCTATACCGAATTTTTCCGCGAGCGTCAGGAAGCGCGCTACGGCGGAAGTGGAGAAGGCGGCGTACGCTGCTGCTAAAGGAGAAACCATGACACCGATTGCCGTTACCCTACTCACCGGTTTTCTCGGCGCGGGCAAAACCACCCTGCTGCGCCATATCCTGAACGAACAGCACGGTTTTAAAATCGCCGTTATCGAAAACGAATTTGGCGAAGTCTCCGTTGACGACCAGCTGATTGGCGATCGCGCCACCCAGATCAAAACCCTGACCAACGGCTGCATTTGCTGCACCCGCTCCAGCGAACTGGAAGACGCGCTTCTCGATCTGCTCGACAGCCGCGATCGCGGCGACATCGAGTTCGACCGTCTGGTCATTGAATGCACCGGCATGGCCGATCCCGGCCCGATTATCCAGACCTTTTTCTCTCACGATATCCTCTGCCAGCGCTATTTGCTGGACGGCGTGATCGCGCTGGTCGATGCGGTCCATGCCGACGATCAGATGAACCAGTTCACTATCGCGCAGTCGCAGGTGGGTTATGCCGATCGCATTCTGCTGACCAAAACCGACGTCGCGGGCGACAGCGAAAAGCTGCGCGAACGTCTGACGCGCATCAACGCTCGCGCGCCGATTTACACGGTCACGCACGGTGATATCGATCTGGCACAGCTGTTCAACACCAACGGCTTTATGCTGGAAGAGAACGTCACGTCGAAGCCGCGTTTTCACTTTATCGGCGACAAACAAAACGACGTGTCATCGATTGTGGTCGAGCTGGATTATCCGGTGGATATCAGCGACGTGTCGCGCGTAATGGAAAACCTGCTGTTGTCATTCGCCGACAAACTGCTGCGCTACAAAGGCATGCTGTGGATTGACGGCGAGCCAAACCGCCTGCTTTTCCAGGGTGTGCAGCGCCTCTACAGCGCCGACTGGGACCGCCCGTGGGGCGATGAAACGCCGCACAGCACAATGGTCTTTATCGGGATTCAGTTGCCGGAAGAGGAAATCCGCGCAGCGTTTGCAGGCTTGCGTCACTAACGTCTCCTCTGTCCGCAACCGCGGTTTACGGCCTAAGGCTTCACCTTTTTAGCCGATCGTCACAGTGCTTATCTTTACGCGACACAAAAAAACGGGCGACATCTCTGTCGCCCGCTGTGTCATCACACTGTGAGGTTACTGGCGAACTACCACCAGTTTCTGGTTCACAAACTCTTTAATCCCCAGATCTGACAGCTCGCGTCCGTAGCCGGAACGCTTCACCCCGCCAAACGGCAGCTCGGCGGCAGTATCCGTCAGCCAGTTGATGTACACCATTCCGGTTTCAATCTGCGACGCCATTTTCTTCGCGCGTTCGATATCACGACTAAACACCGCGCCACCCAGCCCATAGTGCGAATCGTTCGCCAGGCTAACCGCTTCATCATCGTTTTTCACGACGTAGACCTGCGCAACTGGGCCAAAGAACTCTTCGAAATACGCCGGATTGTCGCGAGAAATGTGGGTCAGAATCGTCGGCTCGAAGAAGTTCCCTTCGCGCTGCACCGGTTTGCCGCCAAAGTGCAGCTTCGCGCCATTTTTCACCGCCTCGTTCACCTGTTTGGTGAGCGTCTCCAGCGCATCTTTCGACGACAGCGGCCCTAACGTGGTGCTCTCGTCAAACTGATCCCCCACCTTCACATTGCTAAAAGCTTCGGTGAATTTCGTCAGGAATTGCTCGGCGATTTTTTCGTGAAGAATAAAACGCTTGGCGGCGGTACAGACCTGTCCGGCGTTGGCGAGCCGGGCCTTCACGCCGATCTCCACCGCTTTTTCCAGATCGGCATCGTCCAGCACCACGAACACATCGTTACCACCCAATTCGAGCGTTGATTTTTTGATGTGCCTGGCCGCCTGTGCTGCCACCACGCTACCGGCCTTCTCAGACCCCGTCAGCGCCGCGCCCTGGACGCGCGGATCGGCAATAATGTTCGCGACCTGATCCGACGAAATAAACAGATTGGTCCAGGCACCGTCTGGCGCACCCGCTTCGCGCACCAGATGTTCAAAGGCCTCAGCGCAGTGTGGCACGATGCTGGCGTGTTTCGCGATCACCGGATTACCCGCTGCGAGGTTAGGCGCCAGGACACGCATTAGCTGATAGAACGGGAAATTCCACGGCTCAACGGCCATCACCACGCCGATGGGATGATGTTCAACCCACGCGTCGCCGAGTTCGGTTTTATAGGTCACCGGAGCCAGAAACTGCTTCGCATTATCCGCGTAATAACGCGCGATTTGCGCACAGAGTTTCACCTCGCTGCGGCTTTGCTCAATGAGTTTCCCCATCTCCTGGCTGGCAATTTTTGCCAGTTCTTCCGTACGGCTGTCGATCAGATCGGCAAGTTTATGCAGCACGGGAAGCCGCTGTAAAATATCCCCTTTTGCCCATTCAGAATGGTAAAGCGCATCGGCGGTTTTTAACGCCGCTTCGACATCAGCGTCGGTATGAGAGGGATAAGCTTTGATAAGCTGGTTGTTAGCAGGATTCACTGTCTGATAAGCCATTTTGGTCTCCTTAATTTACCGCTTAGGGGAGTAAGGGTAGTCAAGATGACTGGCTTTTGACGTAAAGTTGGGTATATCCAGAGGTTTCTGATAAAGGTCTGGATAACGTTTTTTGCACTTTCCCCACGCTCCGCTCTATCCTTAACCCATGGAAAAATTAGCTGAACTTAAACGCGCCAAACTGTTGGCGCTGTCGCTACTGCTGATTGCAGTCGCCACTTTTATTGTCACCCTCTTTCTGCCACAGACCTTCTGGGTGCGGGGCGTAAAGGCTATTGCCGAAGCGGCGATGGTCGGTGCGCTGGCGGACTGGTTTGCGGTGGTAGCGCTGTTTCGTCGCGTGCCGATCCCGTTTATTTCACGCCACACGGCGATTATCCCGCGTAATAAAGATCGGATTGGCGACAATCTTGGCTTGTTTGTGCAGGAGAAATTTCTGGATACGCAGTCGTTAGTGGCGTTGATCCGCCGCTACGAACCGGCGCAGATGATCGGCAACTGGTTTAGCCAGCCGGACAACGCCCAGCGCGTCGGACAGCACTTAATCCAGGTCATGAGCGGGTTCCTGGAACTCACCGACGACGGACGCATTCAGCGCTTACTGAAACGCGCGGTGCACAAAGCTATCGATAAAGTCGATTTCACACAAACCAGCGCGGTGATGCTGGAAAGCATGACCAAAAATAATCGTCACCAGGTTTTGCTGGATGCCATCATTTCCAAAATGATCACGCTGATTCAAAAAGAGAGCTCACGCGAATTTATCGCCGCGCAGATAGTCCACTGGCTCAAGACCGAACACCCGCGTAAGGCGATGATGCTGCCAACCGAATGGCTGGGCGATCAAAGCGCGGAACTGGTGTCGGATGCGGTCAACGCGATCCTTGATGATATCAGCCACGACCGCACCCATCAGATTCGACAGGCGTTCGACCGAGCCACGCTGAAGCTTATCGACAACCTGAAGAACGATCCGGAAATGGCGGAAAAAGCCGAGGACATCAAACATTATCTGAAAAATGACGAGGCGTTTAACCGCTATCTCGGTGAGATGTGGGCCGATTTACGTGCCTGGCTGAAAGCCGATATGCAGAGCGAGGATTCCCGTGTGAAGCAGCGTATCGCTAACGCCGGACAGTGGTTTGGCGAGACGCTGGTCGCTGACGCCAGCCTGCGCGCCTCGCTGAACGAGCATCTGGAGCAGGCGGCGCATCGCGTGGCGCCAGATTTTGCGTCGTTCCTGACGCGTCACATCAGCGACACCGTAAAAAGCTGGGATGCCAAAGATATGTCGCGCCAGATTGAGCTGAATATCGGCAAAGATCTGCAGTTTATTCGCGTCAACGGCACGCTGGTGGGCGGCACTATCGGCCTGATTCTGTTCTTGCTGTCGCAGCTGCCCGCCGTGCTGTCACACTACACGTCTTTTGGTGGCTCGATAACGTAACGCGTCGGTTCAAAACAGTTCAGAATCAGATGCACCAGGAACACCAGCGTCAGTGTGGCCACCAGCGCCACGGTGACGGACACGATGCGGTACAAATCGCTAAAGACCAGATCGCCATCCGGATGCATATTCTGACCAAACATAATGCCGATGGTGGTGATGCTGGCAAATCCCACGCCCGCACCCACTTTTTCCATCACATGCAGACGCGCGCCAAACGCCAGCCCGAGGCCGATCAGCGGCATCATCAGCACCATATGGCTGGTGTGGTCGTAGAGCAGCAACTGCATCACCAGAATGTACAAGCAGCCCAGCACCACGCCGACCACGCGCCAGAGCGAGCTCATCACCGCGCCGCGATAGTGCATCGGGAATAAAATCAACACGCCCGCCATCAGCGCCGACAGGGAATCGCTTAAATCACTGATCTGGAAAACGACAAAAATCAGCGTCGCCACGGTGCCTGAAAGCAATGACTCGTGGCGCACGCGGGCAGCGTTTTTCTCGATCAGCGGCGGCGGCTTGCGCGGCTCGACGTCCGGCAGCAGAAAGTGCATCAGCGCGCTCAGGCACACCGCCATCACGCTGGCTTCGATATTTGAAAACAACAAAGTGTGCCAGTTGGTGCTGGGATAACTCATAAAGTTGAGCATCACGCTCTGACACACCACGCCCATCGAGCCAAACAGGAACAGTGCCCCCTGGCTCATAAAGCGAAAACGCATCACGTACAGGCCAAACACCACGAGCGTCATGATTACCGGCCATTGCGACAAATAGCCGATGATAATCACCATTTCGACGCAATTTATCGACGCGCTGAAGACAAACTGTTTTGCCACGTGACGATTAAAGACCGGCACCAGCGACAGCAGCATGATGGGATAGACCACGTAAAACACGCCGTAGGTGGTGTTGTAAAAGCTCGAAATGCTCAGGGCAATCATGCCAGCAAAAACGATGCGCAACGTCTGGCGAAAATCATTGGGCGTATAAACAATATTGCCGTGCGGGGTAAACACCCGCGCAAGAGTGTTAATAGACATGATCAATAAACATAGTGCAGCAGGCTGACGAGATGAATTTGCAGCCCCGAGAAGAAGCGCGCAAACGGCCCTTCGCTGTTATACAGCTGCACAGTGGCACGTGCGCCGGTCGGCAGATGTTTAGGCAGCACTTCGTCCAGCGCGATATGAATGCGCATACGCTGTGCGTCACGCACCCAGCGATTCGACGTTTCCGGCGCAGACAGCTCGCCGTTTACCGCCTCCTGCCCCGCCAGGATCCCGGCGTCACTGCTGGAGACGTGGGCGCGGAAAACGCGGCCCGGAAACGCATCAAACACCACGGCGGCGTCCGTTCCCTGATGGGTATGACGCAAACTTTTCTCGCGAAAATCGGCCACGATATCAGTCTGATTGTTCACCAGCGCCAGCGCGGCAGCGCCGGACGAGGCGTAAAAACCGGGGCTTAGCTGAACATTACTCACCGTGCCGTCCGCCTGGGCGTAGACTTTGGTCCAGCTCAGATTCAGCTCAGCCTCTTCCAGCGCATTGCGGTATTTTTGTAGCGTCACGTTACGCTTTTCATCCCGCTCGCCCCGCTCAATGCGCAGGTTATGGATGTTGGCTTCCAGATTTGCCACCGACTGCTCGCTGCTCTGCCAGGTGGTGCGAACTTTATCCAGATCCGCCTGCGACACGTTTTGCAGGGCGCTCAGTTTTTGATAACGCTCAAACGTGACTTTATCGTTACGCGCGGTGAGCTGCGCCGTTTTCAGGCTGGCCTGGGCGGCGACAATCTGGGCATCCAGCTGTTGGTTAGCGAGTCGCGCCTGTTCGAGCGCGATTTGCGCGGCCTCGACTTTATTGCGAAACGGCGTGGGATCGAGTTCAAACAGCACGTCGCCCTTTTTCACCTGACTGTTATTGTGCACATGCACTGCCGCCACGTAGCCGGAAACGCGCGTAGAAACCGGCGTCACCACGCGCATAACGGTGGAGTCCGGTGTCAGCGGGATCCAGATATCGGCAACAATAAAATAGACAAACATCAGCAGGAAAGAGGCAATACTCACCCTTACCCAGCGGGCAAATTTTTGTTCAGGAGTCATTTTTAGATCTTGTTATCTTCTTCGCGGATTGTCCGCAAATTGCAGGCGATTTGATTTAATGTTGCGCTGAAAATATCGAGATGTTCAGGCGCAATATTTTGCGATACGCGGGTCTGAAATTCCTCAATCACACGCGTGAGGGTTTTCAGCACCGCTTTGCCTTCCGGCGTGAGTGTCAGCAGCCGGATGCGCTTGTCATAAGGCGATGTGGTGCGCAGCAGATAGCCCTGCTTTTCCAGCTGTGTAAGCGTGCGCATCAGCGGCGGCAGTTCGATGCCCTGCACTTCCGCCAGCTCGCTCACCGAGACGTTTTCCCCCAACTGCTCAAGCTGCATCATCACCGTCCAGCTCGACTGGGTTAACCCCGTATCGAGAATGGCGTCGTCAATCACCGCGCGCCATTGCCGCACAATCATTGCCATCCGCATGCCCATCGGCCTGCGGCAGAACAGATCTTCTTCGCTCATGGGAAACCCTCTCATCACTCGCGGACAAGATAATAGTTATCAGGGTAAGTATCAAGAAACGAAGGATGAAAGAGCAGGAATTGCAAATACAGGATCGCGAAGATCGCCAGAAAATCTTACCCCGTCACAAGCCGCTGGCTCGTCAGGTAGTTTTCGATGGCGATCCACTGGGTCAAGTGCATGAGAAGCGTTAAAACAGCCACCGCCAGCGCACTTTCATTCAGGTATTCAGCGGTTACCGTATGTTGCCTGGCTGCGGCGAAGGAGACGCCTTCCACGACAAAAAGCCCCTCAAAAAATCGCAAAAGATGGTAGTACTCTTTCCGGATACAATATGGGATGGCGTCCGCTTTGATATCACTCAAGTACTGGTGATAAACAACCACTTTCTTTTGCTGAAAATCCATGTTCCCGGTCAAGACCAGCAGCGCCGCCTCCAGCTTTTTTTGTGCCGTCATCATTTTTTGCATGCTTTAACCCTCCCACCTTTTTTGCATTATGCGTTGTGATCCAGTTTCTTATAGAGACCGGTCAAATTGGTAACAGCATATTTTTTGTAGATATTTCGTCGATGATGACTGACCGTTTTCCCGGTCACATTCACGAAGCGTGATATCTCTTTATTCTTTTTACCCGAAACAATATAAGGCAGGAGCATCGTCTCCATTTTCGTTAAGCTTTGTTGCTTCTCAAGCTGATACCAGCGCCTATTTTTGAAAATAGTAATTTGCTGCTCTGCCTGCGCAAAATGCGCCAGGCAGGCACTTAATTTGCGAACAGAACTTTTACAGTCGATCGTTAAATCAGCGACGGTATTAATTAAAATATTTTCAATCGTGCTCTCAAAGCACGAGTCACGGGTAATAAAAATAAGATAACTTTGTGCATAGCGATTCTTTATTTCCAGCAACGCATTTAACGATTTTGTATCAGATTGGCCATAATCGACAACAATTGCCTTCGCCCTTTCTATCTTATCTTTACTGACTTTTTTAATATCATCCACGTAAAGTACATTACGGAAGGCTGGCGCTTCCGACAAATGCATCTCCACCAGCATTTCAAAGCCTTTAATGAAATAGCCACAGGAGGTTAATACAATAATCATCGTCCATAACCCTATTGTTTACACGGATTAGTTCATAATCCCCATAAAACTGCTTAATTACAATTAACAATATTCCGGAGGATTATAGGAATATTCCTAAGCCATTAGAGGCGAATTGTGCGATCCCTCACATACCATAAACAAACCTTGAATTAAAAAACTTTTAATACAGACAGATAGAATTATTCATAAGATTTATCCAAGGCACTAAAGACCCTTCTGAGATCCCGCCTGATTTTATTTTGATAAGCTGCGAAACGTAACGAAGGATTAAAGAATGTATGGATTTTATTTTTTCATTAACTCCAAAAATAAAACCATCACGGGAAATTAGAGGGACGCTTTTATGAAAACAACATTTCGTCTGACTCAGGTTGCGACAAGTATTAGCCTGCTGCTGGGTAGCAGTGTGGTCATTCCAGGCACGGCGCTTGGCAATAGCTGCACCACATTTTCCCCAGCCGGAACGTGCGGCTTAACCGAATATCAAATGACGTCGCCATTAAATCCACTGCCGACCGCCTGGTATTTCACGTCGCCCACTCAGGATGCGGCCATTAATGCCACCGCAAAAGCGCAAAATATCTATTTTGCCAGCGGTTCGTCATCGCGCCAGGCCAATGATATTCAACAACTTCTCGTCGATGGCGCAAATTTGGGCGGCCATTACATCAACGCCAGCAAAACAGGTTCAGCGGCCATTACCCTTGCAAATAATGCCGTGGTTGACTGGATCGAAGCGGGCGGTGCACTCACCAATACCAGGATTATCATTGATCATTCAACCCTGAACGGGGCTAACGCTGCGGTGGATTACGATAAAACCAATAAAGCCAACTACAGCAAAAACTATGCGCGTGGAAACGCCATTTATCTGGCTCCTGCCGATAGCGGCAATACGGATATCGATATTATCAACGGCAGTCAAATTACGGGCCGAATCTATGCTGGCGGTGCCGGTACGCACGATGTCTCCCTCGAAAACAGCGCCATTCAGGCGGGTGGCATCCTGCTTTACAGCACCAAAAACAGAAATGACGTTCATGTCGTAAACAGTGAGATCAGCACGACGGGCGCAGTGATGGCGACCAGCAACGCCATTGAGATCACCAATTTAGCGCGCACGGACAGCACCAATACCATCGAGATTGAAGACAGTCGGATCACCGGGTCGGTAGCAGTGAGTAGTACTGGAAGCAATAATATTCTCGCGGTAAATGATTCAGCGATAACAAAAACCAACCAAACCGATGGCAACGCGATTAGCCTGAAAAATGGTGCCACCACGCAACTCACGCTGAATAACGCGCAGATTGCAGGCCACGCACTGCTCTCCGGGTCGGGCAGCACTGCTGCGACAATCGATCACTCCCAAATCGACGGCAACATCATCGCCAACAACGCGGCGCAGATCGCCTTTGATATCACCCACTCTGTGCTGAACGGCAATATTGACGCCAGTACCGGGAGCGGCATTGTCGCCCTGCACTTAACCGACAGCAGCGTGAGCGGCGACGTCAATCTTAATGGCACCAGCGTGAAGGAATCTGACGTCTGGCTTAATCGCTCCGATGTGCAGGGGCATCTGTACGGCAGCGGCGAAAACAGCACCCTGCATCTGGACGGTTTCACGCAGTTTAACGGCGAAAAATTCAGCCAGTTCAGTGCCCTGAATATCACCGGAAATCTAAATCTGGCGGGCGGTTTCAGTGATACCAACGTCGGCGCTGGCCTTTCCGTACATGGCGAAACGCTCACAGCGCGGGTCAAGCTCACTGCCGGGAACCTGACCTTTGATAAGACCAAAATTATCGCTGACACCCTGTCGTTATCGAACGGCGCAACGCTTGCCCTGACCGACCGCAGCCAGCTTCAGACGCGTTCCGATCAGCTCTTTAAGCGTGCTTCATCTGCACTTCTGCCAGAGGGTTATAACGACACCGGCCAGCGTGTATCGCTGAAAGACAGCACCCTGATCCTGACCGATAACACCTATCATCTGGATTATGTAAAAGCCGTTAATCAGCTGATTAGCCCCGCAGACGGCAACTCGCTGGTGATGCTCGGCACGCTATTGAATGCCGATAACGTCGCGGGAACGGCGAGCGTCACGGACGCCTCCATCACCCAGGCCGTGCTCGCCAATACGCAAGTTACCGCCGGTAAAAACCGCCTGATTATCGGGGCTAAAAATTCCACGACTGCCGATTATATTGCAGTGAGTAACGGGTTTGGCGCGGCGCAGCTCCAGTTCGAGGGCGAAGGAAAACCATCCGTAGAAATTGGTAACGGCCAGGCGTTAACCCTGACGGGAGCCATGGGCGGCGCGCTGATTCACGTCGCCCATTCGCCCGCTACAGCTGTTGATGTCGCCGTCAATAACGGCACGCTTAATTTGGGTTCCACGGCGGTTGAGAATGTCACTGCGCATCTTAACGGCAACGTGTCGGTCGCCCCGGAAGGTACGCTGAACGTGGTGGCGGGCGATCACACCATTACCTCTGGATCGTCCACCGCAGGCGTCATCAGTAGCGGTCTGGTTACTATTCATCATGATGCCACGCTGCATTCTGACGTCGAAATGCGCGACGCCGGGCAGTTAGTCGTTAACGGTTCATTGCAGGCCGGACAGCTCACCGCCAGCCAGGAGGCTGAAATTACGGTCGGTGACGCAGCCGCCGCCGGAACGCTGATTGTTGATCGCATGGATCTCCAGGGGGCCAGACTGTTTATCGACCCGTCATGGGTTGAGGGCGGAACGCTGGCGGATGCCTCACGGGTTGCCAGCGCCAGCACAGACATCAACGGGCGAATGACCGTCGGCCAGAATGCTTTACTGGTTTTGGGTGGAACCGCCACCGCACCAGCAGAACAACGCTTTGCCACGACCGGCCTGAAATGGGGAAGCGATGGGATCACCGCCGCGCTGAGCATTCAGGCACCTCAGACGTTATCAGCCACTCAGGGCGGGTTACGCGTCGACGGCTCGCTGACCCGCAATGCAACCTCTCGCGACGCGACGTTTAACACTGCCGAATTTGCCAACCGCTCGCTGTTGATGGTTGATAGCCAGGATATGACGCAGGGCAAAGCGGCGCTCAGCGCTGAAAACGGCACATTAAAAGTCGCTGATTCTGCTGCGCTTTACGTGGCGAATGCCAAAGCGAATCAGACCTACGTGGTCGCCAAAGGTTTTAGCGATGTGCACATCGATGGCAACGGCTGGCAGCAAAACAATCTGCTGCTGAATAAACTGTTGAACGCCACCATCCAGGAAAATCACGGCGGAGTGACCGTGTCTACTCGAGCCAGAGCGGCGCAGGACGTATTGCCAGGCGTCGTGACGCCTCACGCACTGGATAGGCTGATTGCGACCGGAGAGAACTCCACCACTGCCACTCACGCGGGTCAGCGCTTCCTTTCTGTCGCGATCGACTCCCCTGAAGCAAGCGTTGAACAGGTGGTCAAAACCGTCAACAGCGCGGCACAAATGGCCTTTGCGGGCGGCGTGCAGAGCAGCACGCTGGCGGTGGGAAGCTCGGCGGTCAACGCGATTTTCGACCGAAACTCAGTGTCCAGTGCCGCACGCCAGAGCGTAGAACCCGACGCCAGCGTATGGGTGCAAACCCTTTACGGTAACCAGCGTAGCCGCGACCTGAGCGCGGGATCCATGCAGTACGGGCACGACACGGACTTTTACGGTCTGATGCTGGGTGCGGATAAAGCGTACGAAACCGCGCATGGCGTAATGCGCAGCGGTGCGGCTTTCCATGCGGGTAACGGCAACGTGGATTCACGCGGGGATTTTAACGCCACGCACAATGACTTCAGCTTTTGGGGCGTTTCGCTTTATCAAAACTGGCGTCAAAAATCGCTTAACGTCACCGGCGAAATAAGCCTGACGCAGAGCAGTAATGACCTCTATCAGAAACAGCCTGGATGGGTGAATATAGGCGACACGCTGAAGGCAAACGTCGATTCACGCCTGTTCAGCGCCGCTCTGCGGGGAGAATATCTGATTGAGACAAACGCGGTGGATATTATTCCGCACGCCGGAGTGCGATATAACCAGCTCACCACGCAGTCGTTTGAGACCAAAAACAAGCAGGGTGAAAACGTCTTCCATACCGATAAAGGCACCCAGAATATCTGGCAATTCCCTGTCGGGGTGAATATGAATAAAACCTTCGCCCTGGATTCGGGCTGGAATATAACCCCTCAGGCGGATATTGCGGTGATCGCCGTCGCGGGTGATAAGTCTGCGAAGAACACGCTTCATACCGTTGGTATTCAAAGCCGGGATGTCATCTCTGCCGACATCATGGATGACACTAGCTTTAATGGTCAGGCTGGAATGAAATTCCAGAAAGGCAATATGACCTTTGGTGTGGGTTACAGCATCAACGCTTCCCGCCACGACACCGGGCAGACCGTCAGCGCCAGCTATAAACTCGCGTTCTGATAGCCAACGCCGCATGTTTCAGCATGCGGCGTTATTTCACGGCAACCATTTTTCTTAGTCCCGCTTTCCCCGATTTCGTCACTCTCAATTCTCTGAATCCCTCCGTTCGCTGGATCCAGCCTTTGGATTCAAGATACGTCAGCAGCGCCGCACCCGCTTCACCGCCGAGATGAAACCGTCGTTCGCTCCAGTCGAGACACGCGCAACAAACCCGACGACGGGACGAGGCATTCAGCGCAATACCGCGCTGTAAAAACTCCTCACGCCCGCGAACCGTCAGCGCTGAACCATCCGGCTCCAGCCAGCCATCGGCCTGCATAAAGTCATAAAGCTGCACAGCCACCGTTCCCGCCAGATGGTCGTAGCAGGTCCGCGCCTCGCGCATGGCTTTCGGCGCTGTCGTTTCCGGTGGGGTAATCCGGCTCCAGGAAAGCCCCATAAGCTGTTCGACCAGTTCGGCCACATCATGTCCGGCCAGGCGATAATAGCGGTGTCGCCCCTGCGATAAACAGGTGATCAACTTTCCGTCCAGCAGGCGGGATAAATGCCCGCTGGCCGTTGAGGCAGCAACGTCCGCCACGGCGCTCAGCTCCGTCGCCGTCCACGCGCGGCCGTCCATTAGTGCGCACAGTATTTTGACTCGCGAGGGATCGGCCATCGCCGCAGCGACAGCCGCCACGGCCCTTTCCAGCGCGTCGCTATCTTCTGTCGGTAAGCTTTTTGTCAGCATTCGCAGCCCATTCCTCGGTGATCTCTGCCGCCAGCTTATCATTATCCGTCAGCAGAATAAGATGGTTTGCGTGGTCGCTGTACTGCGTCAGAATCGCGATCCCACGCGCCGCCAGCGCGGCTGCGATCTCCCCGAGTTCGCCCGGTTTTTCCTGTTTCAGTTTGCGAATCAGCGGCGCGCGAATGGCCTGAACGTTAAAACCCGCCGCCATCAGCACCTGACGCGCTTTTTCGCCCTCTTCCACCAGGAAATGCGCGTGCACGCCAAACAGCCCACCGCCTTCAAGCCCAATGCTGTGCTTGCCCAATAGCTGTCCAAATCGCGCCAGCTCGCCTGGATCATCGTTGAAAATCACGTGTACGTCATACATTTGCGTGGCCCTCTTTTTCAGACGCATACTCTCTGATCGTCTGCACCACGCGAATACGGTAGTAAGCAAAAATCGACTCGCGCCCTTCTGCCTGGGCAGCCTGATGAAAAACATTCTGCTTCCATGCCCGCACGGCGTCTTCATCCCGCCACCAGGAGAGCGAAAGAATTTTGCCCTCGGTGCTCAGGCTCTGAAAACGTTCGATGTCGATAAAGCCGTCGGTATCCGCCAGCAGCGGTTTAAGTTCAGCGGCGAGTTGCAGATAGCGTGCCTGGTGGGCCGGTTCGGCCTGGGCTTCGAAAATAACTGCGATCATAAGGGTCTCTCCGTGGTGATGTGACGAAGAGAATGGCGGAGAACGAAACGCGATGCTTCGGTGAGGAGCGAAATGACCCTCTCCAGAAGAGAGGGCGTGAGGCATATTATTCGAGGTTCGCTTTGTTCAGGCCGTACGCCACATCCATTGCGCCTGGTTCCATGCGCGAGGTGATGCCCAGACGGTTCCAGGCATTGATCGCCACGATGGCAAAGTTCAGCTCAGAAATCTCGATGTCCGAGAAATGTTCTGACACGCTCCGGTACAGTTCATCGCTCACCCCTTCCGGGCCAATTTGGGTCAGCGCTTCGGTGAAGGCCAGCGCGGCTTTTTCACGGGCGCTGAACAGCGGCGATTCGCGCCATGCCGTCAGGTGGTAAAGACGCAGTTCGCGCTCGCCGGCAATTTTTGCCTCTTTACTGTGCATATCCAGACAGAAAGTACAGCCGTTGAGCTGGGAAACGCGGATGTCGATCAGGTGCTTGAGCGCAGGATCAATGGACGTTTTGCCGATCGCCATGCTCAGATCGGACAGCGCTTTAGCAAGTGCCGGGGTGACTTTGTGGTGGTTGACGCGAGTGCTCATGGTCTTTCCTCTTTTTTGTACGGCATTTTTCATGCGATGGCGCAAATTTACGCCGTTCATGACATAGTAAAAAGATACAAAACACATAAAACGAGGTAGGACATGAAATCGGGCTATCACGCTATTTATACCCGCTATCGCGACAACATTGCGCGCGGCGTGCTGAAGCCCGGCGATAAAGTGCCTGCCATTCGCGTGCTGGCCGAAGAGCTGAAAGTCGCGCGCAAAACGGTCGAAACGGCCTATGCCATTTTGATTGGTGAAGGCTATCTGGTGAGTCAGGGCGCACGCGGCACGCGGGTCAATCCGGATCTGATTCTTCCCGCCAGCCAGAACGCCCCTACGGATCAAACGACCGGAATGCTGCCTGAATCGCTGATAAGCCAGCGCGAACGCGCCGGTTTTCTGCGCCCCGGCATTCCGGCACTGGACTGTTTCCCGTATAAAAAATGGCTGCTGCTGGCAGGCCAGGCGACGCGCTCGATGCGCCAGGAAGAAATGCTCAGCCCCCCCGTCATGGGCTGGTATCCGCTGCGCCAGGCGATCGCCCGCTATTTGAATATTTCGCGGGGATTATCCTGTACAGCTGAGCAAGTGCTTATCACCAGCGGGTACAGCGGCAGCCTGCGCCTGATTCTGGATACGCTCGCCAGCCGCAGCGATAAGGTGGTATTTGAAGATCCGGGCTATTTTATGGGTCAGCAGCTGCTTAAACGCATCGTTCCGCGCCTGCACACCGTGCCGGTGGATCGCTCCGGAATGGATACTGATTATCTGCTGCGCCATCATCGCGACGCCCGATTTGCCATCGTCACACCTTCGCACCAAAGCCCGCTGGCGGTGACGCTTTCTCTTCCGCGCAAGCAGCAACTGCTCGACTGGGCGACTCAGAACAATGCGTGGATTATCGAAGATGATTACGACGGCGAATTCCATTACACGCGCAAAGTGCTGCCATCGCTGAAAAGTCTGGATCATCACGATCGGGTGATTTTTATGGGAACCTTTAGCAAAACCGTGATGCCATCGTTGCGCATGGGCTATGTGGTGATGCCCGCCAGCACGGTTCCGGCGTTTACCGATTGCGCGGATATTGTCACCAGCGGCCAGCCGGTGTTAACGCAAAAGATCCTCACGACGTTTCTCAGCGATGGGCACTTTTTCCGTCATCTCAAAAAGATGCGCGCGCTGTATCAGCAGCGGCGCGACTGGATGATCGCCGCGCTCCATGACGTCTACGGCGAGCGGTTTTTCACCGAGCAAAACGATGGCGGCATGCACATTGTCGCGTTCCTGACAAAAGGCAGCGACGATCGCGACGTGGCGCGCATCTGGCAGCAGCATCAGCTCCAGGTCAATGCGTTATCCGAATGGTATCGCGGTTCCGGTAAACGTTATGGCCTGGTGATGGGCTATAACAATGTGCGCAGCTATGAAGAAGCGTTAACCCTTTTACGCAAACCCTTAGCTGAAACATTGCGCCTATTAGAATGAACGCATCTGCCCGGAAATATTTGTAGGTGTACGCACCCGTACATCTCTTTATACTCTGTGCTCTTTTGTCGATATCGACTTTATTATAAGGACAATAAAATGAAATCAATCCTGGGATTTGATTACCTGCTCACACCGCGCGTATTAGTTTTTTTCTACTGGATCGCCATGCTGTTTATTCTGATTGGCGGCGTGTATTCCATGTTTACCGAACATTTGTTCACCGGATTTTCGGCATGATCTTCAGCCTGATTGGCTGTCGCGTGATGTTTGAATTAATTATGGTGGCCTTTAAGAATAACGAATATCTGCGCCGCATTGCGGATAACACCAGCAAAAATCACGCAGAATAATCGTCAGGCATTTATCTGCCGCCGTGCAGATAAATGCCTTTTCCGCTTTTTTACGCGTCATAACGGGTTAATCCGACATCCCGCAACTGTTCGTCACTCATTGCCCGCAAAATACGCCGCGTTTGTTGGCGATGACGCCATTTTTTAACTGCCCGCCAGATTAAAACGAAGCCAATAAACGGTCGAGCTGAACGATTTTCGTTAAATTCCATGATGTTTTCCTCTGGTTGCCAGAGGCCCTATCATCAACGAAATACACGCCTGCAATACAGATTCAAAAACAACTTTTCTTTAACATACAGATGCGCTAAAACAGGTTCTGAATGCCGTTTTCTGCGGCGATCTGTACTGGTTTGATAATCTGTATGGTAAAAACAAAGGATACAGCATGACGCGCTATCAACATCTGGCCAATCTCCTGGCGGAACGTATTGAACAAGGGCTGTATCGTAACGGCGAGCGTTTGCCGTCGGTGCGCGCATTGAGCCAGGAACACGGCGTCAGTATCAGCACCATTCAGCAGGCCTATCAGATTCTGGAAAATCTCCAGCTCATCACCCCGCAACCGCGCTCAGGCTATTTTGTTTCGCAGCGTAAAGCCCAGCCCCCGGTGCCTGCCATGACGCGCCCGGTACAGCGCCCGGTCGATGTGACCCAGTGGGATGAAGTAATGATGCTGCTGGATGCGCGTGGCGATCGCGAGATGATCTCTTTTGGCGGCGGTTCGCCGGACTTGACCCAGGCGAGCCTGAAACCACTGTGGCGCGAAATGAGCCGGATTGCGCAGCATAACCCGTGCGAAATGCTGAGCTACGACATGCTGGAAGGGCGGCACGAGCTGCGCGAGCAGATCGCGCGCCTGATGCTCGACGGCGGTTCGACCGTTTCGGCGGATGAAATTGTCATCACTAACGGCTGTCACGGTGCGCTGTCGATCGCGCTGCTTTCGGTATGCAAGCCGGGCGATATCGTGGCGGTGGAGTCGCCGTCATTCCATGGCACCATGCAGATGCTGCGCGGGTTTGATATCAAAGCCATTGAAATCCCGACCGATCCGCAAACCGGGATCAGCATTGAAGCCCTGGAACTGGCGCTGGATCAGTGGCCAATCAAGGCGGTAATTCTGGTGCCTAACTGCAACAATCCGCTCGGTTTTATCATGCCGGAAGCGCGAAAACGGCAGGTTCTGGCGCTGGCGCAGCGTCACGATATCGTGATTGTCGAAGACGATATCTATGGCGAGCTGGCGGCGGAATACCCGCGTCCGCGCACCATTCACTCATTCGATATCGACGGCCGCGTATTGCTGTGCAGCTCGTTTACCAAAACCGTTGCCCCTGGGCTGCGCGTGGGCTGGATTGTGCCGGGTCGCTATTATGACCGGGTGATGCACATGAAATATGCAGCGGGGGGATTTAACGTCCCTGCCACGCAAATGGCGGTGGCTGCGTTTATTCGCGACGGGCATTACCATCGTCATGTGCGGCGTATGCGCCAGATTTATCAGCAAAATATGGAAACATTCACCTGCTGGGTGCGTCAGTATTTTCCAGCTGAGATTTGCGTGACGCGCCCGCAAGGGAGTTTTTTACTGTGGGTGGAGTTGCCGGAACAGGTGGATATGGTCTGTGTCAGCAAGCAGCTGTGTGCGCTGAAAATCCAGGCCGCCGCGGGCTCGCTGTTCTCCGCCTCCGGTAAATATCGTAACTGCCTGCGAATCAACGTTGCTCTGCCGGCGAACGAGAAAAACCGCGAGGCGCTGAAAAAAATGGGCGAGGCGATACATATTGCGATGGAGGAGTAAATATGCGGCCTGATGCCTCAACCGTAGGGTTGGGGGCCCACAGTAATATTGATTATGAAGCAATGGAAGTGACTCATTTAACATAGAAAGTTTACAGCGATGCCCTGGCCCGGCTGTAAATCGTTGAGTCGTTAACCACAGGCCGACCCGAAAGCCGAAGGGAATTAAGACGAAAGTCCCGCCTAGCGGCGATTTTCTTGCCGGGAGCCGGGGTTGTTAAGGGGCGGTGATAGCCCCCTTAACACGTTCACCGGTTCCGGAATGACAGAGAAGCACGTGTCTTGAAGTGAACGGAATAACCTCCTGAGCAGCATGCTCCCCCTCACCCCAACCCTCTCCCTGGATGGAGAGGGAGTACAATGTGCAAATCATCAATTTGTTAGGCTCCCCAGCCGATAAAGAGCGGGAGCAAGCTCGGAGGCCCGGCAGGCGTAACGCCACCGGGCAACAACAGCCAACAAATCAGAACTTCCACGACACACTGCCGACGATGCTGCGCTCGGCACCAAAGTAGCAATAGGAGAGCGAGTTACACGCCGCCACGTAGCTTTCGTCGGTCAGGTTATTGACGTTAAGCTGCGCGCTCACGCCCGTCAGCCCGATCTTCGACAGATCGTAGCCCACCGCCATATCCACCAGCGTATAAGACGGCAGCGTGTGCGTGTTCTGGCGATCGCTGGTCACGCCGTTCACGTAACGCACGCCGGACCCAATGGTCAAGCCGTCCAGCGGACCTGTTTTGACATCGTAACTCAGCCACGCGCTTGCCATATTGCGTGGGGCGTAAACCGCGCGCTTGCCCTCTTCTTCCGGGCTGCTTTTCTTGTAGCGAATATCGGTGTAGGTATACGCCGCCTGCATACGCAGGCTGTCAGTAAGCTGACCAATCGCCTCAAGTTCTACGCCTTCGGATTCGATTTCGCCGATAGAACGATACGGATCGGTCGGCTCCTCTTTCGTAGCGATATTTTTCTGATTGATGCGGAACACCGACGCGCTGAACTGACTGTTCATCCCTTCCGGCTCATATTTCACGCCCGCTTCCCACTGCTTGCCCTTCATTGGGTCAAGAATTTGGCCGTTCTCGTCGGCAAAACTGGTTGGAGTAAAGGCCGTGGAATAGCTGATGTACGGCGCAACGCCATTATCGAAGAGGTATAACAACGCCGCACGGCTGCTGAAATTGTTCTTATCCAGATCGCTGCGGGTATTATTCAGCTTATCAATGTTCGAGACGCTCACCTGGTCGTAACGCCCGCCGAGCGTTAAACGCCAGCGATCGATGGACATCTGATCCTGCAGGTAATAACCCGTCTGGCGAAGCTTGTGTTTCTCCTGGCCGTACATCGTGATGTAGTCCGGCTTCGCGCCGTACACCGGATGGAACGCATCAATTGCCGGGAAGCCACCGTAGTAGCCGGTGGTATTGTTGCTGCGATCCTGATAATCCATGCCGATCAGCACGCGGTGATTGACCGCCCAGGTATCAAAGCTGCCGTCGACCTGGTTATCCAGCGTGATGGCATCCATTTTCTCGTCCGAACCGGAATACCCCCGGTTCAGCTCAGTGTCATTCAGCCAGCCCGCGGCATACACCTGATTCAGCTCAACTTTGGTGTGCAGATAGCGCAGTTTCTGACGCACAGACCAGCCGTTATCGAACATGTGTTCAATGTTGTAGCCCACCATGTTCTCGCGACGATCGTATTTGTCGTAATCGTCCTCACCTTCAAAGAACGTATTAGAAATTTTCTTGCCGTTATGGGAAGCAACCGTACCGTCATAGGGTAAACCGGAGTGGCTGCCGCCTTCAGGATCGCGGTGCAAATACGCCATCAGATCGAGACGCGTGTTATCGGTGATGCGCCAGGTGAGGCTTGGCATCAGTGCGTAACGTTCTTCTTTCTGCGGATCGAACTGCGAATCGGCGTAACGCGTCATGCCGCTCAGGCGCACTGCCACGCGGTCGTTATCGTCCAGCGGGCCGGTAACGTCGAACATTGCGCCGCGCTGGTTGTTATTCCCGGCGAACAGTTTGATCTCACCGCCCGGATCGAACGACGGTTTGCGTGAGGTGAGCGCCACGATGCCGCCCGGCGATGAACGGCCATACAGCACCGAGGCCGGGCCGCGCACCACTTCAATATTTTCCAGGAACCATGGGTCAACCACCAGCGAGCTGTGGGAGTTGGTGTCGCCCATCATTTTCAGGCCGTCGAGATAGATATTATCGAGGCTACCGTCGGAAAAACCGCGCAGGACGATGTAATCAAAACGATTCGACGCGCCAATCTGATTGCTGTATACGCCCGGCGTATAGCTCACCGCCTGACGCACGCTGGTTGCGCCCTGCTCTTCGAACTGCTCGCGCGTGACAATCGACACCGCCTGCGGGGTTTCGATATCGGGCGTTTCAAGTTTGGTCGCGCCACTTTGCATTTGCGAAGTGACCACAACGGTTTCGGTTTTTTGCGCATCCTGCGCCAGCAAAGGGAACGCGACGCTCCCGGTAACGCAACCTATCAGCAAAGCCAGCCGTGAATGAGCGAACATGAAAATCTCCAAAGGCATTTCTTATTGTTAATAAGAATTATTACCTTTTTGAGATCGCAAACAGCTATGCGCAGCGCCAGGTTACGTATGCGCAATGACAAACCGCACGCGATGCATTCGCGCGAAAGGGAAAAGTGCGTTAGCCGCGCTGGCGGAAATCGCCGGGGGAGATACCGTAACGACGACGAAACGCCGTGGAGAAATTGGTCGCGTGCTGATAGCCGGACATCCACGCCGCCTGTTGAACGCTGTGGCCTTCCAGCAGATAACGGCGCGCCAGTTCAAGACGGCAATCACGCAGATAATCAAATACCGTGCAGCCATACGCCTGGCGGAATTTACTGCGTAGGCTGCTTGGGCTCATCGCCGCCTGAGCCGCCAGATGCGCGAGCGTGAATTCCTGTTCCGGTGACTGTTCCAGCATCTGCCGGATATGTTCCAGACGTGCACGTTCACCGCCCATCGGCAACGCGCGACTGCTCACCTGCTGCTGGCGCTGATGCAAACCGTGACCGAGCAACTGATACATCAGCCCTTCCAGCAGCAGCTTACGCGATAGCGCACTTAAACCCTGCTGCTGCGCATGCTGAATCCCCGTTAGCACAAAGCCCGGAACCTGCCAGACAAACGTCGGCGCGTGCAGGCACTGCCATTCCTGAAGCAGCGATTCCAGCAAACTCTCGCGCTCGGCATCGTTGGGATAGACGCCAAAAGAGAGCGTTTTCAACGTGCTATCGGCGTCGTGGCGCGCACTCATCACCTGCTGCTCGCTCAAACGTGAACTGAACGCCATCCCGGATCGCACCTGATATTCTTCACCGTTCAGCGTCAACGTGACGCACCCTTCCAGCACCACCAGCATATACAGCGGGCTGCTGTGGCGGGAGGTGGTTTCATAGGGCTGAAGCACGCGCACATCGGAATGGGTTAACGAAATACCGGAGGAAAGGGTCATCTCTTCGACGTCGCCATGCAGCACCGGGCTGTTATGGGCGGCCGCCTCGTTGAGGCGCGGAAAGTGATAATCAATGCCGTAGCGCTCGCCAAAACCAATAAAGTCTTCCACACAAAACAGGCGTTTATTGGACGGATATGAGGACGAGGCAAGATTCATAGTGGCGTTTGCGTGGGCGGAAGACGGTAAAACCTTATCATTGCGACGGCGCAAACGCTACGCCGTCGCATGTTTAGCGAGACGCTTACTCGTCGAAATACCAGTAACCCTGATTAATCAGGCCGGTCAGTTCTTCGATAAACGCCGGATTTTGCAGTGCGTCACCGAGTTCAGCCTGCCCAAACTCGGTGTAGCGGCACAGCACGTCGGCGGCTTTCGCATCCACCGTTTCGAGCTGTTCGCTGTTCATAAAGAAACTGTCGTCAATGTTCAGCACGCGCAGGCCGCTCAAACGGCATAACGTTTCGCCGCCCATTAACGCGTCAAGCACCTCTTCTGGCTCATAGGCGGGTTCCGCCGCGGCGATATCCAGCTCGTGGCGCGGCGTAGAGACAAAACTCCCGAACCATTTTTTGAAATCTTCCGGCTGGCTGATCATCTCGATCATCATGCTGCGCAGGCGATCGAGTTCGTACAGTTCGATGCGGCCAGGATGCTCGCGGCAGGTCAGATCCGGATCGCTGTAGTGTTCGCCGCCCAGATCGTTTTCCAGCGCGTAATCCGCAAAGCTGCTGATCAGATCGCGACCGTTCGGCCCACGGAAACCAACGGAATAGTTCAGCGCAGTTTCATGGGTAAAGCCGTCGTGCGGGAATCCTGGCGGAATATACAGAATATCACCCGGCTCCAGATCTTCATCGATGATCGGCGTAAAAGGATCGACGTGCAGCAGCGCCGGATGCGGGCAGAACTGACGCATCGGCAGCTTGTCACCCACGCGCCAGCGACGGCTCCCCATCCCCTGAATGATAAACACGTCGTATTGATCAATGTGCGGGCCCACGCCACCGCCGGGCACGGAATACGAGATCATCAGATCGTCCAGACGCCAGTCTGGCAGCACGCGGAACGGACGCACCAGCTCGGCGGACGGCATATGCCAGTGGTTAACCGCCTGCGCCAGCAGCGACCAGCCCGTTTCGCCGAGGCCATCGAAGTGCTCGAACGGCCCGTTGCTGGCCTGCCATTGATTATTGAAATGGGTCACCAGACGGCTATCCACCTCAGGCTCCATCGCCAGCCCTGCCAGCTCATCTGGCGTGATCGGATCGATAAAATTCGGGAAGGCATTTTTCAGCACAACGGGTTGTTTTTGCCAGTATTTTTCGAGGAATTCTGGCCAGTTGAGATTCAGTTGATACGCCATGGAAAGCACCAGTGAGATGAGAGACAGGCGCGATTATGAAAGAGCCGGCGTTGAGCTGCCTTGTCGTGGGTCAAGTGGCCGCGAAAAGCTCATCTTCAGCCATTCGCATGACACACCGTGACAGTTTCATTCTTTATCGTGAGCGCCTGATTCACTGCGACTTATATCGTTAATTAATAAGAGAGTGTTTTGATGAGGTCAGATATGCGCCCCTTCACCGAACTTCCTGTCACGGGCAACGTAAAAACCCTGATGAGTGTGTATGCGCGTAAAGAAAGTCCGTCGATTTTCTCACCTGTCGCGCGTGAGTTGCTCGTCGGAAGTCAGGTTGTTGTTCAGGGAGCGGTCGTGGGCGACGCGGTGGAAGGTAATGCGCACTGGTATCGCATCGGCGAGGATACCTATATTTGGGCGGGGGCGTGTACGCAGCTCGATCCTTATCCGGCGTTTCCGGAAAATACTCGAACGAACTGGATGGCCGTGGTGTTTGACGTGCGTTAGCGCCCGAAAAACGGGCGCTAACGGGGACGATTAATCCAGTTTTAAATCATCATAATGCGTGATGATTTTACCCACGATGCCGTAGTCCAGCGCCTCCGCAGGAGACATCCAGAAGTTACGGTCCGTGTCTTTTTTCACTTTTTCCAGCGGCTGGCCGGTCGCGTCAGCAATCAGTTTGTTCACGCGCTCCAGCATGCGGATGATTTCGCGCGCTTCGATTTCAATATCTGTCGCCTGACCGCGCACGCCGCCCAGCGGCTGATGGATCATAAAGCGGGTGTTTGGCAGCGCGTAACGGTGCTCTTTTTTCGCCGCCAGGAAGATGGTGATTCCTGCGCTCGCGACCCAGCCAGTGCCGATGACATGCACGTCCGGGCGGATAAACTTGATGAAGTCGTGGATGGTATCGCCCGCTTCAACGTGGCCGCCCTGGCTGTTGATGTAGAGTTTGATCGGATCGTTGCTGACGCTTTGCAGCAGGATCATCTGGGTGATCACTTTTTCCGCCAGCGCCTGGTCAATTTCACCGGAAATAATAATCGAACGTGACTCGAGCAGCTTTTGCTGCAAAGCGCCCGCGCCGTTTTTGCCTTCTGCTTTATCCGTGTTATCGCGATCTTTCTGTGAGTAGTGCATTGTTCTTATCCTCGGCTCTTAGCGCTCAAAATCAGAGTGTAGCCTGTTTTGCCTGTCAAAGTCCTCAGGCGCACACAATGCGAACATCCTGAGTCGCAAACGCGTCTAAAACCGCTTTGTCCATGCTCGCTTCAACAATCAGCACGTCAATGTCGCTGCTTTTCGCCACCACAAAGCGCGCCACGCCTGGGATTTTATCTGTCGTTAGCGCCACCAGCGTCTGGCTGCTCTGTGCGATGACCGTTTTCTTGAACTCACAGTCGGCAAAATCAAAGCCGGTCAGACCCGTTTCCGGATCCATTGCGCAGCCGCCAATAAACGCCTGATCAAAAATAATCCCCTGGATCTGACTCGCCGCCGTCGCGCACACCGCTCCGCCGGAGGCACGCTGGATCTGTCCGCCGGTCATGATCACGTCGCACTGCGGATGACGCAGCAGTTCCGCCGCAATCGCCGGTGAATTGGTCACGATCGTTACACTAAGGTCGGCAGGAATCGCCTTCGCCAGCGCGAGATTGGTCGTGCCGGTGTCGATAAAAATACAACTCCCCGGCTTGATAAATGTTGCCGCTTTCTGCGCGATTGTGTCTTTTTTTGCGCTATTTTTCTGCTCACGACTAAAGAAATTTCCGGCATCCGGCAGCTGGAGCACCGCGCCGCCGTAGACTTTTTTGCACATACCTTCTTTACTAAGTTCATGTAAATCACGGCGTATCGTATGTTCTGACACTTTCATTAGCGTCGCCAGTTCGGCGCAAACCACTCTGCCGTTCTCCTGAAGGATCGCGCGGATCCGATCTTGCCGTTGTTCCGGAAAAGCAGCATAATCGAGCATAATTAATCCTGTTAAAATCTAAATCGAGCATCAATGCGCATAATGTTGCATGACGCCCGGCCTGTCAATCAACGGGAGTTTCAGTATGAAACTGACTCATCAGCATCCGCAAATCGTCGCCAGCAAGCCCAATGAGGGTTTCTGGTTTCAGCCCCTTCAGGCAGAACGTTCGCGCGAGAAAGTGCAGCAGGAAGAGTTGCCCGCCCGCCTGGTCGATCGCCACTCCACGGTTAACAGCAGACAACGAGGGTAAATATGAACATTGCACACATCGCACTCTGGACGCGCCATCTGGATGCGCAGGTTACGTTCTGGGAAACGGTTTTTGCCGGACAACGTAACGAACGCTACGTCAGCAAAAACCGCCCTGGGTTTGAATCGCATTTTATGACGCTAAGTGACGGCCCTACGATTGAGCTGATGGCGTTACCGGAACTTGCCGACGCACCGTCGGCTGCGGAATATGTCGGCTGGGCGCATATTGCCATCAATGTCGGCGGCAAAGCGGATGTCGATCGTATGGCGGAAAACGCCCGTCAGGGCGGCACATTGTTAAGCGCCCCGCGCATGACCGGTGATGGCTATTATGAGGCGGTGATCGCGGACCCGGATGGCAACCGGATCGAGCTGGTTGGCGAGTAATCCGCTACACTGATTGTCCATCAATCACACAGGGATACTCGCCATGGGACTGACCGCCGTTAGCACGCTTCACTTCAGTTTTGCAGAACTGACCGACATTCTTGGGCGCTGCTTTGAGGACTATTTTGTGCCGGTATCGCTCACGCCAGACGCGTTTGCGCTGCGCTTTCGGGCCGAAGGGATGAGCGTGGAGGATTCCTGCGTATGGAAGGTGGATGGCGAACCGGCGGCAATCGCGATCATTACGCGTCGCGCCAACGCGGCGCGGCTGGCGGCATTTGCGATTAGCCCTGCATTTCGCGGAAAAGGGCTGGCGAAATTGATGCTCTCGCCCCTGTTTGATGCACTCAAAACGCGCGGCGTTGAGCGGTTTTACCTGGAGGTGATTGCGGAAAACACGGCTGCCGTTGCGCTGTATCAGTCAGTGGGGTTTCGCATCACGCAGGGTCTGAATGGTTTTAAAAGTGCCGAAACGCCAAATGCGCCCGTGGATGAACTCTTTGCTGCCACACCCGACGCGCTGCTGCGCGCCGTGTTTCGCGCACCGTCTGAGTTCACGCCCTGGCTGCTTGATCCTCAGATGTTGAGCGTTCTTCCCAGCGTGATTTTAACGGACAATGCCGGAACCTGGGCCGCTATCACCACGCAGACCCCTGCGCCACAATTGCGTTTTCTGTTTGTTGAGCCGGTGATGCGAGGCCAGGGCAATGCGCGCCGAATGCTCCAGGAACTTAATAGCCGCTATTCGGGTCTTTTTACCCCCGTCGCGGTGCCGGGTCGTCTGGCGCCTCTTTTTACTGAGAGTGGATATCAACCGTTTTCGATGGCGCAGCATGAGATGATTTGGGACCTCTGAGCCCCGCTTTACCCCTGCGCTCAGCCATGATACGGTAATTTGATGAACACAAATTTCAGCGTCAACTCAATCAACCGCTGGTGGCTGCCTTCTTAAAGGCGGCCCAAATGTGTTTTTCCCATTTTCCAAAAGCCGCCGAAAGGCGGTTTTTGCGTTTCTAAAGACTCCTTTCGGCTATTAAAACGTAAGGAGTCTTTTATGCACAGCAAAATCACCATTCTCACCGGCGATCGTCCGACCGGCCCTTTGCATCTCGGCCATTTTGTCGGCTCGCTGCGCCAGCGCGTGGCTCTGCAGCACGAATATCAGCAGTATGTTTTGGTCGCCGACCTGCAGGGCCTGACCGATAACGGCAGCACTCCGCAAAAAATCCGCGATAACATTCCCGAAGTGCTGGCCGATTATCTGGCGGCGGGCATCGACCCTGCGCTCACCACGATCTGCCTGCAATCCGCCCTGCCCGCGCTCGCCGAGCTGACCGCGTTGTACATGAACATTGTCACCGTCGCCCGCGTAGAGCGTAACCCGACGGTGAAAAACGAGATCGCGCAGAAGGGTTTTGCCCGTTCGCTGCCGGTCGGTTTTCTGGTGTATCCCATCAGTCAGGCGGCGGATATCAGCGCATTTAAGGCCGAAGTAGTTCCCGTTGGCGACGACCAACTGCCAATGATCGAGCAGACCAATGAAATCGTCCACAAGATGAATAGCCTGCTGCCTGCGCCCGTGCTGCGCCACTGCAAAGCCATGCTGAGCGACACCAGCCGTCTGCCCGGCATCGATGGCAGCGCCAAAATGTCGAAATCACTCGGCAACACGCTACTCCTTTCCGCCAGCGAAGAGACCATTCACCGCGCAGTGAGCGCCATGTATACCGATCCAACACATCTGAAGGTCAGCGAACCGGGGCAAATCGACGGCAACGTGGTGTTCACGTATCTCGACGCGTTTCATCCGGATAAAATCAAAGTGGCCGCGATGAAAGCGCATTATCAGCAGGGCGGACTGGGCGACAGGACATGTAAAAACGAGCTGGAGGTGTGCCTGCAGGAGCTGATTGCGCCCATGCGCGAGCGGCGCGCCACCTATATTCAGGATAAAGGAACGCTGATGTCCCTGCTAAAAAAAGGCAGCGAACGTGCGCATGACATCACCCAGCAGACATTGCGTGAAGTGAAGCTCGGGCTGGGCGTGCCGGTGTTTTAGCGCCTTTCGTCAGGTGCAGCTAATGGGAACGTATCGCCGTATAAAGCGAACAGAGCTCCAGCAGGCTTTTCGTCCCCGTGCGCTTCATCAAACCATTGCGCTGAACGCTCACGGTCGTAGGACTCACGCCACGGATCCGCGCGATATCATCGAGTGAATGTCCGCGCAGAATTAATCTCATGATCTGCTGTTCAGCGTTGGTAAATTTAAACGTATCAGGCAGATAGCCTGAACTTTGGTTCTGCGCAGACAGCAGGCTCATCACCCGCAGTGCCTGGCGTAGCTCCTCGACCGTCAGCTTTTCAGACAGGCACAACTTCATCAGCCCCGGAAACAGGCGGTTGAGTGAATCAAAGTACCGCTCGGAGGTGATAAATATCGAATAGTGATCCGGCGGAGTGGTGAAGAACAGAGAATACATTTCCTGAATATCCATCCCCGACGTGACATACACACAGGGGGGATCGCCGCTTGGCCCTACGTGCTGCTCCCGACGCAGCTGCTTCAGTATTTTCTCTACTCCATAAATGAATAAATGATCTTTTCCATAGATAGTCATTTTGAGGCTCCAGAGGTCACGACACTTTTTTATTATTCCGCCAATTCGTTTAGCGTTTGTTTAACTTCACTCCCTGCTAAACGCTTGATGTGTCTTTAACGGTAAATTCTGCAGATAAGTTTACGGCATTTTTTCATCGCTGTGTTGCCATTTATCCAGGAATAAGTTTATTCATTACCGTTGATATATCTTAAACTCGGTATTATAAAAAAATAAAAACTCCAATAATTAGCATGCAAGTCATTGTTTATAAATGCAGAAAACTTATTAGGATTATCTTTATAAATACAGAATCAAATTATTCACCGCCTCTTATTAAGATTCCGATCTTGATCTCAAAACATCATTTCATTTTGTGTAAAAGTTAATTCCACAAAATCACAAACCTTACTAATAAACACCAACAGCAGGGAATAGCAGAATTATGTGTGGTGAATCCCCCTAAGCGGAGGGGTCAAGCTGACATGAGGGAATCCTCAATGTATTTCGTTTTTATGGACGAATTGAGAAATCGGCGCTCAATTCACCGGGAGGCACCCGGCACCACACGCCCATTTTAATTATTCATTTTATCGACCCAACTGCTTAGTGGCAGAGAATATCTTATACCTTTGGAAAATAAAAATAGAGGATCTCTATGTTGCGCTCATTGTTATTATTTACAGCCCCTTTTATGAGTATTGCGGCACACGCAGTCACGTTTGATTATCGTCATGAAATGAATGACGGCGCGGGTAATAGTCACAAAGACAGGTTGTCAATGTCACACCGTTTTGCCAGTGGTTTTGGCTTATCCCTGGAAGGGAAATGGAAAGGTTCTCAGGATAAAGATAAAGCCTTTGATGAAACCGTCAGCAATGGCACCGAAGTGGTCGCAAGCTACGTATATAAAATTAATAATACCTTCCAGATTGAGCCGGGCTTCTCGCTGGATACCAGTTCGTCATCGAATAACTATCGCCCTTACCTGCGCGGTAAAGCCAATCTGACTGATGACGTTAGTGCCTCCCTGCGTTACCGTCCTTATTTCAAACGTAACTCCGGCAATATCGGCACGGCAAAAGACACGTCGGAAAACGGCTATAACTTAACGAGCGTACTGTCGTGGAAATTCCTGAAAGATTACCAGCTCGATTACGAACTTGACTATAAAAAAGCGAACTCGGCGGGCGTGGTATTGGCCGACAGCGAAAGTTACGACTGGACGCATGATTTTAAACTTACCTATAAGTTTGATAAAAACTGGTCCCCTTATATGGCGATTGGGAATGTGTCCGGCAGTAAATTCACAGATGAACGACAAACGCGTTACCGCGTCGGTGTGAAATATTCTTTCTGATGAAAGCGTAATAATCTGATGTCAATAAATAAGGGTTTCTTGAAACCCTTATTTTATTATGGGGACAATAATGAAGATTTCAAAAATAGCGCTGACGGTGGGTTTTCTGAGCATCATCTCATTTTCTGCTCTCGCACAGGACAGTGAACGTTTGAGCAGCGTGAAGCTGTTCGCGGACACGGTTCTCGATAAGGCTGGCGATCGATATGGACATAACACGCCTCTGCTGGCAGACGGCGTGGATCCGCGCACCGGCAAGCAGATGGAGTGGATTTTTCCGGACGGCAAAACGGCAGTGCTGTCCAACTTCTCCGCCCAGCAGAACCTGATGCGCGTCCTGGTCGGATTAACGCACCTGACCGGCGAGGCAAAATATAAACAGCGGGCCGAAGAGAATGTGCGTTATTACTTCGACCACTACCAAGATCCGACCGGCCTGCTGCTGTGGGGCGGGCACCGTTTTATCGACCTGAGAACCCTTCAACCTCAGGGCCCCAGCGAAAAGGAGAGGGTTCACGAGCTCAAGAACGCCTACCCTTATTACGATCTGATGTTTGCCGTGAACGACAAAGCCACCGCGCGATTTATCAAAGCCTTCTGGAACGCTCACGTTTACGACTGGAAAACACTGGAAACCAGCCGCCACGGAGAATATGGCAAAACGATGGGATCGCTGTGGCAAAGCGACTTTGAACAGCAGCCGCCGTTTTTTGCCACCAAAGGACTGAGCTTCCTCAACGCCGGGAACGACCTCATCTACTCCGCTTCGCTGCTCTACCAGTACGATCGTGACGCGGGCGCGCTGGCCTGGTCGAAGCGCCTTGCCGAGCAGTACGTGCTGCCGCGCGATAAAAAAACGGGACTGGGCGTTTACCAGTTTACGCAGCCGCTTAAGCGCGCCGAAACCCTCGATGACAGCGATACGCACTCTAAGTATGGCGATCGCGCCCAGCGTCAGTTCGGCCCGGAACTGGGCGCCGACGCACTTGAAGGCAATATGCTGCTGAAAGGCAGGACCAGCACGCTCTATTCCGAAAACGCGCTGATGCAGCTGGCGCTGGCAAAACAGCTGGGTAATGACGGTAAC
>NZ_JAZQNX010000009.1:0-28823 GCF_045627565.1 Lelliottia sp. | reverse complement strand
GGCGACAACATTCAGATGGTTGTTACCCTGATCCACCCAATCGCGATGGATGACGGTCTGCGTTTCGCAATCCGTGAAGGCGGCCGTACTGTAGGCGCTGGCGTTGTAGCTAAAGTTATCAGCTAATCGCTGATAACATTTGACGTAATGCGCATTAAAAGGGCATCATTTGATGCCCTTTTTGCACGCTTTCGAACCAGAACCTGGCTCATCAGTGATTTTTTTTGTCATAATCATTGCTGAGACAGGCTCTGTAGAGGGCGTATAGTCCGAAAAGCTGCAGTGCATTTCGGCTTGGCTCGCCTCGCAATCGCGGGGTGAAAATGTTTGTAGAATTCTTCTGACAGGTTGGTTTATGAGTGCGAATACCGAAGCTCAAGGGAGCGGTCGCGGCCTGGAAGCGATGAAGTGGGTTGTTGTGGCCGTGCTGCTGATCGTGGCTATCGTTGGCAACTTCCTTTATCGTGACATGATGCTGCCGCTGCGTGCGCTGGCCGTAGTAATTCTTATTGCTGCAGCGGGTGGTGTCGCGCTGTTGACGACAAAAGGTAAAGCGACAGTTGCTTTTGCCCGCGAAGCGCGAACCGAAGTTCGCAAGGTCATTTGGCCTACTCGCCAGGAAACATTGCACACCACGCTGATCGTGGCAGCGGTGACTGCTGTAATGTCACTGATCCTGTGGGGACTGGATGGTATTCTGGTTCGCCTGGTCTCCTTTATCACTGGCCTGAGGTTCTAAGATGTCTGAAGCCCCTAAAAAGCGCTGGTACGTCGTTCAGGCGTTCTCCGGTTTTGAAGGCCGCGTAGCCACTTCGCTGCGTGAGCATATCAAATTACACAATATGGAAGAGTTGTTTGGCGAAGTCATGGTCCCGACTGAAGAAGTGGTCGAGATCCGTGGTGGCCAGCGCCGCAAAAGCGAGCGCAAATTCTTCCCAGGTTACGTGTTGGTCCAGATGGTGATGGACGACGCAAGCTGGCACCTCGTGCGCAGCGTACCACGCGTAATGGGCTTTATCGGCGGCACATCCGACCGTCCAGCTCCAATCAGCGATAAAGAAGTTGATGCGATTATGAACCGCCTGCAGCAGGTGGGTGATAAGCCGCGTCCTAAAACGCTGTTTGAGCCGGGTGAAATGGTTCGTGTTAGTGATGGTCCGTTTGCTGACTTTAACGGCGTGGTTGAAGACGTAGACTATGAAAAGTCCCGTCTGACAGTTTCCGTTTCTATCTTTGGTCGTGCGACCCCGGTAGAACTGGACTTTGCTCAGGTCGAAAAAGCCTAGTAGCCGAGTAAAAAAGCGACGATTTAATCGTTGCATAGGGCGCGAGATTGGAATACAATTTCGCGCCTTTTGTTTTTATGGGTTACACCCGTAAAACGAATTTTATCACGGGGAGCCTCATCGAGGCGCTATAACCCAATTAGAGGATTTTAGAATGGCTAAGAAAGTACAAGCCTACGTTAAGCTGCAGGTTGCAGCTGGTATGGCAAACCCGAGTCCACCAGTTGGCCCAGCACTGGGTCAACAGGGCGTTAACATCATGGAATTCTGCAAAGCGTTCAACGCCAAAACAGAATCCCTGGAAAAAGGCCTGCCAACTCCGGTTGTCATCACCGTTTACGCTGACCGTTCTTTCACCTTCATTACCAAGACCCCGCCGGCAGCAGTTCTGCTGAAAAAAGCGGCTGGTATCAAGTCTGGTTCCGGTAAGCCGAACAAAGACAAAGTGGGTAAAATTTCCCGCACTCAGCTGCAGGAAATCGCGCAGACCAAAGCTGCCGACATGACTGGTTCTGACATTGAAGCGATGACTCGCTCCATTGAAGGTACTGCACGTTCCATGGGCCTGGTAGTGGAGGATTAAGAAATGGCTAAACTGACCAAGCGCATGTCCGTAATTCGTGACAAAGTTGATGCGACCAAACAGTACGACATCACCGAAGCAATCGCACTGCTGAAAGAACTGGCTACTGCTAAGTTCGTAGAAAGCGTTGACGTTGCTGTTAACCTCGGCATCGATGCTCGTAAATCTGATCAGAACGTTCGTGGTGCAACTGTACTGCCAAACGGTACTGGCCGTTCCGTTCGCGTAGCTGTATTTGCTCAGGGTGCAAACGCTGAAGCTGCTAAAGCTGCAGGTGCTGAACTGGTAGGTATGGAAGATCTGGCTGATCAGATCAAGAAAGGCGAAATGAACTTTGACGTTGTTATTGCTTCCCCGGATGCAATGCGCGTTGTTGGCCAGCTGGGCCAGGTTCTGGGTCCACGTGGCCTGATGCCAAACCCGAAAGTGGGTACTGTAACCCCTAACGTTGCTGAAGCGGTTAAGAACGCTAAAGCAGGTCAGGTTCGTTATCGTAACGACAAAAACGGTATCATCCACACTACCATCGGTAAAGTGGACTTCGACACCGAAAAATTGAAAGAAAACCTGGAATCCCTGCTGGTTGCGCTGAAAAAAGCGAAACCTACACAGGCTAAAGGTGTGTACATCAAGAAAATTAGCCTGTCCACCACCATGGGCGCAGGCGTTGCAGTAGATCAGGCTGGCTTGACTGCTGTAGCAAACTAATACCTTTACGTGGGCGGTGGATTTGTCTACAATCTTACCCCCATGTTTGCTAACAAAAGTTAGCAGGTAAAAGAATTGTTCGTTGGAGCCTGGCCTGATCCAGGCCTCCGTCGAAGACCGCAGGTGTCTCGAAAGAGGCTTAATCCCCTGCGTAGACGGTGACAGAACGCTAAGATTATTTCTGATACTCTGGCTTGTTTCTGCTCACCGTATTAAGACGCTCTTTTCTTTGAGAAGAGTGAAGTGAGTTCCAGGGCATGAGCCCTGGCAAACATCCAGGAGCAAAGCTAATGGCTTTAAATCTTCAAGACAAACAAGCGATTGTTGCTGAAGTCAGCGAAGTAGCCAAAGGCGCGCTGTCTGCAGTAGTTGCGGATTCCCGTGGCGTTACTGTAGACAAAATGACTGAACTGCGTAAAGCAGGTCGCGAAGCCGGCGTATACATGCGTGTTGTTCGTAACACCTTGCTGCGCCGTGTTGTTGAAGGTACTCAGTTTGAGTGCCTGAAAGACGCGTTCGTTGGTCCGACCCTGATTGCATATTCTATGGAACACCCGGGCGCAGCTGCTCGTCTGTTCAAAGATTTCGCGAAAGCGAATGCAAAATTTGAGGTCAAAGCCGCAGCCTTTGAAGGTGAGTTGATCCCGGCATCGCAAATCGATCGCCTGGCTACACTGCCGACCTACGAAGAAGCAATTGCACGCCTGATGGCAACCATGAAAGAAGCTTCGGCTGGCAAACTGGTTCGCACTCTGGCTGCTGTTCGCGATGCGAAAGAAGCGGCTTAATAGCCGTTATCTTTATAAAGCATTCGCTTACGTATAAACTTATTCTGATTTTCAGGAACAATTTAAATGTCTATCACTAAAGATCAAATCATTGAAGCAGTTGCAGCTATGTCCGTAATGGACGTTGTAGAACTGATCTCTGCAATGGAAGAAAAATTCGGCGTTTCTGCTGCTGCTGCTGTAGCTGTTGCTGCTGGCCCAGCTGAAGCTGCTGAAGAGAAAACTGAATTCGACGTTATTCTGAAAGGTATTGGCGCGAACAAAGTTGCAGTTATCAAAGCTGTACGTGGCGCAACTGGCCTGGGTCTGAAAGAAGCTAAAGACCTGGTAGAATCTGCTCCAGCCGCTCTGAAAGAAGGCGTGAGCAAAGATGACGCAGAAGCACTGAAAAAATCTCTGGAAGAAGCTGGCGCTGAAGTTGAAGTTAAATAAGCCAACCCTTCCGGTTGCAGCCTGAGAAATTAGGCTGATGGCTGGTGACTTTTTAGTCACCAGCCTTTTTGCGCTGTAAGGCGCCAGTAGCATTTCACACTGTTTGACTGCTGGCTGTCCTGACAATGCTTGTTTCTATCGACGTCTTAATATACTGCGACAGCCTGACGGGCTGTGTAAATTGCAACGAAATGGTTTAAGCGTGATAGCAACAGGTATTGCGGAAAGTATTCAATTTTCCGATCAACAAAATGGTGTTGCACAAACTGTCCCTCCGTCGGGCAGATGGGTCGACTTGTCAGCGAGCTGAGGAACCCTAATGGTTTACTCCTATACCGAGAAAAAACGTATTCGTAAGGATTTTGGTAAACGTCCACAAGTTTTGGATATACCTTATCTCCTTTCTATCCAGCTTGACTCGTTCCAGAAGTTTATCGAGCAAGATCCTGAAGGGCAGTATGGTCTGGAAGCTGCTTTCCGTTCCGTATTCCCAATCAAAAGCTATAGCGGTAATTCTGAGCTGCAATATGTCAGCTACCGTCTTGGCGAACCGGTATTTGACGTTCAGGAATGTCAGATCCGTGGTGTGACCTATTCAGCACCGCTGCGCGTGAAACTGCGCCTGGTTGTCTATGAGCGTGAAGCGCCGGAAGGCACCGTTAAAGACATCAAAGAACAAGAAGTCTACATGGGTGAAATTCCACTCATGACTGACAACGGTACTTTCGTTATCAACGGTACTGAGCGCGTTATCGTTTCCCAGCTGCATCGTAGCCCGGGCGTCTTCTTCGACAGCGATAAAGGTAAAACACACTCATCCGGTAAAGTACTGTATAACGCACGTATCATCCCTTACCGTGGTTCATGGCTGGACTTCGAATTCGATCCGAAAGACAACCTGTTTGTCCGTATCGACCGTCGTCGTAAACTGCCAGCAACCATCATTTTGCGTGCGCTGCAATACACCACTGAGCAGATTCTTGATCTGTTCTTTGAGAAAGTTATCTTCGAAATTCGCGACAACAAGCTGCAAATGGAGCTGTTGCCGGAGCGTCTGCGTGGTGAAACCGCTTCGTTTGATATCGAATTCGACGGCAAAGTGTATGTGGAAAAAGGTCGCCGTATTACTGCGCGCCACATTCGTCAGCTCGAAAAAGATGACATCAAGCAGATCGAAGTTCCGGTTGAATACATTGCCGGAAAAGTTGCCGCAAAAGATTACGTTGACGCTTCAACTGGGGAACTGATCTGCCCAGCCAACATGGAGCTGAGCCTGGATCTGTTGGCTAAGCTGAGCCAGTCTGGCCACAAGCGCATCGAAACGCTGTTTACCAACGACCTGGATCATGGCGCGTATATGTCTGAGACTATACGTGTCGACCCAACCAGCGATCGTTTGAGCGCACTGGTAGAAATCTACCGCATGATGCGTCCTGGTGAGCCACCAACTCGCGAAGCAGCTGAAAACCTGTTTGAGAACCTGTTCTTCTCTGAAGACCGCTACGATCTGTCTGCGGTTGGTCGTATGAAGTTCAACCGTTCTCTGCTGCGCGATGCGATTGAAGGTTCCGGTATCCTGAGCAAAGAAGACATCATCGAAGTGATGAAGAAGCTCATTGATATCCGTAACGGCAAAGGCGAAGTGGATGACATCGACCACCTCGGCAACCGTCGTATCCGTTCCGTTGGCGAAATGGCGGAAAACCAATTCCGCGTTGGCCTGGTACGTGTAGAACGTGCGGTTAAAGAGCGTCTGTCTCTGGGCGATCTGGATACCCTGATGCCTCAGGATATGATCAACGCCAAGCCAATTTCTGCAGCAGTGAAAGAGTTCTTCGGTTCCAGCCAGCTGTCACAGTTTATGGACCAGAACAACCCGCTGTCAGAAATTACGCACAAACGTCGTATCTCTGCACTTGGCCCAGGTGGTTTGACCCGTGAACGTGCAGGCTTTGAAGTTCGAGACGTACACCCGACTCACTACGGTCGCGTATGTCCAATCGAAACGCCTGAAGGTCCAAACATCGGTCTGATCAACTCCTTGTCCGTGTACGCACAGACAAACGAATACGGTTTCCTCGAAACGCCGTATCGTAAAGTGACTGACGGTGTTGTTACCGACGAAATCCATTACCTGTCTGCTATCGAAGAAGGTAACTACGTCATCGCTCAGGCGAACACCAACCTGGACGAAGAAGGTCGTTTCGTTGACGATCTCGTTACCTGCCGTAGCAAAGGTGAATCCAGCTTGTTCAGCAATGATCAGGTGGATTACATGGACGTTTCGACCCAGCAGATCGTTTCTGTTGGTGCGTCTCTGATCCCGTTCCTGGAACACGATGACGCCAACCGTGCATTGATGGGTGCGAACATGCAACGTCAGGCGGTTCCGACTCTGCGCGCTGATAAGCCGCTGGTTGGTACCGGTATGGAACGTGCTGTTGCCGTTGACTCCGGTGTAACTGCGGTTGCGAAACGTGGCGGTACCGTTCAGTACGTGGATGCTTCCCGTATCGTTATCAAAGTTAACGAAGACGAGATGTACCCAGGCGAAGCGGGTATCGACATCTACAACCTGACCAAATACACCCGTTCTAACCAGAACACCTGTATCAACCAGATGCCATGTGTGTCTCTGGGTGAGCCAGTTGAGCGCGGCGACGTGCTGGCTGATGGTCCGTCTACCGATCTCGGTGAACTGGCACTTGGTCAGAACATGCGCGTAGCGTTCATGCCGTGGAATGGTTACAACTTCGAAGACTCCATCCTCGTCTCCGAGCGTGTGGTTCAGGAAGACCGTTTCACCACCATTCACATTCAGGAACTGGCATGTGTGTCCCGTGACACCAAGCTGGGGCCTGAAGAGATCACTGCTGATATCCCGAACGTGGGTGAAGCTGCGCTCTCTAAACTGGATGAATCCGGTATCGTTTACATCGGTGCAGAAGTGACCGGCGGCGACATTCTGGTTGGTAAGGTAACACCGAAAGGTGAAACCCAGCTGACGCCAGAAGAGAAACTGCTGCGTGCGATCTTCGGTGAGAAAGCGTCTGACGTTAAAGACTCTTCTCTGCGTGTACCAAACGGTGTTTCCGGTACGATCATCGACGTTCAGGTCTTTACTCGCGATGGCGTAGAAAAAGACAAACGTGCGCTGGAAATTGAAGAGATGCAACTGAAGCAGGCGAAGAAAGACCTGTCTGAAGAACTGCAGATCCTCGAAGCTGGCCTGTTTAGTCGTATCTACGCGGTGCTGGTCTCTGGTGGTGTTGAAGCTGAGAAGCTTGATAAACTGCCACGCGATCGCTGGCTGGAACTGGGCCTGACCGACGAAGAGAAACAAAATCAGCTGGAACAACTGGCTGAGCAGTATGACGAACTGAAACACGAGTTCGAGAAAAAACTCGAAGCGAAACGCCGCAAAATCACTCAGGGCGACGATCTGGCACCAGGCGTGCTGAAGATTGTTAAGGTCTATCTGGCCGTTAAACGTCAGATTCAGCCTGGTGATAAAATGGCAGGTCGTCACGGTAACAAGGGTGTAATTTCTAAGATCAACCCGATCGAAGATATGCCGCACGATGCTAACGGTACGCCGGTAGATATCGTACTGAACCCGCTGGGCGTACCGTCTCGTATGAACATTGGTCAGATCCTCGAAACCCACCTGGGTATGGCTGCTAAAGGTATCGGCGAGAAAATCAACGCCATGCTGAAGCAGCAGGAAGAAGTCGCGAAACTGCGCGAGTTCATCCAGCGTGCGTACGATCTGGGCACAGATGTTCGTCAGAAAGTTGACCTGAACACCTTCAGTGATGATGAAGTTCTGCGTCTGGCTGAGAACCTGAAAAAAGGTATGCCTATCGCAACGCCAGTCTTTGACGGTGCGAAAGAGTCTGAAATCAAAGAGCTGTTACAGCTGGGTGGCTTGCCGACTTCCGGTCAGATCACGCTGTTCGACGGTCGTACTGGTGAGCAATTCGAGCGCCAGGTTACCGTTGGCTATATGTACATGCTGAAACTGAACCACTTGGTTGATGACAAGATGCATGCGCGTTCTACCGGTTCTTATAGCCTCGTTACTCAGCAGCCGCTGGGTGGTAAGGCTCAGTTCGGTGGTCAGCGCTTCGGTGAGATGGAAGTGTGGGCGCTTGAAGCATATGGCGCGGCATACACCCTGCAGGAAATGCTTACCGTTAAGTCTGATGACGTGAATGGTCGTACCAAGATGTATAAAAACATCGTGGACGGCAATCATCAGATGGAACCGGGCATGCCGGAATCCTTCAACGTATTGTTGAAAGAGATCCGTTCCCTGGGTATCAACATCGAGCTGGAAGACGAGTAACTCTCGCTCAAACAGGTCACTGGTGCCGGCGTAATACCCGGCACCAGATTGTGCTAACTCCGACGGGAGCAAATCCGTGAAAGATTTATTAAAGTTTCTGAAAGCGCAGACTAAAACCGAAGAGTTTGATGCGATCAAAATTGCTCTGGCCTCGCCAGACATGATCCGTTCATGGTCTTTCGGTGAAGTTAAGAAGCCGGAAACCATCAACTACCGTACGTTCAAACCTGAGCGTGACGGCCTTTTCTGTGCCCGTATTTTCGGGCCAGTAAAAGACTACGAGTGCCTGTGCGGTAAGTACAAGCGCCTGAAACACCGTGGTGTGATCTGTGAGAAGTGCGGCGTTGAAGTGACCCAGACTAAAGTGCGTCGTGAACGCATGGGGCACATCGAGCTGGCGTCTCCGACTGCTCACATCTGGTTCCTGAAATCTCTGCCGTCCCGTATCGGCCTGCTGTTGGATATGCCGCTGCGCGATATCGAACGTGTTCTGTACTTCGAATCTTATGTGGTTATCGAAGGCGGTATGACGAATCTGGAACGTAATCAGATTCTGACCGAAGAACAGTATCTGGACGCGCTGGAAGAGTTCGGTGACGAATTCGACGCGAAGATGGGTGCGGAAGCGATCCAGGCCCTGTTGAAAAACATGGATCTGGAGCAAGAGTGCGAGCAGCTTCGTCAGGAGCTGAACGAAACTAACTCCGAAACCAAGCGTAAAAAGCTGACCAAGCGTATCAAACTGCTGGAAGCGTTTGTCCTGTCTGGTAACAAGCCAGAGTGGATGATCCTGACCGTTCTGCCGGTTCTGCCGCCAGATCTGCGTCCATTGGTTCCGCTGGATGGTGGTCGTTTTGCGACTTCTGACCTGAACGATCTGTATCGTCGCGTCATTAACCGTAACAACCGTCTGAAACGCCTGCTCGACCTCGCTGCGCCTGACATCATTGTACGTAACGAAAAACGTATGCTGCAGGAAGCTGTTGATGCCCTGCTGGATAACGGTCGTCGTGGTCGTGCGATTACAGGTTCTAACAAGCGTCCTCTGAAATCTTTGGCCGATATGATCAAAGGTAAGCAGGGTCGTTTCCGTCAGAACTTGCTCGGTAAGCGTGTTGACTACTCTGGTCGTTCTGTTATCACCGTAGGTCCATACCTGCGTCTGCATCAGTGCGGTCTGCCGAAGAAAATGGCACTGGAGCTGTTCAAACCGTTCATCTACGGCAAGCTGGAACTGCGTGGTCTTGCTACCACCATTAAAGCTGCGAAGAAGATGGTTGAGCGTGAAGAAGCTGTCGTTTGGGATATCCTGGACGAAGTTATCCGCGAACACCCGGTACTGCTGAACCGTGCACCAACTCTGCACCGTTTGGGTATCCAGGCATTTGAGCCAGTACTGATCGAAGGTAAAGCAATCCAGCTGCACCCGCTGGTTTGTGCGGCTTATAACGCCGACTTCGATGGTGACCAGATGGCAGTACACGTTCCACTGACGCTTGAAGCTCAGTTGGAAGCGCGTGCGCTGATGATGTCTACCAACAACATCCTGTCACCTGCGAACGGCGAGCCAATCATCGTTCCGTCTCAGGACGTTGTATTGGGTCTGTACTACATGACCCGTGACTGTGTTAACGCCAAAGGCGAAGGCATGGTGCTGTCTGGCCCTAAAGAAGCTGAGCGTATTTATCGCGCAGGTCTGGCCTCACTGCATGCGCGTGTCAAAGTGCGTATCACTGAATATGAAAAAGATGCTAACGACGAGTTCGTTGGTAAAACCAGCATTATCGACACTACCGTAGGTCGTGCGATTTTGTGGATGATCGTACCGAAAGGTCTGCCTTACTCTATCGTCAACCAGGCGCTGGGCAAGAAGGCAATCTCCAAAATGCTGAACACCTGTTACCGTATTCTGGGTCTGAAGCCTACGGTAATCTTTGCTGACCAAACGATGTACACCGGCTTTGCTTATGCAGCGCGTTCAGGTGTCTCCGTTGGTATCGATGACATGGTCATCCCAGCCAAGAAAACTGAGATCATTTCTGAAGCGGAAGCGGAAGTTGCTGAGATTCAGGAGCAGTTCCAGTCTGGTCTGGTAACCGCAGGTGAGCGTTACAACAAAGTTATCGATATCTGGGCAGCGGCGAACGATCGTGTTTCCAAAGCGATGATGGATAACCTGCAAACTGAAACCGTAACTAACCGTGACGGCGTAGAAGAGCAGCAGGTTTCCTTCAACAGCATCTACATGATGGCCGACTCCGGTGCGCGTGGTTCAGCAGCACAGATTCGTCAGCTGGCAGGTATGCGTGGTCTGATGGCTAAGCCAGATGGCTCAATCATCGAAACGCCAATCACCGCGAACTTCCGTGAAGGTCTGAACGTACTCCAGTACTTCATCTCCACGCACGGTGCGCGTAAAGGTCTGGCGGATACCGCACTGAAAACGGCTAACTCCGGTTATCTGACTCGTCGTCTGGTTGACGTCGCGCAGGATCTGGTTGTGACCGAAGATGACTGTGGAACTCACGAAGGCATCCTGATGACTCCGGTTATCGAAGGTGGCGACGTCAAAGAACCACTGCGCGACCGCGTTCTGGGTCGTGTAACGGCTGAAGATATCATCAAGCCGGGTACGGCTGATATCCTGGTAACACGTAACACGCTGCTCGATGAGCAATGGTGTGACCTGTTAGAACTCAACTCTGTTGATAGCGTGAAAGTACGTTCCGTAGTAGGTTGCGAAACTGACTTTGGCGTCTGTGCACACTGCTATGGTCGCGACCTGGCTCGTGGTCACATCATCAACAAAGGTGAAGCAATCGGGGTTATCGCGGCACAGTCCATCGGTGAGCCGGGTACACAGCTGACGATGCGTACGTTCCACATCGGTGGTGCTGCATCTCGTTCCGCTGCTGAATCCAGCATCCAGGTGAAAAACAAAGGTAGCATCAAGCTCAGCAACGCGAAGTCTGTTGTGAACTCTGCCGGTAAACTGGTAGTGACTTCTCGTAACACCGAGCTGAAACTGATCGACGAATTCGGTCGTACCAAAGAAAGCTACAAAGTGCCTTATGGTGCGGTAATGGGCAAAGGCGATGGCGAGCAGGTTGCAGGCGGCGAAACCGTTGCAAACTGGGATCCACACACCATGCCAGTTATCACCGAAGTGAGTGGTTTCATTCGCTTTACCGATATGATCGACGGCCAGACGATTACTCGTCAGACCGACGAACTGACCGGTCTGTCTTCGTTGGTTGTTCTGGATTCTGCAGAGCGTACCGCGGGCGGTAAAGATCTGCGTCCAGCGCTGAAAATCATTGATGCCAATGGTAATGATGTTCTGATCCCAGGCACCGATATGCCTGCTCAGTACTTCCTGCCAGGTAAAGCGATTGTTCAGTTGGAAGATGGTATCCAGATCAGTGCAGGTGACGCTCTGGCGCGTATTCCTCAGGAATCCAGCGGTACCAAGGATATTACCGGTGGTCTGCCACGCGTTGCTGACCTGTTTGAAGCACGTCGTCCGAAAGAGCCTGCAATCCTGGCGGAAATTACCGGCATCATTTCCTTCGGTAAAGAAACCAAAGGCAAACGTCGTCTGGTTATCACTCCGTTAGACGGTAGCGAGCCTTACGAAGAGATGATTCCGAAATGGCGTCAGCTCAACGTGTTTGAAGGTGAACGTGTAGAACGTGGTGATGTGGTTTCCGATGGTCCAGAAGCTCCACACGACATTCTGCGTCTTCGTGGCGTACACGCGGTAACGCGTTATATCACCAACGAAGTACAGGACGTTTATCGTCTGCAAGGCGTTAAGATTAACGATAAGCACATTGAAGTTATCGTTCGTCAGATGCTGCGTAAAGCAACCATCGATAGCACGGGAAGCTCTGACTTCCTGGAAGGCGAGCAGGTGGAATACTCTCGCGTCAAGATTGCGAACCGCGATCTGGAAGCGAACGGCAAAGTGGCGGCGTTGTTCTCCCGTGACCTGCTGGGTATCACCAAAGCGTCTCTGGCAACCGAGTCCTTCATCTCTGCTGCATCGTTCCAGGAGACCACTCGTGTCCTGACCGAAGCTGCTGTTGCGGGCAAACGCGATGAACTGCGCGGTCTGAAAGAGAACGTTATCGTGGGTCGTCTGATCCCAGCGGGTACGGGTTATGCGTACCACCAGGATCGTATGCGTCGTCGTGCTGCGGGCGAACTGCCAGCTGCACCTCAGGTCACTGCGGAAGATGCTTCTGCAAGCCTGGCAGAACTGCTGAACGCAGGTCTGGGCGGCTCAGACAACGATTAATCGCGCTTTGAGCTAATAAAAAACCCGCTTCGGCGGGTTTTTTTATGTCTGAAAAAAGGGAGAAATAGATTATTTGAGCAGCGGCAACCGGCGATAGAGCTCGATCATGTCACCTGCCAAATCCTGAATCACCATCGCATTCATCAGGTGATCCTGAGAGTGGACGGTAATCAAATTTACTGGAAGTTTCCCAGTTCCTTCATCCAGCCCAATAAGTTGTGTCTGGATAACGTGCGCATGTTTGACATATTCGCGCGACTCTTCCATCGCTTTTTCGGCTTCGTCAAACTCGCCTTTGCGTGCCAGTTGCAATGCCGTCAGCGCAGCACTGCGTGCAGCGCCAGCGTTTATCAGCAACTCCATGATGGTTGTTTCTAAATCTTCCATTCATTGCTCCAGCAGTTTAAGCGCTTTTTCAAGGACGACATCGCCTTTCATCATGCCGTAATCCATCATATCGATCACAGCGACCTGTTTACCCAGCGGTTCAGCCTGAGCCTGAAGCTTTGCCAGTTCGTATTTTACCTGTGGCCCCAGTAATACAATGTCGGCTGTGGCGATATAGTCTTTAAACTCAGCTACCGGAACGGCTTTGATAGTGACTTCGACGCCTTTTTTTTGCGCGGCGTCTTTCATACGCTGAACCAGCATGCTGGTAGACATTCCGGCAGCACAACACAAAACGATATTCTTCATAGTCAGCCTCGATCTATATGTGTTTAATGATAATTATCTCGTGCAGACGGCTTCAACAACCGCTTTACCCCGATTGTGTGTCAGGCATCACAAAGAAACCTGAATTCTATGAAACCGGTTTCAATTTTGGCCCAGCAGGAAATTTCTCTTCTGTTCTGGGCAAAGCATAAGGAGGATTAATCACGCGAAAGAGGGGGCTGGATGGCGTGCATTTATCCTGGTTTGACTATAATCAGAGACCTTGATGAAGCCTGGTTGAATAAATTGCTTCCTGACTACTGTCAAAAAAAACATGTTATTAAAAACAGTATTGACTTGGTTTTGGAAATGCGTAACTTAGTACTCAACAGCAGAGAAATGGTAGTTTGCTGTTTATCCAGGAAATATGAGTTGAGTATTACTGGGGATTGCGATGAAGGCCACGAAGTATTGTTTTTTTGGGATAGCTGATGTGAGATGAACCAATATTCTTGCTTCGCTAGTGCTTTAAAGGCCACGTAGTTGATAGATGAAATCGCAAAGTAGTGAAAAAAACGCGACGATGTAAGCCTATGTTTTATAGTACTATTTGCGGTAATTTTTTTGATAAATTATCGCAACAGCAGTAAGGCCACGCATCAAAGAGTATATGTCGCGATGGGGAATGTACTTGTTTAAGAAGCCGCCCTTGAGTTCTATTATCAGGCCGGCGGAATATGTATAACGGTAAATAGAGGAGCATTTTCGTTAGTATCAGTATCCAATATTATCTGTAATAAACGTGTACATTTGTAAGTAGTACCATTAGCAGTAAATACACTTAAGTCAATTAATGTTAAATCTGAAGTTCGTAGTACCATAAAAGCCCTGGCTGCAACGGTCAGGGCTTTTATCTGTAGATTCAAGAAGATCCCGCCTTTGAAAAACATGCCTTCCGTTTCGCTTGCCAGCGGCTTTGTACTGTACGATTCCAGATCAGTTCAAAATTAATCCTTGCTTAATAAATCAAACCAAGCCTACTATGCGTCATCGGTTTGGAACACAGACCTTATGAAAGCAGTTTTAGTAAAGCAGTCCTCAGTTCAAGCGTTATCCTAGATACCCCTTCTTCATGAGCCTCCTCCTAAGTGCCGCATAAGTTAAATTCTGAAAAACAGGCCAAGTTCGCCGCGTGAGTGGCCCTCAATAAGAAAGGAAATATCTATGTCTAACAAAATGACTGGTTTAGTAAAATGGTTTAACCCTGAAAAAGGTTTTGGCTTCATCACTCCTCAGGACGGCAGCAAAGATGTATTCGTACATTTTTCAGCAATCCAGAGCAGCGATTTCAAAACCTTAGACGAAGGCCAGAAAGTGGAGTTCTCAATCGAGAACGGCGCTAAAGGCCCGTCAGCGGTTAACGTTATCGCGCTGTAATCGCCGATAATCTCGCTAACGCTTACAATAGCGATGAAGGCCAGAGCCTGAGCAGATAAGTGACAGTGAATAAAAAACCCGCCATGGCGGGTTTTTTCGTTTCTGGCGTCCGTTACGCGGAGGCAGGGCGAAACGAGGAAGAACTTTTCGCCCTGGTCAGCATCCGTTGCTGACGGCATAAGAGTAAAAAATCTCACGTCGTCGGACAATCACTTGCTCGCGGCCTTACGAGTCGCTTTGTAAAATTTCTCCGCGGTTGCACAGCGTTTCAACGAAGCTGCGAGGCACGCCCCAGCCAGCTATCCCAGTCTTTCCACACCGGCTGTAACCCTTGTGCCATAAGCGCCTGTGCAACATCTTCAGGACGACGGCCATCATGAGGAGCAAATTGCTCCAGCTCAGGATGATCATCGGCGTAGCCACCCGGTTGTGTTTTCGAAAACGCGCTGACGTTATTAATCGCCAACGGAATGACCCGATCCCGAAATTCGGGCGATTCCCGCGTGGATAACGATAATTCGACATCCGGTGCCAGCAAACGAAATGCGCAAATGGCCTGTACCAGCTGTCGTTCATCCATGATCGATGCCGGCTCAATACCGCCAGTGCAAGGGCGTAGTCGAGGAAATGAGATCGAATAGCGGCTTTGCCAGTAATGTTGCTGAAGCCATAGCAAATGCTCCGCCACCAAATAGCTGTCCACCCGCCAGTTGTCTGACAACCCCGTCAATGCGCCGAGACCAATTTTGTCAATTCCCGCACGCCCGAGCCGGTCAGGCGTCTCCAGGCGGAAAAAGAAATCCTGCTTTTTTCCCTTCAGGTGATGCTGAGCGTATATTTTTTCGTGATACGTCTCCTGATAGACCATCACGCCGTCGAGGCCTAACGTTTTAAGCTCTGCATATTCATCCTCAGACAGCGGTTGGACTTCCATCTGCAATGAGGCGAACTGGCGGCGAATAGCTGGGAAATGACGCCGAAAATAGTCCATCCCCACTTTTCCCTGATGTTCTCCTGTCACCAATAAAAGATGCTCAAAACCCATTTCGCGGATCGCCGCGCACTCACGGGCGATCTCGACGTCATCAAGAGTTTTACGCTTGATACGGTTGCTCATCGAAAAACCGCAATAGGTACAGTCGTTGGCGCAAAGATTGGAAAGATAGAGCGGCACGTAAAAACTGACCGTATTGCCAAAGCGCTGGCGGGTCAGCTTTTGGGCACGCTGCGCCATCGGTTCCAGATATGCACCGGCGGCGGGGGAGAGCAGAGCCATCATGTCTTCGCGGGTGGGATGACGCGCATGCAGCGCACGTTCAACATCTGCAGGGGTTTTGCTGTTGATGCGCAGGCGAAGATCATCCCAGTTGAGTTGCCGCCAACGTTCCACAAAGGTGCTCATGAATACGCCTCCAGAAACCCGGTTAGCGGGCTGCTGGCCTGCGCCTGAGTGCGGCGAGACCCTGGGCCAGATTGCCGCGCCAATGCGCCCGCTTCCACCGCCAGACGGAAGGCGCGCGCCATCATCACTGGATCGTCCGCCACGGCAATCGCTGTATTAACCAATACCGCGTCTGCTCCCATCTCCAGGGCTTGTGCCGCGTGGCTTGGCACGCCGATACCGGCATCGACCACCACAGGAATGGTGGCTTGTTCGATAATGATTTCCAGCATCGCTCGGGTTTCCAGCCCCTGGTTTGAACCGATAGGCGCGCCGAGCGGCATGACCGCCGCGCAGCCCACTTCTTCGAGGCGTTTACACAGAACGGGGTCCGCACCGCAGTAAGGCAAAACGGTGAATCCCTGTTTGACCAGCAACTCAGCGGCTTTCAGCGTCTCGATAGGATCGGGCATCAACCAGCGCGCATCCGGGTGGATTTCCAGCTTCAACCAGCTCGTGCCCAGCGCCTCGCGCGCCAGGTGTGCGGCAAAAATCGCCTCTTCAGCGGTCTTTGCACCAGACGTATTGGGTAGCAACGTCACACCGGCGTCCAGCAGTGGCGCAAGGATGGCATCGTTATGATTGCGCAGATCCACGCGCTTCATTGCCAGCGTCACCAGTTGGCTGCCGCTCTCGCGGATGGCGCTCACCATCAACTGTGGAGAGGCGAATTTTCCTGTACCGGTAAAGAGATGAGAATCAAAGGTTTTATCAGCAATACATAACATGTCAGCCTCCCGCAATGACCTGAAAAAGCAGGATCTGATCGCCGTCGCGCACCTGCTGAAGTCCCCACTGCTCACGCGGCAGGATCTGTTGATTGAGAGCCAGCGCCACGCCAGGTTTTAGCTGCTGCAACTGGTCAAGCAGTGTGGCGACGGTTAACCCGTCTACACACTGCATCGGTTCGTCGTTAAACAGAATTCGCATGATGCCCCCCGCAGACACGACATCCGCTGGCGCGTTGCAACGCCAACTGACGCCAGCCGCCGACGCGGGCATCAAAAAGGCGCAGCGTATTGTGTGGGGTTTCCATACCGCTCAGCAGCTTGATGGCCTCAAGCGCCTGCAGGGTCCCCATCACGCCGACCACCGGGCCGAGAATACCTGCCGTGCGGCAGTTACGCTGCGGCTCGTCATCATCTGACCACAGGCAGCGATAACAGCCTTGCGTCCACGGGGGCGTCAGCACCATGAGCTGCCCGCCAAAACCGACTGCGCTGGCGGTAATCAGCGGCGTATTGAGGGCAAGGCAAGCGGCGTTGATCGCCTGACGTGCGGTCATATTGTCGGTGCAATCCAGCACTACGTCGGCACGATCAACTTCGTGGCGAAGAACTTCGCCTTCGAGCTTTTCCTGTAAGGCGATAAGCTGAATATCCGGATTCAGTTGGGCGAGCCGCTGCTTTGTCACCTGTGCTTTTGGCTGGCCGAGATCGCCCATCGTGAACAGGGTTTGCCGTTGTAAATTGCTCAAATGGACATCGTCATCGTCGGCTAAGACCAGTGTTCCAATACCCGCCCCCGTCAGATATTGCGCCGCCGGTGCGCCTAGCCCGCCAAGGCCGATAATCAACACCCGGCTGGCGAGCAATTTTTGTTGTCCGTCGATGGCGATATCTTCCAGCATGATCTGACGGCTATAACGCATAAAGTCGCTGTCATTCATCGCCCGCTCCTGCCAGTTGCAATAACTGTGCTGTGGCTGCCTGCCAGTCGGCGGCCTGCGTAATCGCGCTGACCACCGCTACACTCCCGACGCCGGTTTTCAGTACCGCAGGGACACGTTCAAGGCTGATGCCGCCGATGGCGACGGTCGGATAATTAGCCAGACGTTCAATGTGGCGCGTCAGTTGCTCAAGACCCTGCGGAGCAGAAGGCATCTGCTTGGTTTGTGTTGGAAAAACATGCCCGAGCGCGATATAGGATGGGCGCACCGCCAGCGCCACGTCGATCTCCATATCGTCGTGTGTCGATACACCCAGACGCAGGCCAGCGTCACGGATAGCGTTCAGATCGGTTGTCTCCAGGTCTTCCTGACCCAGATGTACGCCGTAAGCCTGGTGCTTAATCGCCAGTTGCCAGTAATCGTTGATAAATACGCGAGCGCCATAACGGCGTCCCAGCGCAATGGCATTTACCACGTCGGGCTCAACGTCTTCATCGCGTTTGTCTTTGATGCGTAGCTGGAGCGTTTTCACACCAGCCTGAAGCAGCCGCTCAACCCACGCCACGCTGTTTACGACGGGGTATAGACCTAAGCGAAAGGGGACGGGCGGAAAATCGGGTTGATACATTATGCCTTCTCCTTTTTAAGGTAGATTTCGCCACCTTTCGCGCGGAAGTTTTCTGACATATCGGCCATACCCACTTCGATAGCCTGTTTCGCGGCGTAATCGCGCACTTCCTGACTGATTTTCATCGAGCAGAATTTTGGCCCACACATGGAGCAGAAGTGGGCCACTTTGCCGGACTCCTGCGGCAGGGTTTCATCGTGATAGGCGCGGGCGGTGAAGGGGTCGAGCGCCAGGTTAAACTGATCTTCCCAGCGAAATTCGAAACGCGCTTTAGACATGGCGTTATCGCGGATTTGCGCGCCCGGATGGCCTTTCGCCAGGTCGGCGGCGTGAGCGGCAATCTTGTAGGTGATCAGTCCCTGCTTCACATCCTCTTTGTTTGGCAGGCCTAAGTGCTCTTTTGGCGTGACGTAACAGAGCATCGCGCAGCCGAACCAGCCGATCATCGCCGCACCAATCCCGGAGGTGAAGTGGTCGTAGCCTGGCGCAATATCGGTGGTCAATGGCCCGAGGGTGTAGAACGGCGCCTCGTGGCAGTGCTCCAGTTCTTCGGTCATGTTGCGGCGGATCATCTGCATAGGCACATGGCCCGGGCCTTCGATCATCACCTGTACGTCATACTCCCAGGCGATTTTGGTCAGTTCGCCGAGCGTGTGCAGCTCGGCAAACTGCGCTTCATCGTTGGCATCGCGGATGGAGCCAGGACGCAGGCCGTCGCCCAGCGACAGAGAAACGTCATAGGCAGCGCAAATTTCGCAGATCTCGCGGAAGTGTTCGTAGAGGAAATTTTCCTGATGATGGGATAGGCACCACTTCGCCATAATGGAGCCGCCACGCGAGACAATTCCGGTAAGGCGTTTAGCGGTCATCGGCACGTAGCGCAGCAGCACGCCCGCGTGAATGGTGAAGTAATCGACACCTTGTTCCGCCTGCTCAAGTAACGTGTCGCGGAACGCTTCCCAGGTCAGATCCTCCGCGATCCCGTTGACCTTCTCGAGCGCCTGATAGATCGGCACGGTTCCGATAGGAACGGGGCTGTTTCGCAAAATCCACTCGCGGGTTTCGTGGATGTAACGCCCGGTCGAAAGGTCCATGACCGTGTCCGCCCCCCAGCGTGTAGACCAGACCAGCTTTTCGACCTCTTCTTCGATGGATGACGTAACGGCAGAGTTGCCGATATTGGCGTTGACCTTTACCAGGAAATTACGGCCAATAATCATCGGCTCGGATTCCGGATGATTGATGTTGGCAGGGATAATCGCGCGCCCGGCAGCCACTTCGTCACGCACAAACTCCGGTGTGATGTTCTCCGGTAGACGAGCGCCAAAACCTTCGCCCGGATGCTGGTGGCGCAGCACTTCGCTGCGAATCCGTTCACGGCCCATATTTTCGCGAATGGCGATAAATTCCATTTCCGGGGTCACAATACCCTGGCGAGCATAATGCAGCTGCGTCACACATTTGCCTGATTTCGCCCGCTTTGGCGTCAGCAGACCGGTAAAGCGCAGTTCATCAAGACCATCATCTGCGAGGCGTTCTTTGGTGTAGGCGGAGCTGCGAACGGTGAGCGCTTCGCTGTCATTACGCGCGTCAATCCACGTCTGCCGCAGTTTTGCCAGCCCTTGCTGAACGTTGATGGTAACGTCGGTATCACCATAGGGGCCGGAGGTGTCATATACCGGCACCGCTTCGTTATCCTCAAACTGCGGATTTTCTTTGCTGCCGCCGAGAAGCGTAGGGCTAAGCTGGATTTCGCGCATCGGCACGCGAATATCGGCCTGCGAGCCGGAAATGTAGATACGCTTCGAGTTCGGGAAAGCGGTGCCTTCCAGGGTGTCGATGAAGTGTTGTGCTTGTGCGCGCTGTTCGCGGCGGGTCAATTTTGCAGACATAGCTCATTCCAAAATAGTAAAGGAAGTGGCTTGTCAGACGACGGATGAAGCAAGAGGTGATCGCCCAGAGGCGATACAACAGCAGATTGACTCTTGTTCCCTTCGCAGGTATTAGCCTGATCAGGTTCCGCGGATCCCGAATTAACGGTCTCAGCCCGGCTTACGCTCTGGGCACTCCGACAAGAAATTTACACTCCATCCTTCAAGCTGCCTCGTTATTGGCTGCCTTCATTCACCCCGGTCACTTACTGGTGCAAGCTCCCGGGGATTCACTCAGTTTCCGCCGCGATGCAGCATGAATGATTTCGTGTAATACCCCCTCGTGAGAGGGGCGAATATTTGTAAACTACGCGTTAATGATGAATAACTCAAGCTGGCCGCGCGACGTTATCTTCGTTGCTGGCCTTTAAATTGTTGTCCAGCGCGAGGGCAATCAGCTTGTCTTCCAGCGTAAAGCGTCCTTCCAGGGCTTCGCCGAGATCGGACAGCGCCTGCTGAAACTCCAGATAGTTATCCTGGTCGATCGCATTTTCGAGCGTGGAGTCGTAATAATCCATAATCTGCTGGGTGTTTGCTTCCAGCTGCGGGTAGAGTTTTGTCGCCGCTAAATACGGATTCGTCCCTTCCATTTCACGGATAATACGTTCATAAATATTGAAATGGCCGTCGGAAAGGTAATCCACCAGACTCTGACAGAAATTATCCAGCGCTTTTTCGTTCAGGCGCATATAGGATTCTTTGCCAGGCTTAATGCCAACCAGATTATAGTAGGCAACAAGCAATTGTTTGCGCACGTGCAGCCAGCGATCGACCAGTTTATTACTTCCTCCAACGCGCTCTGTCAGGCTTTCTAGCTGGTTTAGCATGTTTGACTCCGCAAGGTTAAGGTTAAAAGCTGCCCGCCTAAATTTGTAAGAATATTGTTATCAACATGCCTGTGAAGCGAAGGTAGTGCAATAGATATGGATCGTATAATTGAAAAATTAGATTGTGGCTGGTGGATCGTCAGCCATGAACAAAAATTATGGTTGCCCGCAGGGGAGTTACCTCATGGCGATGCCGAGAAATTCGATCTTGTGGGGCAACCCGCATTAAAGATCGGTGAATGGCAGGGCGATGCAGTGTGGTTGATCCAGCAGAATCGCCGTCAGGATATGGGATCGGTGCGTCAGGTGATGGATCTTGATGCGGGCCTGTTTCAGCTGGCCGGGCGCGGTGTGCAGTTAGCCGAATTCTATCGCTCGCATAAGTTCTGCGGCTACTGCGGTCACGCCATGCATCCGAGCAAAACCGAGTGGGCGCTGCTGTGCAGCCACTGCCGTGAGCGCTATTACCCGCAAATTGCACCCTGCATCATCGTTGCTATTCGTCGCGATGATTCGATTTTACTGGCGCAGCACGTCCGCCACCGTAACGGTATTCACACGGTATTGGCTGGATTTGTCGAGGTCGGTGAAACGCTGGAGCAAACCGTCGCGCGTGAAGTGATGGAAGAGAGCGGGATCAAAGTCAAAAATCTGCGTTACGTTACCTCTCAGCCATGGCCTTTCCCAATGTCACTGATGACGGCCTTTATGGCTGACTATGACAGCGGCGACATCGTTATCGACCCGAAAGAGCTGCTGGAAGCAAACTGGTATCGCTATGACGATTTACCACTGTTACCGCCACCGGGCACCGTGGCGCGTCGGCTGATTGAAGATACCGTGGCAATGTGTCGGGCCGACTATGAAGTCTGAATGACGTGATACACTAGCGGCAAGATGCTTAAGGAACCTGCAAAATGACCGAACTGAAGAACGATCGTTATCTGCGTGCGCTGCTGCGCCAACCCGTTGATGTCACCCCGGTGTGGATGATGCGCCAGGCAGGCCGCTATCTTCCGGAATATAAAGCGACGCGAGCGCAGGCGGGCGATTTTATGTCGCTGTGTAAAAACGCAGAGCTGGCCTGTGAAGTGACGCTTCAGCCGCTGCGCCGTTTCCCGCTTGATGCGGCGATCCTTTTTTCAGACATCCTGACCATCCCGGATGCGATGGGTCTTGGTTTGTATTTCGAAACGGGCGAAGGCCCGCGCTTTGCCTCGCCGATCAAGAGCAAAGCCGATATTGATAAGCTGCCGATTCCGGATCCAGAAGGTGAACTGGGTTACGTGATGAACGCGGTGCGTACCATTCGCCGCGAGCTGAAAGGCGAAGTGCCGTTGATTGGTTTTTCCGGTAGCCCGTGGACGCTGGCGACCTATATGGTCGAAGGCGGTAGCAGCAAAGCCTTTACCGTCATCAAAAAGATGATGTATGCCGAGCCGATGGCCCTGCACGCGTTGCTGGATAAGCTGGCGAAAAGCGTTACGCTGTATCTCAATGCGCAGATTAAAGCGGGCGCGCAGTCGGTGATGATCTTCGATACCTGGGGCGGCGTGCTCACAGGACGTGATTATCAGCAGTTCTCTCTCTACTACATGCACAAAATTATCGATGGCCTGCTGCGTGAAAACGAAGGTCGTCGTGTGCCGGTAACGCTGTTCACCAAAGGCGGCGGACAATGGCTCGAAGCGATGGCGGCCACCGGTTGTGATGCGCTGGGCCTTGACTGGACCACCGATATTGCCGATGCACGTCGTCGCGTGGGCGATACCGTCGCGCTGCAGGGCAACATGGACCCGTCTATGCTTTACGCGCAGCCTGCACGTATCGAAGAAGAGGTAGCGTCTATACTTGCAAGTTTCGGCCAGGGCGAAGGCCACGTCTTCAACCTGGGCCACGGTATTCATCAGGATGTACCGCCAGAGCACGCTGGCGCGTTTGTGGAGGCGGTGCACCGACATTCTGCCCAGTATCATCTGTAAGGAGTTGTTATGGATCTCGCGTCGTTACGCGCCCAGCAAATCGAACTTGCCTCGTCAGTGATCCTTGAGGATCGTCTGGATAAGGATCCGCCGCAGCTGATCGCCGGTGCCGACGTTGGATTTGAACAGGGTGGTGAGGTGACGCGGGCAGCGATGGTGCTGTTGAAGTATCCATCGCTGGAACTGGTTGAATATAAGGTGGCGCGAATCGCCACCACCATGCCGTACATTCCGGGCTTTCTCTCCTTTCGTGAATATCCCGCGCTGCTGGCAGCGTGGGAACAACTCTCGCAAAAACCCGATCTGCTGTTTGTGGATGGTCATGGGATCTCCCACCCGCGTCGTCTGGGCGTCGCCAGCCATTTTGGTTTGCTGGTGGATGTCCCAACAATTGGCGTGGCGAAAAAGCGCCTGTGTGGGAAATTTGAACCCCTTTCCGCTGAGCCGGGCGCGCTGGCACCGTTGATGGATAAAGGCGAGCAGCTGGCGTGGGTCTGGCGCAGCAAAGCGCGATGCAATCCGCTGTTCGTTGCGACTGGGCACCGCGTGAGCACGGACAGTGCCCTGGCGTGGGTGCAGCGTTGTATGAAAGGTTACCGTTTACCAGAGCCGACACGCTGGGCTGATGCGGTTGCATCGGCGCGCCCGGCTTTTATTCGTTGGCAGGAAATTCAACCTTGATTCAGGTAAACTGCCGCTAATTTCCGATTCGAGACATCATCATGTTACAAAACCCGATTCATCTGCGCCTTGAGAAGCTGGAAAGCTGGCAGCACGTCACCTTTATGGCTTGCCTGTGCGAGCGTATGTATCCCAATTATGCGACGTTCTGCAAGGAAACCGAATTTGGTGAAGGCCAGATTTATCGCCGTATTCTTGACCTGATTTGGGAAACACTGACGGTTAAAGACGCGAAGGTGAACTTTGACTCTCAGCTCGAAAAGCTGGAAGAGGCGATCCCGTCGGCGGATGACTACGATATGTATGGTGTCTATCCGGCGATCGACGCCTGCGTGGCATTGAGTGAACTGGTGCATTCGCGTTTAAGCGGTGAAACTCTGGAGCATGCCATCGAAGTGAGTAAGGCGTCGATTACCACCGTTGCGATGCTGGAAATGACGCAAGAAGGTCGTGAAATGACCGACGAAGAGCTGAGAGTGAACCCGGCAGTTGAGCAAGAATGGGACATTCAGTGGGAAATATTCCGACTTTTGGCCGAGTGCGAAGAACGCGATATTGAACTGATAAAAGGCCTGCGCGCGGACTTACGCGAGGCGGGTGAGAGTAATATTGGTATAATTTTTAACCAGTGAGACAATAAAACGTGATTTAACGCCTGTTTTGTCGCACCTCTACTCTTCCCTTCTGCCCCCCGTCTGGTCTACATTTGGGGGGCGAAAAAAAGTGGCTATCGGTGCGTGTATGCAGGAGAGTGCTTTTTTGGCATTTTCGTCGCACTCGATGCTTAGCAAGCGATAAACACATTGAAAGGATAACTTATGAACAAGACTCAACTGATTGATGTAATTGCGGACAAGGCTGATCTGTCTAAAGTGCAGGCTAAAGCTGCACTGGAATCCACCCTGGCTGCTATTACTGAGTCTCTGAAAGAAGGCGATGCTGTACAACTGGTTGGTTTCGGTACCTTCAAAGTGAACCACCGCGCTGAGCGTACTGGCCGCAACCCGCAGACCGGTAAAGAAATCAAAATTGCTGCTGCTAACGTACCAGCATTTGTTTCTGGTAAAGCACTGAAAGACGCAGTTAAGTAAGCCGCGTGGCAGTGAACAGTTTTAACAAGGGGGCGGTTTCGCCCCTTTTGTCTGTCTGGCGCTCAACGTTGGCGCTGGCAGGCGTGCTGTTGCTTTCGGCCTGCAGTCATGATTCCGCTCTGCCGCCATTCACCGCGAGTGGATACGCGGCCGATCAGGGTGCGGTGCGAATCTGGCGTAAAGACGTCAATGGTGAAGTCCATCTCCTTTCTGCATTCAGTCCGTGGCACAAGGGTAACACCTCTACAGCGGAATACCGCTGGCAGGATGATGCGCTGTCGCTGATTGAACTCAATATCTACAGTAAAACGCCTGAACACATTCGTGTCCGGTTTGATGGTCGCGGCGAGCTGAGCTTTATGCAGCGCGAAGTTGACGGTCAAAAACAGCAGCTCTCAAGCGATCAAATCGCCTTATACCGCTATCGCGCCGAACAAATCCGCCAGACCAGCGATGCGCTGCGTCAGGGACGCGTTGTGCTGCGTCAGGGGCGCTGGCATGCCGATGGCACGGTGACCACCTGTGAAAGTCAAACGATCAAACCTGATTTAGACGCGTGGGCAAGGGAGCGTATCGAAAGACGCCAACGTCATTCGTCAATGGAAGTGAGTGTGGCCTGGCTTGAAGCATCCGAAGGGTCGCAGCTGTTGCTGGTGGCAAATGAAGATTTTTGTACCTGGCAGCCGACAGAAAAAAACTTCTGATTGAAAACCCCCTCCAGACGGAGAGGGTCAATGTGAATTACTCGCCTTGCTCGCGTGCAATAGCACGGTAACCAATATCGCTGCGGCTAAAGCTGCCGTCCCAGTGAATATCAGCCATCAGTGCATACGCGCGTTTCTGCGCTTCAGCAACCGTATTTCCCAGCGCCGTTGCGCACAGTACGCGCCCGCCATTGGTCAATACGCGATCGTCGTCTGCGAGTTTCGTCCCGGCGTGGAACACTTTACCGCCATCGACGTCTTCCAGCGGCAGGCCGTGGATCTCGTCACCGTTGCGGTAATCACCCGGATAACCGCCCGCAGCAATCACCACGCCCAGAGAAGCGCGATCGTCCCACTCGGATGTTTTCTCATCCAGCTTGCCTTCGCATGCTGCCAGACACAGTTCAACCAGATCGGACTTCATGCGCAGCATGATTGGCTGAGTTTCTGGGTCACCGAAGCGGCAGTTGAATTCGATAACTTTTGGATTGCCCTGCTTGTCGATCATCAGACCGGCGTACAGGAAACCGGTGTAGGTATTGCCTTCTGCTGCCATGCCTTTGACGGTTGGCCAGATGATGCGGTCCATGGTGCGATGGTGGACTTCATCAGTCACAACCGGCGCCGGAGAGTAAGCGCCCATTCCGCCGGTATTCGGCCCGGTATCCGCATCGCCAACGCGTTTGTGATCCTGGCTGGTGGCCATCGGCATAACGTGCTCGCCGTCAACCATGACAATAAAGCTGGCCTCTTCACCGTCGAGGAACTCTTCAATCACGATACGATGACCCGCATCGCCAAAAGCGTTGCCCGCCAGCATATCCTGAACCGCGGCTTCGGCTTCTTCGAGCGTCATCGCGACGATAACGCCTTTACCGGCCGCAAGACCGTCGGCTTTAATGACGATCGGTGCACCTTTTTCACGCAAATAAGCCAGCGCAGGTTCAACTTCAGTGAAGTTCTGATATTCGCCCGTCGGGATTTTATGACGCGCGAGGAAATCTTTGGTGAAGGCTTTTGAGCCTTCCAGCTGTGCAGCGCCTTCGGTTGGACCAAAGATTGTCAGGCCCGCCGCGCGGAAGGCATCCACAACGCCAATCACCAACGGCGCTTCCGGGCCGACGATGGTCAGGTCGATTTTCTCGCTCTGGGCAAAGCTCAGCAGCGCCGGAATATCGGTCACGCCGATAGCCACATTCTGCAGAGTGGGTTCCAGTGCCGTACCGGCGTTACCCGGCGCGACAAAAACGGTGCTTACCCGCGGCGACTGCGCTGCTTTCCATGCCAGAGCGTGCTCGCGCCCGCCGTTACCAATGACTAATACTTTCATTCTTGACTCCGGGATTAATGGCGGAAGTGGCGCATGTCGGTGAAGATCATGGCGATGCCGTGTTCGTCAGCGGCGGCGATGACTTCGTCATCACGAATGGATCCGCCTGGCTGGATAACACAGGTCACGCCAACGGCGGCGGCTGCATCAATACCATCGCGGAACGGGAAGAAGGCGTCAGATGCCATTGCGGAGCCTTTTACTTCCAGGCCTTCATCGCTGGCTTTAATACCGGCGATTTTGGCAGAGTAGACGCGGCTCATCTGGCCTGCGCCTATGCCGATCGTCATATTCTCTTTCGAATACACAATCGCGTTGGATTTAACAAATTTGGCGACCTTCCAGCAGAACAGCGCGTCACGCAGTTCTTGTTCGGTTGGCTGACGTTGAGTCACGACACGCAGGTCGCACGCGGTCACCATGCCCAAATCGCGATCCTGAACCAGCAGGCCGCCATTAACACGTTTGAAATCCAGACCTGGAACGCGTTCAGCCCACTGACCACAAACCAGCACGCGAACGTTTTGTTTGGCCGCGGTGATTTTCAGGGCTTCTTCTGTTGCGGAAGGCGCGATGATCACTTCGACAAACTGACGGGAGATGATTGCCTGTGCCGTCGCGGCATCAAGTTCACGGTTAAACGCGATAATGCCGCCGAACGCGGACGTCGGATCGGTTTTGTAAGCCCGGTCGTAGGCTTCAAGAATAGAAGTGCTGACGGCAACGCCACACGGATTGGCATGTTTCACGATGACGCATGCCGGCTCGCTGAACTCTTTCACGCACTCCAGTGCCGCGTCGGTATCAGCGATGTTGTTATAAGAGAGCGCTTTGCCTTGAACCTGTTGAGCGGTGGCGACGGACGCCTCTTTAATTTCTTCTTCTATATAGAAGGCAGCGTTCTGGTGGCTGTTTTCGCCGTAACGCATATCCTGCTTCTTAATAAAGTTCAGATTGAGGGTACGCGGGAAACGACCAGAAGGTTCGTTGCTTTCGCCGTGATAGGCCGGAACCAGGCTACCAAAGTAGTTGGCGATCATGCTGTCGTAAGCGGCGGTGTGTTCAAACGCTTTGATGGCGAGGTCGAAACGGGTCGCCAGCAGAAGAGAACCTTCGTTGGCATCCATTTCTTTAATAATGACGTCGTAGTCACTGCTCTTTACTACGATGGCAACATCTTTATGGTTCTTCGCCGCGGAGCGCACCATGGTCGGGCCACCGATATCAATGTTCTCAACGGCGTCTTCCAGTGAGCAGTTTTCGCGGGCGACGGTTTGGGCGAACGGATAAAGGTTAACGACCACCATATCGATCGGGGCGATGTCGTGTTGTTCCATGATGCCGTCGTCCTGGCCGCGACGACCAAGAATGCCGCCGTGTACTTTCGGATGCAGGGTCTTTACGCGTCCATCCATCATTTCCGGGAAACCGGTGTAATCGGACACTTCGGTTACCGGCAGACCTTTATCTGCTAACAGGCGAGCGGTGCCGCCGGTGGATAGCAGCTCTACACCGCGTGCAGAAAGTGCCTGAGCGAATTCGATGATACCGGCTTTGTCAGAAACACTGAGCAGGGCGCGGCGGACTGGACGACGTTGTTGCATGGTAAATCCCCTGGATTTCACGATGACAGAGAGTGTTAGATGAATTCTTCGCAAAAAACTCATCTAACACCCCTAACGGGGCATCCTTGTTTAGCGCGTGCATTTTAACGAAAACGTTTGCGCAACGCTCGCGAATTTTCAAATTTTCGCAGCATTGTGGATAAGTCTGTGTGAAAACAGGTATAAGGCGGGGTTTTGCTGTGGAATGCAGCAGTCAGTCATTTTTCTGTCATTTAAGTATTGCGGACGCTCAAGAACTCCCTATAATGCGCCTCCATCGACACGGCGGATGTGAATCACTTCACACAAACAGCCGGTTCGGTTGAAGAGAAAAAACCTGAAATAAAGGATTGACTCTGAAAGAGGAAAGCGTAATATACGCCACCTCGCAACGGTGAG